>NZ_JBHUFR010000008.1:0-132148 GCF_042680985.1 Paraburkholderia dipogonis | reverse complement strand
GACGGTGAAGCGCGCGGTGGCGGCGAACCGGCACTGGCGCCGACGCCCACGCCGGACGATGTGGTGCCGCCGGACGCCGGCAGTCCGGCCAACGCGCTGCCGGAGACGTCGGCGGGCGGGCGCGGGTCGCCGTGAGCGGTGTTGCGCAGCGCTGCGTGGTTGAGCCGAGGCAGCGCTTTTGGCTCGTGCGGCTGAACTCGCGCGGGGCATTCCACAAATGCGCCTAGGCCGCACATTGTTTTTCACCGGCGCGGCCGGCCTCACGCTAGGCTTTCTCATCGTCACCGCGACCTGACGCGCTTCGCTTCGACGGCACCCAGCCAGCGTCTCTACGACCGAGCCGCCTCGCCTGTCCCCGCCACCTCCCGATCCGAAACCCCCGCCGATGCCTCAAGCGACGCATCGTGATGCAGCAACAGCACAGCCGCGACGCCGACCAGCCCCGCGCCCGCCAGGCACAACAAACCGGCGCCGAAGCCGCCGGTGCTGTCCTTGATCCAGCCCATCGCATACGGTCCGAAGAAACCCGCCAGATTGCCCAGAGAATTGACCGCGGCGATGCCGCCCGCCGCCGCCGCACCCGACAGGAACGAGGCCGGCAAGGTCCAGATCACCGGCAGGCAGCCGAAGATACCGAACCCGGCAATCGACAACGCGATCATCTTCTGCACCGGATTGTCGAGCCCGGCCGCCGCCGCGATGCCGCCCGCCGCCACCAGCAGCGCGATCGCCACGTGGCGTTTGCGTTCGAGCTTGCGGTCCGAGTGCCGTCCCCAGAACACCATGCTGATCACGCCGACGATATACGGCAGCGACGTCACGAAACCCGTCTGCAGGTTGGTGAGCCCGAACGATTTGACGATCTGCGGCAGGAAGAAACTCAGCCCGTAGTTGGTTGCGTTCGCACCGAAATAGATCAGCGCGACCGCGAGCACGCGGGGATTGAAGAGCGCCTCTTTCACGCTGAACGTGTGCACCGCTTCGCGATGCGCGCGCTCCTGCGCCTGGCGCGCGACCAGCCAGCCGCGTTCGTCGGCGGCGAGCCAGGTGGCGTCGGCGGGCTTGTCGGTGAGGTAGGAGAGCACGACGAACGCGAGCACCAGCGCGGGTGCGGCCTCGATCAGATAGACCCACTGCCAGCCGGCCAGTCCGGCGAAGCCGTCCATCGACAGCAAGGCGCCCGAAATCGGGCCGCCGATCACCGTGGACAGCGGAATCGCCGCCATGAAATAACCGACCACGCGACCGCGATACGCAGCGGGAAACCACAGCGTGAGCAGGAAGATGATGCCCGGAAAGAAACCCGCCTCGGCGACGCCGAGCAGAATCCGCAAGCCGTAAAACACGTGCGCGGCGGAGAGCCCCGTGAAGCGCGCAATATCTGGGATATACGCCATCGCGCCTGCGAGAATGCCCCACGTGAACATGATCCGCGCGATCCAGCGGCGCGCGCCGAATTTCTCCAGCAGCAGATTAGATGGGACTTCGAAGAAAAAATACGCGATGAAGAAAATCCCGGCGCCGAAACCGAAAGCACTCGCGGACAGGCCGAGCGCCTTGTTCATCTGCAGTGCGGCAAAGCCGACGTTGACGCGGTCGAGATAGGCAATGAAATAACACAGAATCAGGAACGGCACGAGCCGAACCGTGACGCGTTTCATGGTGCGTGCTTCGAGATCCATCGATGTCTCCTCCGGTTCAGCGTCCGGCTGGTTTAAATGATGTCGTTACAGACTAGACGCTGAAAACCGATTCCGGAAGATTTTTGCGCTATCAACGATGCAAGCGATGCGGCGTGCTCAGGTCCACGGAACGTGAACCTTGTCGAGATTGCGGTCGAGCTGGTACGCCGCGCTGATCAGTGCGAGATGCGTCAGCGCCTGCGGAAAATTGCCGAGTGCTTCGCCGCTGGTGGCGACTTCCTCGGAAAACAGGCCGACGTGATTCGCGTACGCGAGCATCTTCTCGAACACGAGGCGGCCTTCGTCGACGCGTCCGGCTCGTGCCAACGCTTCCGCATACCAGAACGAACAGGCGCTGAAGCCGCCTTCTACGCCGGGCAAGCCGTCGAGCGTCGTGCCGCGCGTGTAGCGGAAGATCAGCGGATCCACCTTCAATTCCCTGCCGATCGCGTCGAGCGTGCCGAGCCAGCGCGGATCGGTTGGGCCGATGAAGCGCACGAGCGGCATCATCAACGCGGACGCATCGAGTCGTTGCGAATCCGGCGTCTGCACGAACGCGTTCAGTTCTTCGTTCCAGAAGTGCTCGTGGATATCGGCGTGGATGGCGTCGCGCGCGTCGAACCAGCTTTTGAGCGGCGCAGGCAAAGAACGCTTTTCCGCGAGACGTAGCGCGCGGTCCACCGTGACCCAGCACATGAGCCGCGAATGGAGCAGGGGCCGCAGGCCGTTGCGAAACTCCCAGATGCCGTGGTCCGGTTCGCGCCAGTGTTCGACGACATAGTCGACGGTGCGCGTGACGTCGCGCCAGCCGTCGTGCGAGATCGCGGCGCCGTACTTGTTGTACAGATAGATCGCGTCGAGCAGCGCGCCGTACACATCGAGCTGGACCTGGTCGCGCGCCGCGTTGCCGACGAGCGGTACGCCCGCCACGCCGTTCCCGTTCGACAGCGCCGTGATTTCGGTTTCTTCAGGCGGCTCCTTGCCGTCGATGGTGTACATGACGTTCAGCGAGCCGTCCGAATCGCATTGCCGGCTGCGTCCGGCGATCCATGTCATGAAATGCCGCGCTTCGCCGGTATAGCCGAGACGCAGCAGCGCGTACACGGAGAACGCGGCGTCGCGAATCCATGTGAAGCGGTAGTCCCAGCGGCGCGAACCGTCGAGCGCTTCGGGGAGCCCGAAGGTCGGCGCAGCCACGATCGCGCCATGCTCGCTGGAACTCAGCAGCTTCAAGGTCAGCGCCGAGCGCATCACGACTTCGCGATAGCGCCCGCGATACGTGGATTGCGCCGACCAGCTTCGCCAGTAGCGGATCGTATCGGTCAACGCCGCTTCGCAATCGAACGACTTTTCGCGCAAGCCTTCGGCTTCGCCGAAAACGAAGCCGGCCGTCTCGCTATCGCTCAGCTCGAATTCCGCGTGCGCGGCGCCGTGGTCGAGCGCGAGCGGCAAGGTGCTGTTCAGGCGCAGTTGCTGGCCGCTTTCAATGCCGGCGTTGGCGGCGGCGTGAAATTCCACGGCGCCGTTCTTATCGATGTGAGCCGTGTGCGTGCCGCGCGCATAGTCGAAGCGCGGCTCGCAACGCATCCTGAACGCCATGCGCCCATGCACGACCCGCACGACGCGGATCACGCAGTTGGGTAGCGGCGCGGCGGCATCGGCGCCGCTGCCATCCTCGGGAACCGGCATGAAGTCCATCAGTTCGCACACGCCCTCGGGCGTCATGAAGCGGGTCAGCAGGACGTTGGTGTCGGGCAGATACATCTGCTTGACGTTGGCGCCTTCGAACGTAGGTTCGATCGAGAAAGCGCCGCCACGCGACGGCTCGAGCAGGCCGGCAAAAATCGTCGGCGAGTCGATGCGCGGAAAGCACATGAAGTCGATCGAGCCGCGCAGCGAGACGAGCGCCGTGGTTTTCATGTTGCCGATCATGCCGCGCGCGTCGGTCGGCAGGGCGGGTCTTGGTGGAACAGGTCGTTGATCGGGCATGTCTGCACACTCCGTGAAGCGAGCCGCGATGCGCTCACACGAAGACCTGTCAGCAACGTCCGTGCCGCGCAATTCGCGCGGGCCGGACTGGGATTGTTCGGGCGCACGCAACAGTGTTTTCGGGTGGCGAGGCTGATCTCTAACGCGTGATTGCGGATAATTTCACGATTGGTCAATCCGCAAAAATGTGCAGGTGATACATGTTCAACGCTGTCTCAGGCCGCATACCCGAACGGAGCCAGGCACCCGGGGCGCTCGCGGCGCGAAGCGCATTGTCGGGACGGGCCCGTGCCTTCATCGCGGCTGTGGCCGCGTGCGCGAGCCTCGTCGGCTGCGCCAGTTCAAGCGACGTGGTCGCCACCAGCAAAGCCAATACCTATACGGTCGCGGCGAGCGCGACAGGCGGACGCCTCGCGTGGGCCCGCGCGCATGAGCAGGCGATGAGCGAAGCGCGCGATTACTGCGAGCGTCGCGGCATGCAGACCAGCGTGACGAAGGAAACCGTCAGCGGCGTGCAAGGGCTGACGGAGCACGGGTCGTCGATGAGTTTCGAATGTCATCCGAAGTTTTAGGCGCGGTGGGCTCCTCAGCGTGTTATCCATCATTCAGCGCGAAGCCGCGTTCTGGCCTCCATGACCAGCGGCGACTCGCGGAGTCGCCGCGCGGTGTAGCGTTTCTTGAAGAGCCTGCCAACCACGGCCGGCGACATGCCTAACACCGTCTCCGTTCGCGTGCGACCATCAGTGCGGGCTTAGCCCGTCACGAAAGCGCCTGATCGACCGCCTCGCGAATCGTATTCAGCCTGATCCGATCCTGCGGCAGTTGCGAATAATTGAGGAAGCGACCCGGCTCGTCGGCGACGATGCCGTTAAGGAAATCGCGCTTGTGCTCCAGAATGCGCAGCGGATAACGTCGAGCGTGGCTTTCGTCCTTGAGGAACACGGCAACGAAATCGTTCCACTGGTCCGCGTGCTGCAGGCTCGTATACGATTCGAGCAAAAGCGGACTCATGCCGTTTCGTCTACTCCATGCCACGAGAGCGTTGCCGCTGTCCGGGTAGAAGCGCCAGCAATCGACCGGCCACCGATGAAAATCACCATTCGAAGGCACGTTCAGATAAAAGAGTCCCGCGGGCTTGAGGATGCGCATGACTTCGAGAAACAGCAGCCAGAACATCTCTGAATGTTCGAAGACGGAACTGGCGAGCACGATGTCGGCGCTTTCGTCGGCAAACGGCAGCGCATAGGGATCTTGCAGCACCACGTCAACGCCGCAGCCTGCCACGAAATCGAGCCCCGTATACGCAAAGGCTGCCGGACACACGCTGCGCAGCGAGCCGTTGACGTTCTGGCTGCCAATTTCGATCACGCTCACTTTCTCGTCGGGCAAGGCGACATACGGCGCGTAGCAGTCAAAGAATTGTTGGCAGTTTTGCATGGCGGTGGGATGCATAGCCGTTCTCCGGATGAAGTTAAGCTGGGCGACGCAGCGCAATCGCCGGCACAAAGGGAATGGCTCGACGACGCGTTGCTATCGCACACCAGAAAGGCGGGGCTGCAGAGTCCATCGCGCGAGCTGGCCCGAGCATGTTCACAGCGTGGCTAGCCATGTCGCTGCGTTTTCAACGACGGGCCCCCAGTCGCCCTCGTGTCTCTGCCGCAGCACGGTCACGCCTTCAACCCACGGGCTGGTGGTTCCCTGGCTGCCCCAACGCCAGTCACCAGAAGTGTTGAGCAGCACGCAAGTCGGTTTGCCCATCATCGCGGCAAGATTGGCGACCGCCGAGTCCACCGCGACCACCGCGTCCAACTCGCCGATGCACGCGGCGGTGTCGTCGAAAAAATGGATGCCGGGCAGATAGCGGTCGACGTCGCCGGCCGGTGCGCCGGCCAAGGCTTCGGTCACCGGGTGGTGCAGGTTCACGAACTGTATCCGGTCGCTCAGGAAGGAGTCCGTCACGATCCGGTTCACCGCCCCGAGCGGCAGGCTGCGGCGCATAGCCCAGCACCGCATCGCGCTGCCGACGTGAGGCAGGTGTCGCTGATAGCAATCCCAGAACAGGCCGACCAGCCTCTTTCCCGGATGTTGTGCTCGCAGTTGCCGAGCCCACTCCGCCGCAATCTGCTGTTTCGCATGCGGAGCCCGAATGTACGGCCGAAACCGGAACGCGGAGGGTTGCTGCGCGGCACTCAGAAGCGGCAGATGCAGCAGCGTCGCGTACAGATGCGGCGCGAACGCCTCGACGCGCAGCCGCACCGCGTCGGGCAGTGCACCGTGCAAGGCAGACGGACGTTCCGCGCTGACGACTTCGCACTCGGGCAGCGACGCCTCCATGAGCGCATGCGCCTGCGGGTCGCAAGTGATCATCACAGTCGCGCCGGCGGCCCGCCAGTCAGCCACGCAGGCCGCCAGCAGAAAGTTATCGCCGAAACCCAATTGATGTGCGATGAGCACGCGTCGATCGCGCAGGTCAGATTCGTCGGCCCATTCAGAGATGCCAACCGGACGATAACTGGCCGCATCGCCGGATTCGTTGCGTTTGAGCCAGTGCGCGAAGCCCCGCGTGTCTGCTGACTTGAGCATCGCCTCACCCAGAAGATGCCCGGCTGTCGCAACGATCCGCGGTGTCGCGGAAGCAGACGGCTGGCGCGCCTCGTCCAGACATGGGATCGCGCGTTCGAGATCGCCGGCCATCATCAGGCTATAGCCGAGTCGCAGCCTGGAGAGCGCGGGGTCGCTCGACATCGACGGATCGTGCACGCGTGTCTCGACCGCCTCGGCGTGCCGGCCTTGCAGGTCCAATGCGAAAGCGCGCATCGCAAGAAAATCGGGGTGTTGCGCGCCGAGCGCCAGCGCTCGGTCTGCCCATGGAAGCAGTTCGTCCTCACGCGTGAGCGCGATCAGCGTGTCGCAAATCTCGCGTACGTTCGCAAGATCGTGCGGATCGTGCTCGTGACGCGCATAGGCGGCGTGAAGCCGCTGTTCAGGTTCGATGGTCGTCGTCAAGTGCCGAATCCTCGGTTGTCATTGTTCACGAGCCTTTCGCAGAGGTCGACGTATTGCAGGATAGCTTCACCGGGGACCCCGGTTGCCAGCATGTTCTGCACGATCTGCTGCGTGCTCCAGAGACTCCGGTACCGTTCATACATCACCTTTATGCAGGCGAATTTGCGCAGGTTGCAGTAAGCCATGAGCAATTGCATGACCTCGCTGGAGGTGAAGGTCCGGACGTCGAGCGCGCCGACCATCTCCATCATCATGTCATCGTCGACATGCCGCCACATGTTGAACGCAGCATGAAAACCGAATGTCGGATCGTCAGGGCGGATGTGCTCATAAGCAAACCGGGCTGCGACATCCGCAGGCGCAAAACGGATACCGTACTCCGCTTCGAGCAACGGCCGATAAGTCCGGCAGATCAGATCGTCTTCGTTCACGCCGGGCAGAAATTCGAACCGTGCTCCGGCGAGCACCTGCAATAGCTTTCTCGAGCGCAGTGAAAACCCGCCATTGCCCACGTTCATCCCGTCCGCGTGGAACGGCCAGCATGCACCGATATAGTCGTAGCCGAAAAACGTTTCGCTCCACGCCGTGGCGTCCAGCACATAGCCGTCCCACTGGATGACAAGCACCCACGGCGTGGTCACGTGATTCACGAGATGCTTGATCATGAAGGCGGAGTAATCCTGCTTCGACTGCAGGCGCGGAATCAGCACCGTGCGCGCCGCACGGGCGGGTACGGTCTCGTGAGTGAAGAGGATTGCGTCCGCGAACGTGCAGCGGGCCGCCGAGATGTCCAACGCACGAGCGGCGAGCGCTGGATGGATCGAGTCGGCCGCGCATACGGTCACTGAGCTCAGATCCACGATCGGGTTGCTGCTCATTAGTGCGGGTTGGTCCGGCGGTGCTGTGGCAAAGTGGTTCAAGTTCTCTTTCCGATGACCAGGACCGCATGCCCGATCAGCGAGGCGTAGGGCGCGCAAGACTGAAAGCTGGATAGGTCGTCGCGGACATCAGGCGAGTCTTCGTTACAAATATCGTAGAGGGCATAAATTGTACAGCCCGGGATCGAGCATACCTTGTCAAATGAGTGAAGCCGGTGCGGCATCGATTCGCATGCCTATTTATCGGGGAACGACATTTCCCCGTCGGGGAGGCAGGGGCGACAAGCCCCTGCGCTGGTCTGCGTGCCGGCTCATCCGGTCACGCCAATTCCATCACTTCTTGTCGAATGTAACCAAATTCTTGTCTTTCGTGTCAGCCACGAAGATCGCCAGCAGCCTGGCGGGTTCGGTATCGCTCGCGTTTTCGCTCACGGTGTGATGCACGCCGGGCTTCTCGGTCCAGTGTTCGCCGGCATGGTAGACGCGTTCTTCGCCGTTGTTCACGCGGCTGCGGATCGCCCCCGACAGCACGTAGCCGACCACGAAAGCCTGGCCGTGCCGATGCGGCGTCGACTTGCCACCGGGCGCATACTCGACGACGAGCGCCGTCATCGTCTTGCCCGGCACGTTGGCGATCGCCTCGGTGAACGCGGGCGTGATCGTTTCGTGCGGCGCGCTTGCGTCAGCGGCGAATGCGGAGTGCGCAGTCCCGAGGAGGGAAAGGCTGGCGAACGTGGCCGCCGCGATCAGTGTGCGGATTGTCATGCTGTGACTCCTGACAAAGCGTTAAAGGTTTCATCGCTCGAATTCGCTGAAGACGACACCCAGCTCGACGCCACCGCGTCCAGTTCAGCACGCGCGCGCTGAAGCGCTTCAATGCGCGCTTCGGGATTGGCAAACTGCAGCGGCTGGGCATCGACAAAGGTCGGATCCGCCACGCCGAGAAAGCCGAAGGCGGCCTTCAGCGAAGGCGTGAGCGCATCCATGGCTTCATAAGGCGAACCCGCGCGCAAATCCGCGCCGCGGCTCGTAATGAAGAGCGCCTTCTGACGTGAAAGCTGACCGACCACGCGGCCGTCGTCCGCATTCACATAGGTCAGCCCCGTACGCGTGATGCTGTCGATAAACGCCTTGAACGCGGAAGGCATCGACCAGTTGTACATGGGCATGGCGAAGACGAACGCATCGGCGTCGAGCAGGCGTTGGCACAACGCATCCGAGCCTGCCAGCGTCGCCTTCATGGCAGGCGTGCGATCCTGCGCGGCCGTGTACGTGGCGACGGCAAACGCCTCGTCGACATGCGGCGGGGTGTCGATCGCGACATCCAGATAATCGACTTCGAACTGCGCGCCTTCTTCGCGCAGGCGTTCCAGAAAATAGCGGCTCAATGCGCGGGAGTTGGATCGCTCGCGTTTCGCGCTGGCGTCGACGTGCATGATCTTCATGATTTCCGTCCTTGCGGGAGTGAATGGGTGGTTTAGCGTGAGAACAGATTAAATGCCGGACTGGCTTTGTGGAATGACCGATTTTAGGTAATTCAAGGTGACCACTTCGACTGGCCCCGGTAGCCGGCGCAGGAGGGAATAGGGCTTCTAAATGAAACAGTCATATGCCGGAAGCGACCCTTGAGAATATCTGACTTTGCAGATAAAGTTAAACGCACTGAACAAGGGGTCACGAATGAATCACTACACGCCGGACAATTTCAGCCTGACGCTGAGCGTGGGTTTCTCGATCAACAAAGCACGCAACCTGCTGATCAACGAAATGGACGCCGCGCTAAAGGATCTGGACATCACCAGTCAGCAGATGGGCATTCTGCTGTCCATGCGTCGCGGCGTCGCCACCACGCCGTTCGAACTGTCGCGGCTGCTCGGCATCGACACGGGCCTGATGACGCGCATGCTCGACAAGCTGGAAATCAAGGGCTTGCTGGAACGCTCGCGCAGCATCGAAGACCGCCGCGTCGTCAACCTGAAACTGACGGATGAGGGCGAGGCCATCGCCGAGCGGCTTCCGGAGATCGCGCCGGTGGTGCTGAACCGCCGTCTGAGAAAGTTTACGAAAGCCGAATTCGAGGAGTTGCGCCGTCTGCTGAACAAGTTTCTCGCAGAGTAGGCGAGGGCCGGCCAAACAGGCCGCGAACGCTCGCGGCAATTTTTTCAACCTTATATCTGACAAGTCAGACAATGAAACCACAGTTAATTCCACGGATAACCGGCTCGCGGATCGCGAAGACCGGCGTGACGGTGATCTTCGCGGGCGTTTTGTCCGCCTGCGCGAATTACGCCGGTATCTCGAGCGACAAGCAGATGGCGCAGCCGCAGACCTACGCGACTCAACAAAGCATTCCGCAGGACAACGGTCACTGGCCGGCCGCCGATTGGGCGGATCAGTTCGGCGACGCGCAACTGAAGGCCTTGCTCGCTGAAGCGTTGAAGGGCAACCCGTCGGTCGAACAGGCTCGCGCCCGCGTCGCCGCGGCCGCCGCGTACAGCGACACGGCGAAGGCGAGCACCCTGCCGAAAGTCGGCGCGGACTATTCGTTGACGCGCCAGCAGTATTCGGGCACGGCGCTCGTGCCGCCGCCGTACGGCGGTTCGTGGCAAACGGAGAACAAGGGCTTGCTGTCCGCGTCCTACGATCTCGATTTGTGGGGCAAGAATCGTGAAGCGCTGAAAGCCTCGCTGTCGCAATTGCAGGCGACCCAGGCGGACGCGGAAGTCGTCAAGCTGTCCCTCACGTCGGCTACGGCCCGCGACTACAACCAGCTTGCGCGCCTCTATACGTTGCGTGACATCGCGCAGGAAGAAATCACGCAGCGCGAACAGATCGACCGCATTACCGCCGGG
Organism: Paraburkholderia dipogonis; assembly: GCF_042680985.1. NCBI lineage: Bacteria > Pseudomonadati > Pseudomonadota > Betaproteobacteria > Burkholderiales > Burkholderiaceae > Paraburkholderia > Paraburkholderia dipogonis. Next base: position 121,741 of record NZ_JBHUFR010000008.1, on the reverse strand, counting down.
CGCATTGCAACGGGCCTCGACACGCAAGTGGAACGCAAGACCGCGCAGGCGAACCTCGCCACCAGCCGCGCGACGCTGGCAGCGATCGACGGCAGCATCGTCACGACGCGTTATCAGTTGGCCGCCTTGCTCGGCGCCGGACCGGACCGCGGTCTCGCCATCGCGCGCCCGACACTCGGCGCGGGCGACGAAGTGCGCCTGCCCGACAACCTGCCGGCCGATCTGGTGAGCCGCCGCCCGGACCTGGTCGCGGCGAAATGGCGCGTCGATGCACTCACGCACGACGTCAAGGAAACCAAGGCCGAGTTTTATCCCGACATCAATCTGAGCGCCGCGATCGGTCTCGACGCGTTCGGTTTCGGCCGTTTTCTGACGGCGGCGAGCCGCACGGCGTCGGTCGGCCCGGCGATTCATTTGCCGATTTTCGACGGCGGTCAATTGCGCGCGCAATTGAAAGGTCGTTACGCCGATTTCGACTATGCGGTCGCCACATATAACCAGACGCTGGTCACCGCCTTGTCCGAAGTCGCGACGCAACTCGCGCAAATCCGTTCGACGGACGAGCAGCTCGCCGACGCGCAAGCCGCTCAGGAAGCCGCCCGCGGCGCCGATCAGTTGGCGCTCGTGCAATACAAGGCCGGCCTCACGAATCAGCTGACGGTGCTGAACGCCGACACCACGGCGCTCGCCGCCGACCAGCAGGTCGCGAATCTGAAGATGAACCGGCGCGATCAGCAGATCGCGCTGGCCGCGGCGCTCGGCGGCGGTTATGTCGATAGCGCCGCTTCGATCACCAGCAGCGCCGCCGTTCCAGACGCTTCCGCCAATCCCGTCGTCGCCGCCGCGCGTTAAAGCGCCATCGCGACACTTTGCCAATCTGTCAGGACCCACATCATGAGCGACACGATCAAAACCAGCCGCGCAACGGCGGAAGCGGACAAACCCCTGCAAACGCAGGCTCCCGCGAAGCGCAAACTGCTGCTTTCCCTGCTGGCCGCCACCGTCGTGCTGGCCGGCGCGGGCTACGGCGCGTACTACTACACGAGCGGCCGCTACTACCAATCCACCGACGACGCCTACGTGAGCGGCAACCTCGTGCAACTGACGCCGCAAGTGAGCGGCACAGTGGTCGCGGTCAACGCCGACGACACGCAGATCGTCAAGCAGGGCGCGCCGGTCGTCACCCTGGATAACGCCGACGCGAAGGTCGCGTTGTCGAACGCGGAAGCGACGCTCGGCCAGACCGTGCGCCAGGTGAGCGGCCTCTATGTGAACAACGATTTCTACGCGGCGACCGTCGCGCAACGTCAATCGGATCTGGCCCGCGCCAACGACGACCTGAAGCGCCGTCAGGCAGTGGCCGAAACGGGCGCGGTGTCCGGCGAGGACATCGCCCATGCCCGCGACGCCGTCAGCTCCGCGCAGGCCGCTCTCGACGCCGCGCGTCAGCAGGCCGAGGCCAACCATGCGCTGACCGACCGCACGTCGATCGAACAGCACCCGAACGTGCAGGCCGCGGCCTCGAAAGTGCGCGATGCCTACCTGAGCTACGCGCGCAACACCTTGCCTGCACCCGTGACCGGCTACGTCGCGCGCCGTTCGGTGCAGGTCGGCCAGCGCGTGGCGCCGGGCACTCCGTTGATGGCGATCGTGCCGCTCGACGGCGTGTGGGTCGATGCGAACTTCAAGGAAGGCCAGCTGAGGCACATGCGCATCGGCCAACCCGTCACGCTCACCGCGGACGTGTACGGTTCCAGCGTCAAGTATCACGGCCGGGTCGAAGGCTTTTCGGCGGGCACGGGCGCGGCCTTCGCCTCGCTGCCCGCGCAGAACGCCACCGGCAACTGGATCAAGGTCGTGCAGCGTCTGCCTGCGCGGATCCTGCTCGATCAGAATGAACTGAACGCGCACCCGCTGCGCATTGGCCTCTCGATGGATGTGGAAGTGGACACGCACGAGGAAACGGGCCCTCAACTTGGCGCGGCGATCAACACCTCGTATCACACCGACGTATTCGCGCAGTACGGCGACGAAGCCGACGCGGAGATCGCGCGGATCATCGAGCAGAACATGCCGGCGAAGCACGAGGTGGCCGCGAGCCCCACGCAGAAAAACACCGCACGCAAGGCCGGTTGAACCCGCGGCCACCGAGCGCCGCTGTTTCGCGCATTTAACTGATAAGTCAGATAGTTTTGCCTTCCTCGACAGGTGATGAAATGAATGGATCGACGCAGCCCGCCACGCTGCCGCCGCTGACTGGCGGCAAGCTGGTGCTGGCGACGCTTGCCGTGGCGCTCGCCACGTTTATGAACGTGCTGGACTCATCGATCGCGAACGTGGCGATTCCGACGATCGCCGGCAATCTCGGTGTCTCCGTGGACGAGGGCACGTGGGTGATCACGCTGTTCGCCGCCGCCAACGCCATCGCGATTCCGTTGACCGGCTGGCTCGTGCAGCGCGTCGGGCAAATCAAGCTGTTCGTCGGGGCGATCCTGTTGTTCGTGCTGTCGTCGTGGCTGTGCGGAATCGCGCCGAATCTGCCGGTGCTGCTCGCCGCGCGAATTCTGCAAGGCGCGGTGGCGGGTCCGTTGATCCCGCTGTCGCAAGCCATTCTGCTCGGCTCATATCCGAAAGAGAAATCCGCGACCGCGCTCGCCTTGTGGGCGATGACCGCGACGGTCGGCCCGATTGCCGGCCCGGCGCTCGGCGGCTGGATTACCGACAGCTACTCGTGGTCATGGATCTTCTACATCAACATTCCGGTCGGTCTCTTCGCAGCCGGCGTGACGTGGGCGATCTATCGCACCCGCGAGACCCCGACGAAGCGCTTGCCGATCGACAAGGTGGGCCTGCTCTCGCTGATCGCATGGGTCGCCTCGTTGCAGATCATGCTCGACAAGGGCAAGGATCTCGACTGGTTCAACTCGCCGGTGATCATCGCCCTGACGGTGTTCGCGGCGATCAGCTTTGCGTTCTTCGTGATCTGGGAGTTGACGGAAAAGAATCCGATCGTCGATTTGCGCCTGTTCGGCAAACGCAATTTTCTCGGCGGCACAATCGCGATTTCGGTGGCGTACGCGGTGTTTTTCTCCAACCTCGTGCTGTTGCCACAGTGGATGCAGGAGTATCTGAACTACCGTTCCGTCGATGCGGGTCTGGCCACCGCGCCGCTCGGCATCTTCGCCGTCATTCTCGCGCCTGTCATGGCGAAGATCATGCCGAAGTCCGATGCGCGCGTGCTGGCGACGCTGGCTTTCGTCGGTTTCGCCGGCGTTTTCTTCATGCGCTCGAACTACACCACCGGTGTGGATACGTGGACGCTGGTTTTGCCGACGCTGTTGCAAGGCATCCCGACGGCGCTCTTTTTCGTGCCGCTGACCGCGATCATTCTGTCCGGCCTCGCGCCCGACCGGATTCCGGCAGCGGCGGGGCTGTCGAATTTCGCGCGGGTGTTCGCCGGCGCGGTGGGCACGTCGCTGGCCTCGACGGGATGGAACGACCGGACGATCCTGCATCATTCGCAACTGGCCGAGCAGACGAGCGTGAATAATCCGACTTACACGGGCGCGCTGGATGCGCTGCAAAGTGCGTTGGGCGGAAGTCACGCTCAGGCGATGGCGTTCTTCGAGCGCTCGATGACTACCCAGGCGGCCATGCTCGGACTGAACGATATCTTCTGGCTGTCGGCGGTGATCTTCGTATTGATCATCCCGCTGATCTGGGTGACGAAACCGGATCGCTCCAGTTCGGCCGCGGCGACGGGAGCGGGTGGTCATTGAAGGCGGCACAGGTGGCGAGCGGCATGGTTATCCGTATTTACTATTGCCTGTTCGCCGCCTACGATAGATTCAGATTTCCGGCTGAAAACACGCGTGAGCGTCATGGCTGAAATCCGATAGGCGGCTAGTAGACCGACTTACAAATCAACTTACAAACCAACTTATAAAGCGGCTTGCGACTGGTTCAAGTCGAACCGATGCAAGCTTTTCGACAGGCATCGTCGATACGTGAGCGAACTGGCTCATCGCGGTGACCCGAGCGGAAGATCCGAGCGTTGCGCGCAACAGCGGTTGCCATAAAAATATCGCGCGGTTCGTGGTCTTTCGTTGCTCCTGTGCGTCTTACGGCACTAACGTCTTGCGGGAGAGCGCCATGATTCGCGCCGAACGTCGGATCGTATTCGCGGCCATCGCGGTGTTCGTCGCGCTGGGTGGCATGGCGATGGTCATTCACGGTGTGCTGTTCGACATTCGCAATGCCATGTTGTATGGCGGCATCTCGCTGGTGCTAGGCGTCGCGGTGCTGGCGCTGATGCTGACGCCGCGACCGACGGATAGCTCCTGAAATCAGACGCGTCATTGCAAACTGAAAGATTGCCGAGCCGACAAAAACGGCGCGCCACCGGGTTTCCGGTTGGCGCGCCTTTGAGTTTCGCATCGGCCGTTTCGCGCGGACCGTTATTCCGCAGCGGCCCCGTGATTGCATCCCGCGTGATGGACGTGACCCGCCTGACTGTCATCCCATGCCGAACCGAGAATGATCTGGCAGAAGTTCAGCCGCTTGTAGCTGGGATCTTTCATCTCCAGCACATCGGCTTTGACGTTGCCGAACGTGGTTTCGGGTTTGCTGATCGTGCCTTGCGCGAACGCGTCGATGATCAGGTTCTTGAAGTCCTGCTCGCGCGGATGCGCGGCCACCACGCCGACGCGCTGCGCGTCATCGAATTCGTGATACCGCAGGCCGAGCACGTCCATCTCGACGCCCGCGGTCACCAGCGAAACCACCGGCTTCAGATGCTCCGGAACACCCGGCGTGGTGTGAAGCGCGATCGACAACCAGACCTGTTCGATGTCGTACTCGTTGACGCCATGGCTCTTGAGAAAGTCGCGCGCGGCATTCGCGCCGTCGACTTCGAAACGATCGGTCTTGCTGGCGTAGCCAGGCGTAAGCCCCATGTCATGAAACATCGCGCCGATATACAGCAGCTCGGGGTCGTACGCGAGGTTGCGGCGCGCACCGGTCAACGCACCCCACAGGAACACGCGGCGCGAGTGATTGAACAGCAGATCGTTCTCGGTGTCGCGGACCAGATCGGTTGCGGCTCTTGCGAGACGGCTGTCTGGAATGTGAATGCCGGCAATGCTCGTACTCATCGAATTTCTCCTGGACAAAGATAGTGCCTCGTGAGGCGATGGACTTCGTGTCGTTCGGGCAATGTCCATGCAGCGGTGTCGATCGGTTCGCTGTGAGCACTGTCCGGGGATGTCCAAGTATCCGTCGTAGTCGTATCGGGATGAGTGGCAATCGACCGGCAAAGCGTGCCAGTGATACGCCGTTTTCTGCCATCCGCTCGCGTGGTCGCAGCGGACGTGGTCTATACACGCCGACGCGCGCGGGTCCGAACGTTGCTGCATTGAGGCAAGCCGCCGCGTGCTTTCAGCGCGCCGCGTATGTCCATTCGCGCTTTGGAGATTGTCATGACCGACACGCAACGTCCCACGCCACCGTTTCCGAACCAGCAGCAGGATCAGACGCCCGGGCAAACCGCGCCCATGAAACCGCAACCGGATCACGGCGAGAAATCGTATAAAGGCTCTGGGCGTCTCGCCGGCAAGGCGGCCATCATTACCGGCGGCGATAGCGGAATTGGACGCGCGGTCGCCATTGCATTTGCGCGCGAGGGCGCCGATGTGCTGATTGCCTACCTCAACGAAGACGACGATGCGCGCGAAACCGCGCGCTGGGTCGAGGACGCCGGCCGCAAGGCGTTACTGCTGCGAGGCGACATCACGAACCCGGCGCATTGCAAGGAGATCGTCGAGCGAGCGTTCGAGGCGTTCGGCCGGCTCGACGTGCTGGTTAACAATGCGGCCTATCAGATGAGCTATCCGTCGCTCGAAGACATCAGCGACGAAGAGTGGAACAAGACCTTCGATACCAACATCGGCGCGATGTTCAGGATCACGCGGGCGGCGGTGAAGTACATGAAACCGGGTGCGTCGATCGTGAATACGTCGTCGATCAATGCGGATCATCCCAATCCGGGCTTGATCGCCTACGCGACCACCAAAGGCGCGATTCAGAATTTCACCGGCGGCCTTGCTCAATTGCTGGCGGAGAAGGGCATACGGGCGAACTGCGTCGCGCCGGGGCCGATCTGGACACCGTTGATTCCATCGACCATGCCGCCCGAAAAAGTCGAGAAATTCGGTGAGCGGGTGCCGATGAAACGGCCGGGTCAGCCCGCCGAACTGGCCGCCGCCTATGTGATGCTGGCCTCCGACGAAGCCAGCTATATCTCGGGCGCGACGATCGCGGTGACGGGCGGGGCGCCGATTATCTGAGCGTTTGCGGCGCTGGCGCGGGTTGCGATCCGCGTCGTGCCGCGTCGCGGCGCGGCCCGATATTTGCTACTGCGTCCTTATTCCGGCGCTGCGTTTACGCGCGGCATGTCAATTTCGGGTCCGTCGGCGGGGGCCATCAGGAGACATGGATGCGATCGACGACAGCTGTTGCCCAGCGCGCTCTTGTCGGCATTCCTTGCGTCGCTTTGACGCTGTCGGCGACGAGGGCTCAAGCCAGTCCGATCGCGCCGCTCAATTATTTCCTTCACGCCGCCGGACCGGCCGCCGCGCCGACCGTGCATTTAGGCTGGGCGATGGCGGGTGTTTCGGTCACCGTGACAGTCGTGATTGCAGGATTGCTGATCGCCGCGATCGTTCGCAAGCGTCCTTCGGCTGCGAGCGACTCGCTTGATGCCGAGGGCGGCGGCATGCGCTGGATTTACATCGGTACGGGCGTGTCGTCGGTAGCCTTGCTCGCGATGCTGGTCTATATCCTCATCACACTGGAGTCGGTTGCAACGCCTGCCACGCATCCCCAGTTGAGCATTACCGTGACCGCGTACGACTGGTGGTGGAAAGTCGACTACGCCGACGATCCCAATCCGGCGCGCAACTTCAGCACCGCCAACGAGATCCACATTCCCGTGGGCGAGCCTGTGAAGATAGCGTTGAAAAGCGCGGACGTCGTGCACGCTTTCTGGGTGCCGCAACTCGCGGGCAAGACGCAGACGATCCCCGGCCAGACCAACGAGCAATGGATCGAGGCCGATCGGGCAGGCGTCTATCGCGGGCAATGCTCGCAGTTCTGCGGGGCGCAGCATGCACACATGGCTTTTGAAGTGGTCGCGCAGAGTCCTGCCGATTTCAACGCGTGGCGCGACGCGCAGGGACGACCGGCGGTAGCCGCGACCGACAGCAGTGTTGCCGCCGGCCGTCATCTGTTCGCCGAGCGCTGCGCCGGCTGCCACACGATTCGCGGCACGGATGCTAACGGTCTGCAAGCGCCCGATCTCACGCATCTGAACTCGCGCAGCCTGATTGCGGCGGGTGCGCTGACCAATACGCCGGCTCATTTACTCGACTGGGTTCAGCACGCTCAGTCGATCAAACCCGAGGCGCTGATGCCGAGCATCGCGCTGAGTGCCGGCGACGCCGCCGCACTGTCGGCCTATCTGGCCACGCTGCATTGAGAACTTAGCCGGCAATCAGGAGCGTCTTTCAATGTCCGACCACGCGAGGCCCGATTCGACACCAGGCGCACGGCAAGCCGCGGTACACAGTGCGGCAAAGCCACTCACGCGCACGCCGCAATATGGCCGCGTCACGCCCGGCAGCGCCGAAGAAAAGCGTCTGCGCGAGATCTGGGAAGCGCCGCCGGGTTGGCGCGGCTGGCTCTCGACGGTCGATCACAAGACCATTGGTCTGCGCTATCTGGTGACCGCGTTCGTCTTCCTGCTGATGGGCGGAATCGAAGCGCTCATCATGCGCATCCAGTTGGCGCGGCCCAACGCGACGGTTCTCACGCCCGAGCAATACAACCAGCTTTTCACGATGCACGGCGTGACGATGATTTTCCTGTACGCATTGCCGGTGCTGTCCGGCTTCTCGAACTATTTGTGGCCACTCGTGCTCGGTGCCCGCGATATGGCGTTTCCACGTCTGAATGCGCTCTCGTACTGGGTGTTCCTGTTTGCCGGCATCTTTCTGTATGCAAGTTTTCCGACGGGGCAGGCGCCCGATGCCGGCTGGTTCAACTACGCGCCGCTCTCCGGGCTCGAGTACAGCACCGGTCCGAATATCGATGTCTACGCGCTCGGCATGGTGCTGCTCGGCATTTCGACGACGGTCGGCTCGATGAACTTCGTGGTCACGCTGCTGCGGATGCGCGCGCCCGGCATGTCGCTGAACCGCATGCCGGTGCTGGTGTGGGGCACGCTCACGGCGTCGGGCGGCAATCTGCTGGCCGTGCCCTCGGTGAGCCTGGCGTTCTTTCTGTTGTGGCTCGACCGGCGCATCGGCACGCATTTCTTCGACGTGCTGAACGGCGGACGTCCGCTGCTCTGGCAACACCTGTTCTGGATCTTCGCGCATCCGTGGGTCTATGCGGTCGTGTTGCCGGCCATGGGCATCGTCTCCGATGCGTTGCCGGTATTTTGCCGGCGCCCGCTGGTCGGCTATGGGCCCGTCGCGCTCTCGACGGTCGCGACGATGGTGATCGGTTTCGTCGTGTGGATTCACCATATGTTTGCGACCGGGATTCCGGCGCTCGCGTTGTCGTTTTTCGGCGCGGCCAGCATGGTGATCGCGATTCCCAGCGCGGTCGCCACCTTCGCGTGGATCGCAACGATCTGGACCGGCCGGCCGGTGTTTCGCGTGCCGTTCCTGTTTTTTGCAGGCTTCGTGTTTCTGTTCGTGGTGGGCGGCGTATCCGGCGTGATGACCGCAGCTGTGCCGTTCGACTGGCAGCTCACCGACACGTACTTCGTGGTCGCGCATCTGCATTACGTGCTGCTCGGCATCAACGTGTTTCCGGTGATCGGCGGCATCTATTTCTGGTTTCCGAAATTCACCGGCAGGATGATGAGCGAACGGCTCGGCAAGTTCGGTTTCTGGGTGCTGTTCGCCGGTTTCAATATCGCCTTTTTTCCAATGCATATCGCAGGTCTGCTCGGCATGCCGCGACGCATCTATACGTATCCCGCCGACATGGGCTGGAATACGGTGAATCTCGTTACGTCGCTGGGGTCGTTTCTGTTCGCGGCGGGCGTGTTGATCTTCATGATCGATCTGCTGGTCAGCCTGAAGCGCGGCAAACCGGCCGGCGACAATCCCTGGGACGCGCCCACGCTCGAATGGTCGGTGAGTTCGCCGCCTCCGCCGTACAACTTCGCGGTGGTGCCGACGCTGGCGAGCCGTCATCCTCTATGGGAAGGCCGCATCGAGGAGCCGGGCGTCACGCTTCACGCGCGCTCGCAACTGCATGAAGGCTATCTGCTCGCGCAAGGCCGCGAGGCGCTGGGTACGACCGCTCTCGAAGCGAATCCCGACGTGATCCTGAAGATGCCGGGCGATTCGTACGCGCCGTTCTGGCTTGCGGTGTTCGCGACGCTGGTGTTCGCGGGACTCGCGATGAGCGCATGGACATTTGCCGGCGCGATGCTGGCGGGATGCGCGGTGTCGATCATCGTCTGGCTGTGGCCCGAACGTGCGTTGATCCAGCGCGAACCGGCCACCGTTCATGACGCGGGGGGAGAGTGACATGAGCGACGCCGCCGATTTGAGCCAGACGTCCGCCCAACCGGCCGAGCCCTTGCCGATCGGCAGCGCAGGCGAACGTTCGGGCGGCTGGTGGGGCTGCCTCACGCTGATCGCAACCGAAGGCGCGTTGTTCGGATACCTGATCTTTTCATATCTCTATCTGGCCTCGCAGAGTACGCAGCGCTGGCCGCCTGAAGGCCTGCCGAAGCTCGGCCTCGGCATCACGAACACGGTGATTCTGCTGTCGAGCAGCGTGTTCGTCTGGTTGTGCGAGCGTTGTGTGAGGCGCAGGCGCTTGAAGTGGGCCGTGGCCTCGATGGCGCTGGGCGTCCTGCTCGGCATCGTATTCGTGGGTATTCAGTTGCTCGAATGGCACGATCATCCGTACGGGCTGACGACGCATCTGTATGGCTCGCTGTATTTCACCATCACGGGGTTCCATATGGCGCACGTCGTGGTCGGGATCGTCGTGTTGCTGTTTTTGCTGTTGTGGACCGCGCTCGGCTATTTCGACGAGAAACGTTGCGCGGCGCTGACCATCGGCGGCCTGTACTGGCATTTCGTCGATGTCGTGTGGCTGTTCATCTTCAGCACGCTGTATCTGACGCCTTATCTGTTTCGGAATCTGTCATGGCCGGCAACATGAAGCCGCCACTGAGCGTCGAATCGTCCGCCGCGTCCGCCGTGTCCATGCGACACGTGCTGATCGGCCTGCTGGTCGCGCCGTGTGCATGGCTCACGCAGATGATCATCGCCGAGACGCTGGCCGCGCAGAGTTGTTATCCACTCGATCGGCCGCTGGCGTCGCCGGCGCTGCCGTGGATGAGGCCGGCGCTCGTCGTCGTCAGCGCGCTATGTCTCGCGGCCGGCGCGTTCGGCGCGCTGACGGCCTGGCGAAATGTTCGTCGCCTCGACGCGGCGAAAGAGGGCGCCTTGGGCGGCATAGGCCAGAGGCGAAGCGGACTCGACGCTTTCCTGACACGCATCGCGATGATGTGCAGTGCGTTGTTTCTGTTCGCGTTGATTGCAACCGATATCGCACTGGCGCTCGTGTCGCCGTGCAAGTGGTGGTGACGATGCGCGCGCGTAATCCGTTTCTCTCATCAGACCGCGAAGGCCCGCATGGGCGATGGCTTCGGCATGGCGCACGCGTTGCCGCCGTGATGCTCGCCATGACCCTCGGCGCGCTTGCTTCCAGCTACGCGGCAGCAGGCTCCGCACCCGGCAGCACAACGTCGGCCGATGCCGCGCAGATCGCGCGCGGCGCCTATCTTGCCAAGGCCGCCGACTGCGCAGGCTGCCATACGGCCGCGCCACGCGTCGTGCGACCCGGCACGGCGCCGATTCCGGCGACGCCGTTCGCCGGCGGCCTCGGCATGGCCTCGCCGTTCGGCACGATCAATTCGTCGAACATCACGCCGGACCCGCAGGCAGGCATCGGTCTCTACAGCTATGACGACTTCGCGCGTGCCTTGCGCGACGGTGTTGCGCGAGGCGGCAAGCGGCTTTATCCGGCGATGCCGTACCCATCGTTCGCGAAGATCGACGATGACGACATGCACGCGCTCTACGCGTATTTCATGTATGGCGTGCGGCCGGTCGCCACGCCGGCTCCGCCAACCCGATTGCCGTTCCCATTCAACCAGCGCTGGGCGCTCATGTTCTGGGACTGGGCGTTCGCGCCGGGCGAGCGCTTCAAGCCGGAAGCAGGGCGCGACGCGCAATGGAATCGCGGCGCGTATCTCGTGCAATCGTTGGGTCACTGCGGCGCGTGCCACACGCCACGCGGGCCGGCTTACGAGGAACGCGGCTACACCGAGGCAAGTCCGCTTTATCTGACCGGCGGCACCAACGACCACTGGTTCGCACCGAACCTCACGGCCGACGCCGGTTCGGGCCTCGGCCGAAGCTCCGCGGAGGATATCGCCGCTTTCCTGAAGCACGGCCACGGCGGCGGCCTGGTCACCTTCGGCAGCATGGTTCAAGTGGTGGAAGACAGCACGCAGTATCTCGACGATGCCGACCTCGCGGCCATCGCCACTTATCTGAAGAGCTTGCCGCCGCGCGCTCAGAGCGGGCACTTCAATGCAGGTTCGCGGGGCGCGCTGCAGAGCATGCAGGCGCTGAAGACAGGCGAACTCGAGCGGCCAGGCGCGGGCATCTATGCAACGTATTGCGCACGCTGCCATCAGTCGGATGGCGCGGGCGTACCGCAAAAATATCCGCGCCTTGTGGGCAATCCGGCCGTGCTCGCGCCGCAAACCACCTCGCTCGTACGTTTGCTCGTGGAGGGCGGGGGCAGTCCGAGCACGGATGGCGGCCCCGAGTCGCGCAAGATGCCGGCCTTTGCGAACAAACTGACTGACAGCGAACTCGCGCACGTTCTGACTTTTATCCGCAACACGTGGGGCAATGCGGCCGAACCGGTCACGACTCATGACGTGTCCGCAGTGCGGCATGCGTTGCACAAATAACGGCCGTGGAAGGCATGCATCGAGCGCCGGCAATTGCGCGATCGCGATGAGCGCGCCGTGCGCGCAACACGCGGCGCCTGCTATTTCACCGGTCTTCGGCGGTCGACCTGCGAGCCGCTGCCGTTTCCGTGAACTTCAGATCGCGGCGCACGCTCCGCCTTCTGGTTGATGAGGGGCGACGAGGAGAGGGCGAGGGCGTAGCAGCGGAGCGCCCGCTTTCCACCAGTTGATGAGACAGCGCTTCGAGCTTTTTGCGAAGCAGTTCGGTCGCCGCTATCTGTTCGCCGAGCGCCATTTCCCGCGACGCCAATTCTCCTTCGACGTCCGCACAGCGCGTCAGCGACGTCGCCAACTGGGTTTTCGCCGCAGCAAGGGCATCACGCAGTTGGTCTCGCTCCACCTGATGCGTGGCTTGAGCCTCGGCCATCCGATCTATGGCCGCTTGCAGTTCCTGGCGCGTCTGGCGCGCAGCCGTTCGTTCGCTGTCTATTTCGAGAAGCGCCCGCTTTTCAGTCGCGGCCAGGCGCTGTTCGCTCTGATTGTGCATGACACGCAGCTTGCCCAATTCGTCGGCGAATTCCCGTCTGGCGTCCGACAGTGCCGTCGCCGCGGCCGCGCTTTCCTTTCTGGACTGCGCGAGTTGCTCGGTCAGCATGGTTCTGGCGGTTTCCAGTTCGACCAGGCGAGCGAGCAGCTTCGTGTTTTCAATCCGGACGTCCGCCGCGTCGCGCGATGTCTGCTCGGCGGCGGCGAGCGCCGTGTCGCGTTCCGCGGCTAACCCTTGTGCGTTTTCGCGTGCCTCGGTAATTTCGCGCCGGGCGTCCTGCCTGAAGGCTTCCAGCGCCGCATTGGCCGTGTCGCCGGATAGCCGCCAAAGCGTCGCCGCCAATTCGCCGGCGGCCGTTGCGACTTCGGCCGGTAAATCCGGTTGCCCGACGTCGACCCGCGTCTTGTCCCTGACTTCGGTCCAGAAATCCCGCAAGGCTTTCGCCGGCGCGCTCATGCTGCCTTTGCGAACCAGTTGATAGAGCTTGTTCGCGGTCGGCGTTTCTCCGTAACGGAAGAACATCAGCGCGCAAACCTCACGGTAGAGCTCCTGCGTGTCCGGGACGCGTTCACGCAGCGCTTCAATGTCGGCTTCGAGAGGCATGGGAATCCTTTGGCGGCTGATTTATCCTGATATGTTGATAATACAACGTATTACGTTGAATAATTAATTATCCGCTATCCTTTACACGACATTAGTACTATAATGTCGTGTAAATCGTATTAGACGTTTTTCACGTCGAACCTTGCCTTCGGGACCTCTAAAACCGTGCCTAATGCTCAAGCTGTCACTGTTCAGCCCGTCGAATCGCTCGTCGTTCCCGCAATTCTCGACGGTCGCGACGGCACCAATCGTGGCGCGGCCGGTGGCTCGCAACTGTCCGCCACCAATGATCTCGACGCCGTCCGCGCCTGGCTTTCGAACTACGCCGACACCAGGACCACGTTCGACAACTACCGCAAGGAAGCTGAGCGGCTGCTGCTGTGGGCCGTCGTGCAACTCGGCAAACCGCTGTCGTCGCTGACGCACGAGGATCTGCTGCTGTTCAAGGGATTTCTCGTCGATCCGCAGCCGGCCGCTCGCTGGGTGTCGAGCACGGGCGGCAAGTTTCCCCGCGGCGACGAGCGCTGGCGTCCGTTCAATGGGCCGCTGTCGCCGGCCAGCCAGCGCCAGGCGTTGATCATCCTGAATGCGATGTTCACGTGGCTCGTCAACGCCGGTTATCTGCGGGGCAATCCCATGGCGCTGCTTCGACAGCGGGCCAAACGCTCGGCGCCGCGCGTAACGCGTTACCTGTCGACGTCGCTATGGGATGAAGTGAAGGTATTTGTCGAGCAACTGCCGCGTGAGACCGCCGACGAGCGTGCCTATTACGCCCGCAGCCGCTGGCTGACGACGCTTTTCTATCTGCAAGGCATGCGCATATCTGAAGTAGCAAGCGGAAAAATGGGGGATTTTTCCCGTCGGCTAGGCGCCGATGGCAAGGATCAGTGGTGGCTCGAAACGCTCGGCAAGGGCAACAAGGAACGCGTTGTCCCCGCCTCGCCCGAACTGATTCAGGAAATGCGGCTTTACCGAACTGAAAATGGTTTGGGGCCGCTGCCCACTCGCAGCGAAGAAACGCCCTTGGTGATTCCATTCAGAGGCCGCCACCGATGTTTGTCCCGTTCCGCCATTCACGACGCGATCAAGAGCATTTTTGGCAATGCGGCCAGCTGGTTGCGCTCGAAAGGCGTGGAGTTTTCAGATCGGGCGGATGAACTGGAGCGAGCCTCGGCGCACTGGCTTCGGCATACCGCGGGTTCGCATCAAGCGGATGGCGGTGTGGACCTGCGCACGATCCGTGACAACCTGGGCCACGTGTCGCTCAACACGACCAGCCTCTATTTGCATACCGAAGACGATGCGCGCCATCGAGAAACGGTGGATCGCCACCGCATGAACTGGGACGATTCCAAGCCTGAGGGAAAGTGAGGCTGATATCGACGAGCAGCACGGGGATCGATAGACACCTGTCTGCCTATCGATCCCTTCCGGCCCCGGCCGCCCGACAGCGAGCGCCAGAGCCCATCCCACATCACTTGCGCTTGAGTTGCGACAGATCCCGCACCGCGCCGCGGTCCGCCGAGGTCGCCAGCGCGGCGTAGGCCTGCAACGCTTGCGACACCACGCGTTCACGATTCGCCGGCTGCCAGGCCTTGTCGCCGCGTGCCTCCATGGCTTCGCGACGGCGCGCCAATTCCGCATCCGACACGACCAGGTGCATCTTGCGGTTGGGAATGTCGATCTCGATCACATCGCCCTCTTCCACCAGGCCAATCGTGCCGCCTTCAGCCGCTTCCGGCGACGCGTGCCCGATCACCAGCCCCGACGAACCACCCGAGAAGCGGCCGTCGGTGAAGAGCGCGCAGCTCTTGCCCAGTCCCTTGGACTTCAGATACGACGTGGGGTAAAGCATTTCCTGCATGCCGGGACCGCCCTTCGGGCCTTCGTAGCGGATCACGACCACGTCGCCCGCCACGACCTTGTCGCCCAGAATGGCTTCGACGGCGTCGTCCTGGCTCTCGAAGACGCGCGCGCGCCCGGAGAAAATCCACTGCGATTCATCGACACCGGCGGTCTTGACGATACAGCCCTTTTCCGCGAGGTTGCCGTAGAGCACAGCGAGGCCGCCGTCTTTCGAATAGGCGCTCTGCTTGCTGCGGATGCAGCCGGTGTTGCGGTCGGTATCCAGCGCGGCAAAAGTGGCTTCCTGGCTGAACGCAACCGTGGTGGGAATGCCGCCCGGCGCCGCGCGGAAAAACTTCTGCGCTTCCTCGCCCGCGCCACCGGCGACGTCCCATTTGGCGATGGCGTTGCCCAGCGTGCCGCTATGCACGTTGCCGCACGACAGATCGAGCAGTTCCGCGCGGGCCAGTTCGCCGAGAATGCCGGGAATGCCGCCGGCGCGATGCACGTCTTCGATATGGAACTTGTCGGTGGCGGGCGCCACTTTGCACAGGCACGGCACTTTACGCGAGATGCGATCGATGTCGGACATCGTGAAATCGACGCCGCCTTCCTGCGCGGCGGCCAGCAGATGCAACACGGTATTGGTCGAACCGCCCATGGCGACGTCGAGCGCCATGGCGTTCTCGAAAGCCTGCTTGCTGGCAATGCTGCGCGGCAGGACCGAGGCGTCGTCTTCCTGATAGTAGCGGCGGCACAGATCCACCACGAGCCGGCCGGCCTGTTCGAACAGACCCTTGCGCCAGGCGTGCGTGGCGACGATCGTACCGTTGCCCGGCAGCGCCAGACCGATCGCTTCGGTCAGGCAGTTCATCGAGTTCGCGGTGAACATGCCCGAGCACGAACCGCACGTCGGGCACGCGCTGCGCTCGATTTCCGCCACTTCGGCGTCGCTCACGCGGGAGTCGCCTGCCTTGATCATCGCGTCGATCAGGTCGATCTTGGCGATCACCTGGCCGTCCGTCGGTGATTTGACCTTGCCCGCTTCCATCGGACCGCCGGAGACGAACACGACGGGGATGTTCAGGCGCATGGCGGCCATCAGCATGCCGGGGGTGATCTTGTCGCAATTGGAGATGCAGACCATGGCGTCGGCGCAGTGCGCGTTGACCATGTACTCCACCGAGTCGGCGATCAGTTCGCGCGAGGGCAGCGAATACAGCATGCCGCCGTGACCCATGGCGATGCCGTCGTCGACGGCGATGGTGTTGAATTCCTTGGCGACGCCACCGGCCGCTTCGATTTCCTTCGCGACGAGCGCGCCGAGGTCGCGCAGATGCACATGGCCCGGCACGAACTGCGTGAACGAATTCACCACCGCGATAATGGGCTTGCCGAAATCTCCGTCCTTCATTCCGGTGGCGCGCCACAAGGCGCGCGCGCCGGCCATGTTGCGGCCATGGGTCGAAGTTTTCGATCGATAGTCAGGCATCTGTGTCCTCAGGTATTGGGGTCGTCAAATTGGAATTGTGCCCAGACTGGCCGCAGTGCTGTTTGCGGACAGCGACGGCGCAGCGATTGCGTGCGGCTGGCGGCTTGCGTCCGGCAATGACACGCGCGCGCGGCTGGGAAGGTACGAATAGTGCGAGAGGACGCGTAAGACGTCCAATATATTTTTCCGGCGTGATTAGGTCGGAAAAGATATTAATGGACGATGGGTCCTAGGTGAGGAAGCGGCGCTCGTGTGAAAAGTTTCCCCGCAGCGCGCTGTCAGCGGAAACCATATTCGGGGTTGCTGCGATCGAAAACCAATTCGCTCCAGTGGCGCGGTTCGACGTCTTCGAAACGGATCAGTTCCAGCAGGCCGCCCTGCTCGTCCCAGGCGGCCTCGCCGCTGGGCCATGTGTGCTGAAGATCGAACAGCAGCCGCACACGCGGTGCGTAATGCGCGGGCGGTCCCGACGGAGCCGTCCATGTCCACGCCAGCAACCGCGTGCCGTGCGCGTTCATGAGTTCGATACGGCTCGGCTTTTCGCTGAGGCCCTCTTCACGAAAACTGCGCGCGTCGTGCTCGACGGTGCGCGCGATGAACTGCAGGCCCAGGTCCCGGACGCTATGGCGGGACTGCGCGTGCGCGAACGGACCGTCGACGGCGACCTTGCCCGACACGACATGCAAGCGGCCGCCGAGATGGCCGACGATGCTGCCGGGGTCCGTGGTTTCGTCGTAGACAATCTCCTGTCCCGCATGGGCGCCGTCGGGCAGCCATTTTACGTAGACCCTTCGCGGGCTGTCCTGATATCGGATCACCATGTGATCGGGCCGCGCCGGCCATCTTCCGGAGATGCGCTCCTGCCGGAACATGCTGTATTGGTAGGCGTCGTCGGTAATCATCCCGGACTTCGCGTATTCGACGAAGGCATCTGGCTTCATCGCGTCCATCAAGGCAAGGAGCTGATCGTCGGTCAGCGTCAGAATCGAGTGGTTTTCGATCCGCGCGCGCAACGACATTGCCTGTTCGCGAGCCGTGAGACAGCGGAATTCGTCGATGTCCGCGTTCACGGTATCCGACGCGCCGGCATCCGTACATCCCGCCGATGCAGCGGACGGAGCCGGCGCCATCGGGCTGTCCGGTTGCGCAAACGCGGCCGCCGAGACAGCCAGGCATGTCAAGGCGAGCACGTACCGCAACATCTGCGCGATTGCGGGGCGTCGCGCGGCAGGCAGCGTGCGCCGCCGCATCGGATGATCGGGAATGCCAGACCCGCAAAACGTCATGGGTTTTGATCCGTGCTCGATAAGCGGCGTTTGAAGGATTGCCCGAGCGTGCTGCATGCGTCGATCGCCATGGGCCGCAATTGGACCTCGGAAAGTTGACCGGTCAGCGCGCACCCCGTTCCCTGACTGCCCCAGTAGAACGTGCTGCGGTCACCGTCGCGAAACAGACGGAATGCCGACGCATCTTCCGGAACCGCTTCGACGTACATCGTGAGCCGGGCGCCGGCCGTGTTCTGATACATGAATTGCGCGGCAGGTCCGGATTCGCCGGGCAGCAGGCGACCGCCGATCAGCGCGTACCCATATCCCCGCAGCGAAGCCACCGACAAGCGTCGATCGAGGCGCCGCGACAACCAGTTGACCAGATGATCGCGTGGCAGCGCCGCGACCTCCACGGGGTGGCGTTGCTCGGGCGCGTACAGCGCGAAAGCGAGATCGGCGCGCTCCGCGAACACGGGTGTCTCCGCCGCGAATTTCGCCGACACCCAGGCAGATGACGAGCCGAGCGCCACGCCCATCGCCATGCAGGAGGCGGCAAGGCCAGCCCGCCGCCATCTCGGCGCGAGGCGGCACACGACGATATAACGCGCGTCGTCTCGCGGCTCCCGGAACAATGCCGTCAGCGCGGCTTTTTGCGCACGGTAATCGGCCACGCGTGCGGCCGCCTCGGGGTCGGTCGTCAGCCAGACGAGCGTGGCCGCGCGCTCCGACGCGCACAGCTCATTGTCAGCGAACGCCGATAGCGATCGCCAGTCCATGCTGCCCACGCCTCGCCTCCCGCGGTTGGTGTCGTCCTTCATGGGTGAGTTGCCGTTTGCATCTACCCTGCCCTGATGCGGGACTCGCAAGACCCAGCATCAATACCCTGAATAAACGCCCGGCAGGGTCGCTCTATTCCAATCGTGTGATGTGAAGGTTTGCGCGAAAGATGGAATAGGCGGTGACGCCGGATCGTTTAGATGTCGTGTCCGAATCGACGGCAGACTTCGATGAACATTCGACAGCAGCACTCCATTCGACCTGTCGGCGCAACGCTGCTGGTGGCGGGCCTCGTGTGGCTCGCGGGCTGCGGAGGTGGTGGCGGCGGCAGCGGCGGGACGTCGATGGTTTCGATCGCCGGCACGGCGGCAACGGGCAAGGCCTTGGCGAATGCGACGATCAACATCGACTGCGCGCGGGGTTCGATGTCGGTTGCAGCGGATATGAACGGAAACTTTCACGCAGCGCTCAACGCCTTGATGCCATGCCTGATCGCCGCGACCTCGGGCGTAACGATGCTGCACTCCGTTGCGTTCGCCGGCGGTACGTACAACGTCACGCCGGAGACGGATCTGCTGGTGTCGTATCTGGCGGCGCAACTCGGTACGAATGAGACCGGACTCATCGCCGGCTTCGCGGTGAACTCGCAGTTCCAGCAAGTGCTGGCGAATCAGGCCGACGTTCTGACCGCGCAGGCCGCGGTCGTCCAGAATTTGCAGCAGATGTATGGTGTCACGCTGTCCGCGCCCAATTTCCTGACTACCGCATTCTCTGCGGGCCAACCTGGCGAGGACAGCGATCTCGAAGCGCTCTTGGCTCGCGGCGCGATCGACGCCAACGGCGAACCGGATGCCGCGGCCGTCGCGCTGATGGCCAGGACCGGGGCGGCACATCCGATTGCTACATCGCCGAATAACAGCACGGGCGGCACCGGAGTCGGCGGCATTGGAAGCTCGGGCGGCATGATGTGAGAGGCCGCCTTCTCTTATCTCGACGCACCCGCTTCCGGAAATCTGACGATTTGCGTTACTCGACCGAGACAATGTAGAATCGCCGCTCTCATTGGGGAGTAGCCGCCTCGACTGCAATGCTCGAGGGTGCCCGTCAACATACTTGGTGGTCGACAGACCGCCATGGCGTGCACAGCACTATGCCTGGCAAGACCGATGACTCGCATTCCGACCTGACCGGGTCGCCGGAATGCGCGTCATCGCGTACGTACTGCGCGGCCCGGCTCACAACCTATGCAATCGTTCCTCGTTTCGACCAGCGTGGTCGGTCTAGCCGAAATCGGCGACAAGACCCAACTGTTGTCCCTGGTGCTGGCCGCCCGATATCGCAAGCCCATTCCAATCATTCTCGGCGTGTTTGTCGCAACGCTCATCAATCATGCAGCGTCCGGTGCTTTGGGCGCATGGCTTGCCAGCGTTCTGAGTCCCTCGATTTTGAACTGGGCGGTCGTCTCGTCATTTGCCGTCATGGCTGTGTGGATTCTGATTCCCGACAAGCTCGACGGCGCCGAGGCGCTGTCGACCAAGCATCCGATGGGTGTGTTCGGCACCACGGCGCTGACGTTCTTCCTCGCTGAAATGGGCGACAAGACGCAGGTTGTCACGATCGCGCTGGCCGCGCGGTTTCACGAATTCTTCGGCGTGGTCGCCGGCACCACGCTCGGCATGATGCTGGCCAACGTGCCCGTCATCTACCTGGGACACAAGTTTGCCGACCGTCTGCCGACCAAGGCGGTCCACATTCTGGCCGCAGTGATCTTCGTTGTCCTCGGTGGCTTTGCCCTCAGGACGGCGTTGTATCCGCACGAGCACCCGCTGTTCTAGTCCGCAGGGTCGGCTTGGTACGCTTGCGGAGTGCGCAACACCGACTCCGCTGTCGTCAACTTTCGACGGTCTGCCGGACCGGTTCCTCCACCGTGCCGCCCTTTGCGGGCGAACCCGGAGCATCAGCGGCAGACTGAGTGGACAAACGCAGGTAGGCTGCCGCAAGCCTTCGGAGTTCTTCCTCGGACGCGTCCTCAATACCGATCAAATCGTTATTCGCGGCTCGATGCGAGGAAAGCAATTCATTCAACTTCAGGTGCAACGCCACGCTATCTTTGTTCTGACTCTGCTGGATCAGAAAGACCATGAGAAAGGTGACGATGGTGGTGCCGGTGTTGATGACCAGTTGCCATCCGTCCGAGTAGTGGAAGATGGGCCCTGTGACTACCCAGGCAGCGACCGTCAGTACAGCAAGGCAGAAGGCGGCCGGTGAGCCGGCCCACCGCGTAACGAGGCTTGCAAAGCGGTCGAACAGGCGCGTCAACGGATGACGGCTGGCGTACGCAGGGCTCGATGTGTCAGGAACGGTATCGAGTTCGTCAGTTGATGAAGACGCGGCGGGTTGTGTCGTCATGACCGGCTCCAGAAGGTTCGACAAGCGTCATAGTCTGTCTTCGTTATATTCGGCGCGCACCCCGGCGGGCAGCCATGGCTCTTTATGGCAACACCAAAGCTCGTAGCTCGGCTCATACAGGTCCACGCGGTCAAAGGCGCCAAGCGGAAGATCCAGTTCGTCACTGTCGTCGTGTTCCATGAACGCGACCGACCCGCATGTCGGACAAAAATGCCTTCGCGCCTCGGGCGAACTTTGCCACGCCTGGGTAGGACCGGACCATTCCACGGCGGCACGCTCGAACATGGCATAACCGCCAAACACGTTGCCGTGTATTCGCCGACATGTCATACAGTGACATATCGACACTCGCCGGGGGCTCGCGGTGACGCGAAACCGCACCGCGCCGCACGCACATCCGCCGGTTTGTCCGACTGATTCACTGTTCGCCATCACTGCACCCTCCTTCGCGGAGCGCGGGGACTGCGAGTCAAACCGTTACTTATCTCTCGTCCTCGGAATCTTCGCGTTCGACTCGTATCGACGTTCTTCGACTGAGCAAACGGTATGCCCACTTATCACGAGAGCTGCTGAAGCAATTAGCTGAACGTCCAGGGTATCCGCGCGATGCGCGATTGCACGAACTTACAAAATCGCAGCCCGACAGGTATGCCCGTTGCGATCTCTGTGAGGGATGAACTGGACAACCGTTATTCGATCGGGCCCGACATGAAAAATCCGTGGATGAAAAAGAACCCGTTTCTCAGCATGTGGCTGAGCGGAGCCAACGCAGTGGCGGGCTCAGCGCGCGGTCACGCGACGGCGGCGGCAAAGCGCGGGACCACCGCTTTCTGGACCGCTGCGCTCGCACCGCCGAAGCCCAAAAAGAAAAGGCATACGCGTAGCTGACTCGAACTGCATGGGGCATGTCGAGCCTGCGTGCCTCATCGCTACAAGCGCTCCAACGTTAGCGGATCACCCTGGCCGTGGAAATACTTCCTGAGCGCTTCAGCAAAGGGCGCTTTGTCGATCGCCGCGCGCTCGAAGAGCGTCATCGACGAATGAAACTTCAGATAATCCGGATACCCGAAAATGTCCTCGATTGAAGAACCTTCGACAACGTTGACGTATTGGGTCGATTGCCTCAGCCGTTCACCCAGTACCGGATGGCGCAGATAAGCATCGGCCTCGGCCAACGACGAAATCGCGAACCGCTGCGCCATTGCACTCGCCCCAAGCCCCTGTATCTGTGGAAACACGAACCACATCCAATGGCTTCGCTTACGGCCGTCGCGCAGTTCGTCGCAGACCTGTGCGTAGAGTGGATCCTGTGCGTCGACAAAGCGCTGCAGGTTGAAAGGGTCGTTCAATTCGCTCTCCGTTCCGCCGTTTCGTTTCTATGGCGCTTTCAAAGCGTGAAACGATATGAATGTCTCACTGCCGATCAATCATATTGCTCGACGTGCGAGACCTTCAATATGCCCGAATCCACATGAGAAGTCGCCACCGTACAGCACCCGTTGCGAACACTTCATGCATGAGTCGGGCAAGACATTCAGGCCTTGGCGAAGGCCACCGCGTTCACTGGCCGTACACGTCGAAGTCGAAATACTTTTTCGCGATCCTGTCGTATGTGCCGTCCGCGCGTGTGTCGGCGATCGCCTTGTCGATCTGCGCCTTCAGGTCGGTGTCTTCCTTGCGCAAACCGATCGCGGTGCCGCTTCCGAGCGTCTTCGCGTCGTAGAGCGCGTTGCCGACAAACCCAAAGTCCTTGCCTCGCGCCGTGCGCAGGAAACCGACGTCAGCTTGCACGGCGTTCTGCAGCGATGCATCGATGCGTCCAGCAAGCAGGTCCGAGTAAACGAGATCCTGATCCTGGTAAGCCACGATCACCGCGCCGGCCGGCTCCCAGTAAGTTTTCGCGTAGGTTTCCTGGATCGTGCCCTGCTCTACGCCGATTCGCTTGCCCTTCACCGCTTCCGGCGTGGGCGTGATCGTCGAGCCCTTCTTCGCGACGAGACGGGTCGGGATACGGAATACCTTCGAAGAAAACGCGATCTGCGCCTGACGCGCCGGCGTCATGGACATGGTCGACAGCACACCGTCGAACTTGCGCCCCTTCAGCGCGGGAATCATTCCGTCGAACGCGTTTTCGACCCACACGCATTTCGCATTCAGGCGGCGGCAGATTTCATTGCCCAGGTCGATGTCGAAGCCGACCAGCTTGCCGTCGGCGGATTTCGATTCGAACGGCGGATAGCTCGCGTCGACTCCGAACCGCACGGTCGACCATTCCTTCGCGATCGCGTTGCCGGACGAGATAGCCAGCATCGCAATGCTCAGGCTTGCAAGCAGGGATTTCATGTTTTTCCTTTCATGACCTTTTAAACGAATGAGCGGCGGGCTCCGCTGCCGGAACCGTATCCGGCGCGCGGCGCCCGCCATTCGACCGTAATTCGTCCGGTCTTACCAATTCATAAAAAAAATCAACTCATGCGTATGGCGCATGGCACCACGCATGGGACCACGTCAAACAGTCTGACCCGAACCAAGGTCCGCGCCTGTCGTCGGATCCGAGTCCGCATCCGACGCGGTTCGCGCAGCCATTGCCTGCAACACCTTCACATCACGTTGTGACACGTTGACGGTGGCGAGGCCATCACCGCCGTCAACGGCCGGCTCCGGCGACTCGACGAACTCCCAGTCCGGACCTTCGTTCCATGGCCCGCGCGGCGCATCATCGCCTTGCGACATGTTGTAGTACACGCTCGTGTATTCCGGCACGCCAGGAAGCTTGCCCTGCGGAAAGTTCGGCTGGATCGAATGCAGGGCCTTCTCGAACGATTTCTGGTGCGCGATTTCCCGTGTCATCAGAAAGCCGAGTGTTTCCTTGATGCCCGGATCGTCGGTGACATTGATCAGGCGTTCGTAGACGATCTTCGCGCGAGCCTCGGCGGCAATGTTCGAGCGCAAGTCGGCCGTCGGATCGCCGATCGTGTCGACATACGACGCGCACCAGGGCACGCCGGCCGAATTGGTCAGGGCCGGGCCGCCGCCGTATAACAACGCGGTGGTGTGGGAGTCGTTTCCTCCGCCCGTCATCGAACGATAGAGCTCTGCCTCCGCCTCCACGGCTTCGGCAAGTTGGCCCTTGGCGCTCTTGTTCAGCATCGCCACGATCGATCCGACGATTTCCAGGTGACTCATTTCTTCCGTTGCGATATCGAACAACAGATCCTTTCGGCCAGGATCGTCTTCGCCGATCGCCTGCGTGAAGTATCGGCAGGCGGCGCCGAGTTCGCCCTGAGGCCCGCCGAATTGCTCGAGCAGCAGATTCGCGAGACCCGGATTCGGCGCGGCGACGCGCACGGTGTACTGGAGGCGTTTGTTATGGATGAACATGTGACTTCTCCGGTGATTGGCCGAAGCAACTCCGTACGGGTGCGGACATCGACCTGCTACGTCCCTGTACCCGTCGAGAATCGCGTGCGACCATGGATCAATCCGGACAGCGGTGCAACCGAATGGCTGCCCGCACCCAACGGTGGGCGTCCGGCTCTCAGAGCGGACGCTCTGGCGGATGCTCGGCGGAAATGCCGTGCATGGCAACGCATTGCCGCTGATTGTTCAGCATGCGCTGTGCCCATCGCGCGAATACGATCGCTTGACTGGCCGTGCGGCGCCAGCATCATGGTTCTGCGGAGAAGCCGGAGAAGCCGGAGAAGCGAAGCGGCCTCTTCGCGAGTTCGATTGTCGGGTGCGTTCGCAGGTATGGAAGCGGTATTTACGTGCTCCTTGCTTTGCAGTTCCGCTGCGCAAACGAAAGCGCATAGCGCGACAAATAATTCATCGTGTGTTTGGCGTGAATCGCGCAGTCTACGAAGAGTTTCACGACTGAAGCCGCGCAACGCTCCGCGCGCGAGCCTGTTCGATCACAGCAACGGCAGCGTCAGCCGGATGTGCTCCGCGAATACCGTGATCAGATGGGACGGACGCTTGCGCTCGAACTTCAGCGTAATGCCTATGGTGGGCAAAGGCGGGAGCGCAGGGTCGCCGTCGAGTACGGAGAGATCCGGCGCGACGGCAGTCTGCGTGATGACGGCGACGGCCTGCCCCGAGCGCACCAGGGCCGTGAGGCCGGCAAGACTGCTGCTCGCATAAGCGATGCGGTACGCCCTGCCCGCGCGTTGCAGCGCTTCGCAGGCCGCCACATGGTCGAGCGTGTCCGGATCGGAAAGCGCCAGCGGCAACGGATCGAAATGCGCGCAATCCAGTCCCGCATAGCCGACCCAGACCAGCGGCTCACGGCGAATGATGTCGTCGTTCGCGGCGTCATCCGGCAAGGAGATCATGGCGAGGTCCAGCGCATGCATGTCCAGTTGTTCGAGCAGGCGCGGCGTGGGCGCGCAAATCACCTCGACCAGTGCATGCGGATGCTGGCTCGAAAACTGACGCAGCAAATGCGGCAGGAAAACAGCGGCGTAATCGTCCGGGCAGCCGAAGCGGATCGTGCCCGACAGCCCTTTGCCGGATAGATCGGCCATCGCCTCGTCGTGCAGCCGCAGAATGCGTTGCGCGTGAATCAACAGGCGTTCGCCCGGATTCGTCAGCACCACCCCGCGACCCGTGCGCTGAAACAACGGCTGATCGACGATCTCTTCCAAGCGCTTCATCTGCTGGCTCAGCGCCGATTGGGTCCGGCCGATGCGGTTCGCCGCGCGACTGAGCGCCCGAACTTCGGCGACGACGATAAACGAGCGCAGCAGATCGATTTCGAGTGAAAGACTCAAGGTATTAGGCCCGCTTCTATCTTCGATAAGAACTATTCGATTCTATGAAACCAGAGCGCCATCTAGACTGCAAGTTATTCCCGCTGGCCGTCAAGGAGAAGCAAGTGTCGCGAAACAATGATGCAGTTTTCTGGCGCAACGCCAGGCAGCACCTCATCCGCTACGGCGGCACCTTCGAGCCGATGATCATCGAGCGCGCTCAGGGCAGTTTCGTCTACGACGCGGACGGCCGCGCGATTCTGGATTTCACCTCCGGCCAGATGAGCGCGGTGTTGGGACACAGCCATCCGGAAATCGTCTCGGTCATCAACGAGTACGCCGGCAAGCTCGACCATCTCTTTAGCGGCATGCTATCGCGACCGGTGGTGGACCTGGCGACCCGCCTCGCCGAGATCACGCCCGACGGACTCGACCGCGCGCTGTTGCTCAGTACGGGCGCGGAGTCGAACGAGGCCGCCATTCGCATGGCGAAGCTGGTCACGGGCAAATATGAAATCGTCGGGTTTGCGCAGTCATGGCACGGCATGACGGGGGCAGCGGCATCCGCCACCTATAGCGCCGGTCGCAAAGGCGTCGGTCCGGCCGCGGTCGGCTCCTTCGCGATCCCCGCTCCGTTTCTGTACCGGCCGCGTTTCGAGCGCCATGGTGAATACGATTACCTGGCGGAGCTGGACTATGCGTTCGATCTGATCGATCGTCAGTCCAGCGGCAATCTGGCGGCTTTCATTGCTGAGCCGATTCTGAGTTCCGGCGGGATCATCGAACTGCCGGAAGGCTACATGGCCGCGCTGAAGCGCAAATGCGAGGAGCGCGGCATGCTGCTGATCCTCGACGAAGCGCAAACCGGCGTCGGCCGCACGGGCACGATGTTCGCCTGCCAGCGCGACGGCGTCACGCCCGACATTCTCACGCTATCGAAGACACTGGGCGCCGGTCTGCCGCTCGCGGCTGTCGTGACATCCGCGCAGATCGAGGAGCGCGCCCATGAATTGGGTTACCTGTTCTATACGACCCACGTGTCCGATCCTCTGCCGGCCGCTGTCGGTTTGCGGGTGCTGGAGGTGGTCGAGCGCGAGGGACTGGTGGCGCGTGCGAACCTGATGGGCGCGCGACTCAAACGCGGCCTGCTGGATCTGATGGAGCGCTTCGACTGCATCGGCGACATTCGCGGCCGAGGACTGCTGCTGGGCATGGAGATCGTCAAGGACCGCCGCACGAAGGAGCCGGCGGACGGGCTGGGCGCGAAGATCACCCGCGAGTGCATGAACCTGGGGCTCAGCATGAACATCGTGCAATTGCCCGGCATGGGCGGCGTGTTCCGGATCGCCCCTCCGTTGACCGTTCACGAGGATGAGATCGACCTGGGTTTGGATCTGCTCGGGCAGGCGATCGAGCGGTCGCTGTAGTTCATCGCGCGCGGGGCCGCCGTTCTCCGAGCGCAGGCCCCGCGCGCTGATTGGCGGCCGTGCCCAGGCGGCCCGCAGGTTTCCCTGCTTTTGAAACGGGGGACCGTGTGAGGCTGCTACCCAATGGTCCGTAGAAACGCCCTCCTCACTCGCTCGCAATCCGTCAAGCCGGCTTCGTCCGCGATCACAGGAAGCGACCAACGTCCTTTTTCAGCAAAAGCCGCGCGGCGATGACAGCCCAATCTTGAGCCGGCGACTCTTATATAAGATATAAGATAATTGACTGCAGGCGCATGTCGCCTTTAAAATTACACGTAAACGCTACCCGGCACAGCCACGGCGGGCCGGATGCCATCCCCTGAAACGCCAACATCAGCAGGTTCTTTCATGCTTGAAAACTTTCGCGCTCACGCAGCCGCACGCGCCACGCTCGGCATTCCTCCCCTGCCGCTGACCGCCCAGCAGACCGCCGAGCTGGTGGAGCTGCTTACCAACCCTCCCGCGGGCGAAGAGCAAACCCTGCTCGACCTGATCACCAACCGCGTGCCCGCCGGCGTCGACGAAGCCGCCCGCGTGAAGGCCGGTTTCCTCGCCGCCGTCGCCAAGGGTGAAACCGCCTGCACGCTGATCCCGCGCGCTCGCGCCACGGAACTGCTCGGCACCATGCTGGGCGGCTACAACATCCAGCCGCTGATCGAACTGCTGTCGGACGCGGAACTCGGCACGGTTGCCGCCGAGGCGCTGAAGAAAACCCTGCTCATGTTCGACGCGTTCCACGACGTCAAGGAATTGGCCGACAAGGGCAACGCCAACGCGAAGGCCGTGTTGCAAAGCTGGGCCGACGCCGAATGGTTCACGAGCCGCCCGGAAGTGCCGCAAAGCCTGACCATCACCGTGTTCAAGGTGACGGGCGAAACCAACACGGACGACCTCTCGCCGGCGCCGGACGCCACCACCCGCCCGGACATCCCGATGCACGCGCTGGCGATGCTGAAAAACGCGCGCCCCGGCATCACGCCGGAGGAAGACGGCAAGCGCGGCCCGATCCAGTTCATCCAGACGCTGAAAGAAAAAGGCCATCTGGTCGCCTACGTCGGCGACGTGGTCGGCACCGGCTCCTCGCGCAAGTCGGCCACCAACTCGGTGCTGTGGTTCACGGGCGAAGACATCCCCTTCATCCCGAACAAGCGCTTCGGCGGCGTGTGCCTTGGCGGCAAGATCGCGCCGATCTTCTACAACACCATGGAAGACGCGGGCGCGCTGCCGATCGAACTCGACGTATCGCAAATGGAAATGGGCGACGTGGTCGAACTGCGTCCCTACGAAGGCAAGGCTCTGAAGAACGGCGCGGTGATCGCCGAATTCCAGGTCAAGTCCGACGTGCTGTTCGACGAGGTGCGCGCCGGTGGCCGTATTCCTCTCATCATCGGCCGTGGCTTGACCGCCAAGGCGCGTGAAGCGCTGGGCCTCGCGCCCTCCACCCTGTTCCGCCTGCCGCAGCAACCGGCCGACAGCGGCAAGGGTTTCTCGCTCGCGCAGAAGATGGTCGGCCGTGCGTGCGGCCTGCCGGAAGGCCAGGGCGTGCGCCCGGGCACCTACTGCGAACCGAAGATGACCTCGGTCGGCTCGCAGGACACCACCGGCCCGATGACGCGCGACGAACTGAAAGACCTCGCGTGCCTCGGCTTCTCCGCCGACCTCGTCATGCAGTCGTTCTGCCACACCGCCGCGTATCCGAAGTCGGTGGACGTGAAGACGCACCGCACGCTGCCGGACTTCATCAGCAATCGTGGCGGCATCGCGCTGCGTCCCGGCGACGGCGTGATCCACTCGTGGCTGAACCGCATGCTGCTGCCCGACACCGTCGGCACCGGCGGCGACTCGCACACGCGCTTCCCGATCGGCATCAGCTTCCCGGCGGGTTCAGGGCTGGTCGCATTCGCCGCGGCCACCGGCACGATGCCGCTGGATATGCCGGAATCGGTGCTGGTTCGCTTCAAGGGCAAGATGCAGCCCGGCGTCACGCTGCGCGACCTCGTCAACGCGATCCCGCTGTACGCGATCAAGCAAGGCACGCTAACGGTCGCCAAGCAAGGCAAGAAAAACATTTTCTCGGGCCGTGTGCTCGAAATCGAAGGTCTGCCCGATCTGAAGGTCGAGCAGGCGTTCGAACTGTCGGATGCATCCGCCGAGCGTTCGGCGGCCGGTTGCACGGTGCATCTGAACAAGGAACCGATCATCGAGTACCTGAACAGCAACGTCACGCTGCTCAAGTGGATGATCGCGCAGGGCTACCAGGACCCGCGCAGCCTGCAGCGCCGCATCAAGGCCATGGAAGCATGGCTCGCTGACCCGCAACTGCTGTCGCCGGATGCGGACGCCGAGTACGCGGCCGTGATCGAGATCGACCTCGCCGACATCCATGAACCGATCGTCGCCTGCCCGAACGACCCGGACGACGTGAAGACGCTGTCCGACGTCGCCGGTGCGAAGATCGACGAAGTGTTCATCGGCTCGTGCATGACGAACATCGGTCACTTCCGCGCGGCGTCGAAGCTGCTGGAAGGCAAGCGCGACATTCCGGTCAAGCTGTGGGTCGCGCCGCCTACCAAGATGGATCAGAAGCAACTGACCGAAGAAGGCCATTACGGCGTGTTCGGAACGGCCGGCGCGCGTACGGAAATGCCGGGCTGCTCGCTGTGCATGGGCAATCAGGCACAGGTGCGCGAAGGCGCGACGGTCATGTCCACATCGACCCGTAACTTCCCGAACCGTCTGGGCAAGAACACGAACGTGTACCTCGGCTCGGCCGAACTGGCGGCAATCTGCTCGCGTCTGGGCAAGATTCCGACCAAGGAGGAATACATGGCCGACATGGGCGTGCTGACCGCCAGCGGTGACAAGATCTATCAGTACATGAACTTCGATAAGATCGAAGACTTCAAGGACCTGGCGGATACCGTCACGATGTAAATGTGATGACGAGCTATGACGCGCGATGCGCGTTGTAGACGGCGTCAAAGCGCGCCATAGATGTTTGAACCGCACCCCAAAAAGGTGGACACCTGTCCAACGATTTGGGGTGTTTTTTATGGGCAGGTACAACTGCAATGCTGTAGTAGCGCGAAGCGGCTGCGCGCGATCGGCGCGGGTGTGCATTGCGCTATGCATGCAGGTCAACGGAGGTGGTATTCCCGCGATCACCTTGAACATGCAAGGAGCGTTGCTTTTAAACGGGATGAGTACGCGCGCGCATAATGCGACGCGCGTCAGGGCGCCTCAATACCGAGCGTCCTGATCAGACGCTCGCGCCGCTCGAGCGCCTGGAGCGAGCGCGTCCCGAGATGCGCCGCAACAAGATTCAGCAGGCCCTCGCAAAAGACGAGATAGGCGCCCATGCTGTTGCTGAAGAAGCTGCTCTCGTGCGGCACCAGAAACGCATGGCGTGCGGGCGGTACGAGCGGCGAGGCGAGCGTATCAGTGATCGCGATGACTTCTAGTCCGGCTTCCTTTGCGGCTATGGCGGCATCGGCGACACTGCGCGTATAGGGCGCGACGCTCGTGACGAGCACGACATCGCCCGGCTGCAACTGCGCGAGCCCTTCCGCGACGCCGAGCCCCTGCACGTCGAGCAGAGCGACGTCCGCGCGGATCATGCCGAGCCCGTAGCAGAAGAAGCTCGCCAGGGCGCTGAACTGGCGCAGGCCATGAACGCGCACGCGCTTCGCATTGGCGATGAGGCGAGCGGCGTCGCGCAGATCGGAAGGCGAAAGTTGCGCGATGAAGCCTTCCACATTGCCGATCGATTCGCGCGCGAGCTTCACGACCATGTCGACTTCGGGTGTTGCGTCGCGCGCGTGCGTTTTGCTGCTCGCGACGAGCCGCTCCGCCTGCTGGCTATAGAAACTCCGATGACGCTCGGCGAGGCTGTCGCGAAACACGCCCTGAAAATCCGCGAAGCCCGCATAGCCGAGCCGGGTGGACAGGCGCGTGAGCGTGGACGCGTTGACATCGAGCGATGCCGCGAGATCAGTGATGGTGCGCACCGCCGTTTCTTCGGGGCGTTCGAGCAGCTTGGCGAGAACGGTACGCGCCTTGCCGCCGAGCGAAAGCTCGGCCTCGTCGCGGCCAATGCGTTTTACCAACTCGCGCAGTCCGTCCACGCTGCGCGGCGGCATCCGCGCGTCCGCGTCAGTCTCGCTGGAGCGATGCCCCTTCTGTTTGCCTGTGTCCATTGATCATCCGATACCGGGCGGGCTGCCCGGGATGTTCGTGAACCTTCCATTCTATGTGAGACGCACGAATCGTCATATCGGCAGTGGCAAGCGTGTTCTCATCGTCGGGGTCGTTCGGGTCGAGACGATGTATCGGCAGCGCGGCATCTTGCCGATCGGCAAGGATCGCGAGCGGATCGACTGGTTCGCCGGATGCGAGCAGCGTATCGCCGCGCGCCTGCCGATGACGCGACGAATCCGTGATGATCTGCGAGAAGCCGTGCATCGACGGATGAATGGCGTGGTTTGCATGCAGCGAGGGCACTGCCACTTCGGTTACCGAACAATCGTGCGCGCTGAATTCGACGCTCAGCAGCGCGGGACTGCTACAGGCGCCGAGCGTCAGATGAAAACCGCCCGCGCGCGGATTATCCCTCACGATGGACAGGGCTTCGTCGAGATCACCCGTGTCGAGCATCGCGCGGGTAAGCACCATGCGCGGCACGCCCGCGACGACCTCACGCTGACGCAGATTGTTGACGGTCACGGCAAGACCGCCGTTCGTGACCGCGAACGTATGCCCCGGCAGCGAAGCCGGATAAACGAAGGCTGCGAAGCCCGCGCTGCCTTCGAGCTTGCATTCGGCAATCGCGCAATGCCTGGAGAAGCACGGAAGACCGTCTTCGTTGTGACTGATCCGACGCGTATCGACGCCGGGAATCTGCACGGTCGTGCAGCCATCCGGCGACATCGCCCAGAGATCGCCGCGGCAGTTCCAGAGAAAGACATCCTCGAAAGGCAGGCCAAGACCGATCGCCAGACCTTCGAGCTCGTCCCATACGCGCGGAAAGCGTTCGCGCACGAGCGCGGCCATGATCTTCGAGGTGTCGCTGCCACGCCATTGCATGACCGTTTGCCAGGCGTGCGTCGTCAATAGTTTCGCCCGCACGGCGTGCGCGCCGAACCGGCCGAGTGCTTCGCCCGCCTCGCGCGGTGAACCGGAGATTTCAATAAATCCGAGTGCTGCCATATTCAAAGTGTTTTGCAAAAGTTATTCGACGTGTTGCAGAAAATCGCGCAGGCGCTGATTAGGCGGATTATCGAGCAAATCGGCAGGCGGCCCGTCGACGGTAATGTGGCCGTGTTCCATGAAGATGAGCCGCGTGCCGACCTTGCGCGCAAACGCCATCTCGTGCGTGACAACGACCATCGTCATGCCTTCTTCGGCAAGCGCCTGCATGACGCGCAGCACTTCCTGGCGCAATTCGGGATCGAGCGCGGACGTGGGCTCGTCGAAAAGCATGAGCTTCGGCTTCACTGCAAGCGCACGTGCGATGGCCACGCGCTGCTGCTGTCCGCCGGACAGCTCGCTCGCATAGTGCCCGACGCGCGCGCCGAGTCCGACCTTCGTCAACAGTTCGCGCGCCAGCGACTCAGCGTCGGGCTTGCTCATGCCGCGCACTTGGCGCGGGCCGAACGCGACGTTTTCCAATGCCGTCAGCTGCGGGAACAGGTTGAACTGCTGAAACACCATGCCCGCTTCCTGACGAATCTCGCGCACCTTTTTCGAGCCGCCGAGCACGCTGATGCCATCGACCACGAGATCGCCGCCATCGATCTGCTCCAGCGCGTTGATACAGCGCAGAAGCGTGGACTTGCCCGAGCCCGACGGTCCGATCAGCACGACGACTTCGCCCGCACCGATGCTCAGGTCGACTTGATCGAGCACGACGGTCTGCCCGAAGCGCTTCGTCACTCGCTTGAACTGCACCATGTGGTTGGTCATGAGATGCTGGTGATTCATCGTATTCATAGGATGCGCATCCGCTTTTCCATGGTCCGCAGCCCGAAGGTCAGCGTGCCGATCATGCACAGGTAAATGAGCGCCACGGCCGTCCAGATTTCCACCGCGCGGAAGTTCGACGCCATGATTTCCTGCCCTTGCCGCGTGAGTTCGCCTACGCCGATCACGATGAACAGCGACGTGTCCTTCAGGCTCACGATGAACTGGTTGCCGAGCGCGGGTGTCATGCGGCGCAGCGCGACGGGACCGATCACGAATGCCAGCACGCGCCAGGCCGGCATGCCGAGTGCGAGGCCGGCTTCCTTGAGCCCGCGTGGCACGGAGAGAAACGCGCCGCGTACGATCTCGGCGATATACGCGCCCGAGTTGATGATGATCGACGCGACCGCCGCCGTCATCGCATCGACGCGCACATGCAGCAGCAAGGGCAGCGCGAAGTAGAGAAACATCACCTGGACCACGATCGGCGTGCCGCGTACAAACTCGATGTACGTGAACGCGATTTTCTGGGACAACGCGTTGCCATACGCACGCATCAACCCGAACAGCAGGCCGACGAGCATGCCGCCCGCCAACCCCGCGAGCGTGATCAGCACCGTGAGACGCGCGCCTTGCAGGAGCGCGGGCACGGCGTCCACGATGACCGACGGATCGAACTGCATCATTGAACTCCAGAGCGCGTGTAATCAGGATTTCGCCGGCTCGACGCCGAACCACTTCTTGTAGATCGCCGTATAGCGCCCGTCGGCCTTGATCTTCACCAGCTCGGCGTTGACCTTCGCCACGAGCGGGCTGCCCTTGGGAAACGCGATGCCGTACTGCTGCGCCATCATTTGCGGACCGACCGCCTTCACGCGCGACTGGCCCGCGGTGTGGATGTAGTAGAGAACGTTCGGCGTGTCGTGCATGGCGGCGTCCACGCGGCCGGTGGCCAGTTCGAGATACGCATTGTCAATGTTCGGGAACGCGCGCAAATCCGTGTTCTTGAAGTTCGCTTTCGCGTAATCAAAAGACGAAGTGCCAGTCTTGACCGCAAGTGTTTTGCCCTTGAGGTCGTCGGGTCCCTTGATCGTGCTGTCCGCGGGCACCATCAGGGTGAAACCGCTGTTGTAGTAGCCATCGGAGAAATCGATAACCTTCTTGCGTTCGTCTTTGATCGTGATGCCCGCGAGCGCGACATCGACGTTGTGGGTTTGCAGAGCCGGCAGAATGCCGCTGAAGTCCATTGGCTGGAGCTTGTAGTCGAGCTTCAAATCCTTGGCGATTTCCTTCCACAAGTCGATGTCGAAGCCGACATATTCATTGCCCTGCTTGAATTCGAAAGGCACGAAGGCGGTGTCGCACGCCACGAGTAGCGTGTCGGCGTAAGCGGCGCTGCTGGCGAAGGAAATTGCAGCCAGGGCAGCCACGGCGAATTTTGCGGCGAGTTTCATGGAGACTCCTTGTCAATAAGAAGAAAAGCACTTCGCAATGAAATTTGCTTTCTAGTTGTTTGTGCAAATCTGTTTGCGAAGTGTCGTCGATCAAATTAACAATGCAACTAGGGGTTTACACCTAGTTTTATCCGTCGCCGTATTCAGGGTGAGAGACGTGCCGCGAAGATGGAGCAGCCCGTACTAAAGTGCGTTGCACGGTTGCTCTGCGTACACGTTTAGCTATGCCAGGCGCCCGGCATGAACGAACAGCGGATTCGCGATTGATGCGGGTCGATGACGTAGCCTATGAGGTCACGTTACGGCACATGAGCTGTCCAGCCGCCTCGAGTTGTCCGGCTTCGTCAGAAAGACAGCCTTTGTATGACGGTTGCGTGGCGGATGTTGCGGCACCGCCTGTGGCGCGCGATCATCACTCTTCGGCGGTGTCGCCTTCCTGGCTGTCGACGCCGAACGCAATCTCGCGTTGATTCAATTCGTGAGCCCGCGCTTCGAGCTTTGACATCACGGTCTCCAGCAGGCGCGCCTCGTCATCATTCAGGCAGGCGGTAAATTCGATGTTGTATTGCTGGCCGGCGGCGTGCGCCCGCGCATACACCTGCTCGCCTGATTCGGTGAGCCGCAGCAAGGACACACGCTTGTTCGCCGGTTGTCTCCGGTTCGCCAGCAGCCCGCGTTGCACGAGCTGCGTGACGCACCGGCTCGCGATCACCGTGTCCAGCCCTGTGAGTTCCGCGAGCCGTGTGAGGTTGAGGTCGGGGAATCGTCCAACGAACGCCAGGATGCGCCAGTCGCGCCGGCTAATGCCGATTTCACGCCGGAACATCAACCCCACTCCCTGAACCGCCACGCGCGTCAGGTTATGCAACCGGTACAGCAGAAACTCGTCGATATGGCTGGGATGTTTCAGCCGGGGCTCGTCAGCGGCACCGGGCGCGGTGGGAGTGTGCGACATGGGTCTCGGTCCTGAAGCGGAAGGGGCATTATGCGCGATTGTGCAAGCGCACATACGATTGATTAGGTCAAACGTGGGTGCCTTCCCTAGCATCGGGGCATGTCGTTCACTAACGCTCCCGGCGCCGATTCATGACAGCCATCCGAAACGTCCTTTTCATCATGTGTGACCAGCTGCGGCGGGATCACCTCGCCTGCTACGGCCACCCCTACATGCGCACGCGCAACATCGATGCGCTCGCCGCGCGCGGTGTGCGCTTCGATAACGCCTATGTCAGCTCCGGCGTCTGCGGGCCGTCGCGCATGTCGTATTACACCGGCCGCACGATGACGAGCCACGGCGCGAACTGGAACCGCGTGCCGATGTCGATCGGCGAGATCACGCTCGGAGAGTATCTGCGCCGCCATGGACGTTCGCTCGCCCTCGCCGGAAAGACTCATGTTCAGGTGGACGCGTCGGGCATGGAGCGGCTGGAAATCGGCAGGAACAGCCCGCTTGGGCTGCGCCTTTCTGCGGGCTCGTTCGTCGAACTGGACCGTTACGACGGGCATCACGAACCGGGCCGCGAAAGCGGTTATCCCGCGTATCTGCGCGCACACGGGTATGCGAGCGAGCGGCCCTGGAGCGACTATGTGATCAGCGTCGCAGACGAGCGCGGCGAAGTCCGCTCGGGCTGGCACATGCGCAATGTGCGCTGGCCGTCGCGCGTCGCGGAGCCGCACTCCGAAACAGCGTATATGACCGATCAGGCGATCCGCCATATCGAACAACAGGCCGACGAGCCGTGGGCGTTACACCTGTCGTACGTGAAGCCGCATTGGCCGTATGTTGCGCCGCATCCCTATCACCAGATGTACTCGCTCGATCAGTGCCTGCCGCTCGTGCGCCACACCGCAGAGCTGGACAATGCCCACCCGGTGACGGCCGCTTATCGCCAGCATGAAGAGAGCGTCAATTTCTCGCGCGACGAAGTGTCCAACACGGTGCGGCCCATTTACCAGGGATTGATCCAGCAGATCGACGATCATCTCGGGCGCCTCTGGGACGTGCTCGACCGGCTGAATCGCTGGGACGACACGCTGATTGTCTTCACCGCCGATCACGGCGATTTCCTCGGCGATCACTGGCTCGGCGAGAAAGAGCAGTTCTACGATACCGTGCAGCGCGTGCCGATGGTCGTGTACGACCCATCGCCCGAAGCGAATGCCACGCGCGGTACGGCCGAGGCGCGCTTCACGTCCTGCATCGACGTGGTGCCGACCGTGCTCGAAGCGCTCGGGCTGCCTTCGTATGAGGAGCGGATCGAAGGCAAATCGTTGTTGCCGTTGCTGCGCGACACGCTCACGCAGGAAAGCGGATGGCGCGACTATGTGGTCTCCGAACTCGACTACAGTTTTCGCGGGGCGCGCCTGACGCTCGGCCGCGCGCCGCACGAATGCCGCGGCTGGATGGTGCGTGACGCGCGCTGGAAATACGTGCACTGGCTCGGCTACCGGCCGCAACTGTTCGACCTTGAAGCGGACCCGAACGAGTTCATCGATCTCGGCGGCGAGCGCACGCATGAAGCGATACGTACGCAAATGCACGCGAAGCTGGTCGACTGGCATGCATCGCTCAAGCAGCGCGTGACGATCGACGACGCGGGCGTCGCGAGCCGCACAAATACGCACAGGGACTGGGGCGTGTTCTTCGGCGAGTGGTAACGCGCGACGTGCCGCGCGAGCCAAAGCAATTCAAAAGATCGAAAAGACCTTCGGCGCAGGCGTATTGGAGACACCATGAATAACGCTTCGAGCAGTTCCGCCGATGATGGCGTCTTCCGCAAGGTCGCGCGCCGCATCATCCCGTTCATTTTCGTCTGCTACGTAGTCAACTTCATCGACCGCGTGAATATTGGTTTTGCAAAGCTTCAGTTCCTGCAGGACCTGAAGCTCGACGACTCCGTATTCGGCATTGCGGCGGGCATGTTCTTCGTCGGCTATGTGATTTTTGAATTGCCGAGCAATCTGCTCGCGGCACGCATTGGCGTGCGCAAGACGCTCGTGCGGATCATGGTGTTGTGGGGCGCGCTGACAGTCGTACTGGCATTCGTGCGCAGTGCGCATGCGCTTTACGTCGTGCGCTTTCTGCTTGGCGCCGCCGAAGCGGGTTTCTTTCCAGGCGTGATTCTTTACCTGACCTACTGGTTTCCCGACCGTCGGCGCGGATGCATCATGAGTCTCTTCGTAATGGCTGTGCCGCTTGCGGGTATCGTCGGCGGGCCGCTGTCGGGCTGGATCATGAGTCATTTGCACGGCGAGCTTGGATTCGCCGGCTGGCAATGGCTGTTTCTGATCGAGGGCATTCCGGCCATCGCTTTGGGCCTCGCCGCATACTTCGTGCTCGACGATCGTCCCGCCGACGCCAGATGGCTCAACGACAATGAGAAGGCACAGATTGCGACAGCGTTAAATGCGGGACGCGCGCGGCATGCAGCCGAAGCGCGCTCCCATGCACCGTTGGCCGATGTACTGACCAATCCGCGCATCTATCTGATGTCGACGATCTACTTCAGCGTCTTCATGGCGCTTAACGCAGTCGGTTTCTGGATTCCGTCGCTGCTGCGCCAGGTCGGCGTCCATCGCATCAGCGATATCGGCTGGATGAGCGGCGCAATTTCGCTGTGCACGGCCATCGGCATGCTGCTGCTCGGGCGGCATTCGGATCGGCACATGGAGCGCCGCTGGCATGTCGCGGGCTGTGGCTTCGCAGTAGCGGCAAGCTTTCTGTTGCTGCCCTTGACGGCGCATAGCGTCGCGCTAACCGTCGTGTTGCTGGTGATCGCGTCAGTTGGCATATACGCAGCGCTGTCGCTGTTCTGGACGATTCCCACAACCTATCTTAAGGAAGATACTGCAGCGGGAGGAATTGCGACGATCACCGCGCTCGGCGCGCTCGGCGGCGCTGTGAGCCCGTGGATGGTGGGCGCGCTGAAGACGTCGACGGGAAGCTTGTACACGGGGCTGGGCGCGATTGGCGTGCTGCTTGCCATCGGCATGGTCGTACTGTTGTTGTGCGTTCAGGCCGTGCCGGCGAGCGACAGGCGGCCTGCCCGTGATGCGGTGGTAAACCACTGAGCGCATACGATCGGGTCTGGCAGCAGGAGTCGATTACAGCCTTGCCCCTCGTCCAGAAGTCGTCATCGCCGTGACGCCCTTAACATCGTGAAGGTGTTTGTAGCGCGACAACGCATTCTTTAGACGCGCGTTCAAGCCCTCAACGGGCCAGGTAGAAATCCAAAGGGATAAGCTCGACGGCCCATCCGCCTTCTTCGCCAAGCGTGGCGGCCGGATGCATGGACGCGAGGCGCAACGCCTCGTCGCGGCTATCCGCCTCGATGACGAACAGGCCGCCCACCACTTCCTTCGACTCGGTGTAAGGTCCATCAGAGACTTGTGTCTTGCCGCCACGCGGGCGAAGCGTCCGCCAGGTGTCCAAATCACCCAGCGACGCTGAAATCAGCACCTTGCCGGTAGCCCGCATTTTCTCGTCCAATGCGGGGCATTGGCTCACCAGTTTCTTGACGTCGTCCGGTGCCATGGCGGCGAATTGTTCAGGGGTGAAGTAGGCCAAGCCGAGGTATTTCATGGGAGGTCCGTTGAGTGGTGGATACCCTGACGACGAATCTGATGATCGAAAATCGACAGTCTTCTGGAAAAGATTTTAGTGGGTCTCGCCAGCCTGTTCGCTTTGAACCGCGTGGTGCCGACTGCCGAAGCCCGTGCCGCCCATGCGGGTAGCGTGAGGCGACATGCGGCGCGCCCGCGGGCTGCTGTCGGGACCCGTGCATGACGATGATGGGAGAAAACGAAAGCCGCCTGCAAGCGCGCCTGCCCTGCACGGATTTATGCGGGAGGGGTAGACTTTGAGGCATTTTCCGGAGATCCGACATGTTCATGACCAGGCGCCCAGCGCTTCGCCGGATCGCGATGCTCCTTGGTCTGCTGATATGCAGCCCGATCGGTCTCGCCGCCATGGGCGTCCCGGCTCAGCCTGTTTTGCGGATCGCGCGCATCGCCGGTGTCCCGGATCAGGAGGTCGGTGCAGAAATTCTCGCCGTTATCTATGCAAGGCTGGGTATTCAGGTTGAATTTGTCAACGTGCCTGCCAAGCGGTCGTTGATCGAGTCGAGTTCGGGCCGCCTGGACGGCGAGGTTCAGCGCGTGTTCGATGTGCAGAGAGAATATCCGACGCTCATCGCCGTCAGGGAGTCGATCAGCTATATCGAGCCGACAGCTTTCGTGAGGGACGCGGGTATCAATGTGAACGGCTGGGAATCGCTGCGTCCTTACCGCGTTGGCATCGTACGCGGCGTAGGTTCGTCCGAGCGCGGGACGGCCGGGATGCCGCAGGTTGAGCCCACCGCCACGATGGATCAGATGATGTTGATGCTCGCCAGCAATCACATCGACGTTGCCGTCAACGATCTCTTCAGCGGTCTGCTCGTCATACGCAAGCTGGGTCTGGATGGGCAGCTGCGAGCGGTGTTGCCGCCCCTGCAGCATATCGACATGTACCACTTCCTCAATGAGCGTAACCGTGAACTCGTGCCCCGGGTTGAGGCCGTCATCCGGGGCATGCGGGCAAGCGGGGAGTTGCAGGCGCTTCGATCGCAGATAACCGAGCGCATGCTGAATGAGGCGCTTCAGGGTGCGCCTTCGGTGAACCGATGAGGACGGGTCGAGAGCGGACGGAGTCTGCACGCCGAACGGTCCGCTAAAGAAAAGTGTAAAGACCGGTTAGGGCCGCGCACTGTCGATCACGGCATCGCGAGATTCGCGAGCGAACGGCCGCTTCCGAGTCAGTCCGCCCCAGGATCGCAACCTCCTTCGCCCTGGAGCAACGGCGGTATTTGCTCTCTCAATGGGGTATTCTGCCGATGGAAAATTGCCCCCAATTGGGGCATAACATTGATGGCCGATGGTCTTCGACATTCGCTTACGCTTTGGATGCGCCAACATGCGACTTGCTGACTTTATCTCGCGAGACATCGAGCCGATTCTGGCGCAATGGGAAGCGTTCGCCGCCACCCTCCAGCCGGCGGCGGCAAACATGGGATCGTT
The DNA here is from genome assembly GCF_042680985.1 of Paraburkholderia dipogonis. Taxonomy (NCBI): domain Bacteria; kingdom Pseudomonadati; phylum Pseudomonadota; class Betaproteobacteria; order Burkholderiales; family Burkholderiaceae; genus Paraburkholderia; species Paraburkholderia dipogonis. Next base: position 81,041 of record NZ_JBHUFR010000008.1, on the reverse strand, counting down.
GGGGTTACGCAACCACGCGCAGCAGATCCTGCAGGCCGTCGCAAAGGACTTGCAAACTTCGCAAACCAGGGACGCCCAACGCGAGAAATCACTGGGGCGAGCTCCCGTGCTGATCAACACGACCGAAACAGCGGCGCAAACGCATGCCCTGCTGAGAGCTCGGGCCGGTTTCAATATCAACCAGCTCGCCGCCGAATATCGCGCGCTGCGCGCGAGCGTGCTTCGCTTGTGGATGGACGATTGCGCGCCCGAAGTGCCTGACCTGGACGACGTCATTCGGTTTAACGAAGCGATCGATCAGGCACTTGCCGAATCGCTCGCTTTTTTCACTGCGCAGGTCGAGCAGAGTCGGAACCTCCTGCTCGGCATGCTGGGGCACGACATGCGCAGCCCTCTTCAGGCGATTCGCGTGACTGCATCGTATCTGGAAGCGCTGAATGCCGGCGAGCGCGTATCGGAAGCCGCCGCCCGGCTGATACGTAGCGGAGCCCGGATGCAGGCGCTGCTTGATGACCTGACTGATTTCAACAGGACCAATCTGGGCTTGGGCATCAACGTAAGAGCGACGAGCGTCGATCTTGCGGATGTGCTTGCTGACGAGCTGGACGAGTTGCGTGCGGTTAATCCTGACAGGCAGATTGAGCTGCAGGTCAGTGGTAATTTGCAGGGGGTCTGGGACGGGCGGCGCTTGCAGCAATTGCTTGGGAATCTCGTGCTCAATGCCATCAAGTACGGAGCACAGGATGCTCCTGTGCGCGTGATAGTCAGCGGTGATGCAACGCATGTCCGTATCGAAGTCAAAAACCGCGGGGATGCCATTGAGCATGCAACGCTGGCGCGCATCTTCGATCCCCTGACGCGAGGGCCGGGCTATCGGGGCGAAGGGGACGGGTCGGATAGCCTGGGACTGGGTCTTTACATTGCAAGCGAAATCGCCAAGGCACATCACGGCGCGGTCGAAGCGCGGTCCGACGAGACGGAGACCTCATTTTCAGTGTCCCTCCCGCGTGTCAACGAACCGTAATGGTTAAGCGATCAGCGAAGCCAAACCCGCACGACTCGCCGCCTTGACCTCTCAGCGCAGGCCGGCGCGAAGCTCGCGAACGCCGCGCCCAGTTCGCCGGCGCAATAAGGTGCTCAATGTGGCTCCGTCGGAATAGCCTACTTCCGCGGCCGCAGCTTCGAGATCGAGACCGCCGTGCAGAAGCGATTGCGCATGTTCAACGCGTAAGTCCTGAAAATACGATAGGGGTGACTTGCCCAATATGGTCTGGCAGCGCCGCTGTAAAGAACGGGCACTAGTGCCCAGTGCAGCAGCGGCATCCTGTAATGCAAAGCCGTCCTTCAGGCGTTCCCTCGCCCACCTCTCGAACCGCAGCACAAGCGGATCGGCGTGCGCCAGATGGTTAGGGATGATGTATTGCGCCTGTGACGATCTTAGATCGGCCAGCAGGTAACGCGAAACGACCATTGCCAGTTCAGGGCTGACCTTGCGGATGAGCCAGAGCGCAAGATCCAGGTGTCCCATTGCCGCGCCCGCTGTGACGCCAATGTCGGTCGGCACGAGCATTCGGGATTCTTCAAGCTGCACCTCGGGATAGCGTTGCCGGAACAGTGGAGCAAGCCACCAGGTCGTGGTCGCTTCACGATGATCAAGAAGGCCAGTCTCTGCCAGCAGGAATACACCAATGCACGACGTGGCGATCCTGGCGCCCATCGCATTCCACTTCCGAAGATGCGCAACGGCCTGCTTCACGTCTGGCCGCGCCAGCGCAGGTACGAGAAGCTCCGGGGTCGAGGTTCCCAAGGCGGGCACGACTACCCAATCGGGCTTTAGCACCGGCGCGATACGTTCGACCGGGATGATCAGCCCCCCGCTGGTTCGCACCTTTTTTCGCACGCCCACAACGGTTATTTCAAAAGGCAACGGCTTGCCGTCCCGTGCGGAAAAGCCATTCGCGATACGGAGTGCGTCTAGCAACGCAGTGAATCCTGTATCGAAGACCCCATCAAGAGCAAGTACAACAAGGTGCATGGCGTAAATGACCATAAAGTTGGCATTTACGACTGTACGCTTTTGCGCTTCCCGTCGCTAGACTTTCCCTTGTCAATTCATGACAGACAAGGAGATTGGAATGAAAGTGTTTGCGATCGGAAAAGGCGTCAAGCCAATCACGGATGACGTCCGCCAACAGATCATGCCGAAGGAAGTCCCCCACACGCTGAATCTCTACCTCGAAGGCAAGATCGAGCAGTTCTACTTCATCGACGAAAACCCCGGCGTCGTCTTCCTGATGAACGTCGAATCGCTCGACGATGCAAAGGCGATCGTGGCCGCCATGCCGCTCGCGTCGGCTGGTTATCTCGCCTTCGAGTATCTGCCGGTTGGCCCTCTCAAGCCGCTCGGCATGCTGCTCCACGGCAAGTAAGTTCGGAGGGCGCCGTTGATGAAACCCATTTTAATCGGCGGCGCCATTGAATTCATGCGCGCCGGCGGCTTTTGAGCGCTGACGCGATCCAGACAAACGGAAGATCACCGGTCGTAAGCCGGAGTCGGTTGCCGACTTTACAGATCGAAATCGGCCGGCTTTCATTTGATCCGAGACGAATGGAACGCGCGATGCAAGAGCTGATCAAAAAATCGATAGACGTTCGCGGCGGCATTGAGCGATGGAACCAGCTGAAACCTCAATTGTATAAAACCACGCTGAGCTGGCCATCCTCAGATGTGGGCATGGTTTGCCGCGGGATTCGTCACCGACTGCCGCGTCTTTTCCCCTTCTCTTCGAACGCCTGCGCGAACACGTCGGCTAGCCATGCGAGCCCCGGATCCTGGTCGCGCGCCGCGGACCACATCAGCGAGACCTCGTAGCCCGGCACGTCGAATGGCAGCGGACTCATCGCCAGATCCAGCGCGTCGCGCCAGACGCAGCCAATGAAGTCCGGCACCGTGGCAATCGCAGGCGTGCGCCGCACGATAAACGGACTCGTGGCGAAATTCGCGCTGGAGAACACCACCTCGCGCTTGAGCCCCTCCACTGCCAACCGCTCGTCGATAAAACCTTGCAGGCCGGCGCTGAACGAAGTCAGCACATGCCGATGTTGCAGGAATTCCTCCATCGTCAGACGTTTGCGGCGGGTTTTGACGAGGCGCGGATTGTAGACACTCACGAAGCGCCATTGAAACAGCGGCCGGCGCCGCTGCCACTGCGCGCATTCGGGAAACACGCCGACCGCGAGTTCGATTTCCCCTTCGTCGAGCATCGCGGCGGCACGCGTCGAATCGGTGGGGCGCGCGATCAGCTTCACGCCAGGAGCCGTGGCGCTCAGGCGATCCATGATTTCCGGCGTCATCAGGACCTCCAATGAATCGCTCAAACCGATGCGGAACACGCGTTGCGCGCTCGCCGGGTCGAACACCGGTGGCTGCGTGAGCACCTGATGCAGCGATTGCAGAAATGGCTCGATCTGCCGCGCCAGTTCGAGCGCACGCGAGGTAGGCGCGATGCCGCGCGAGGTGCGCACGAACAGTTCGTCGCCGAACGCCTCGCGCAACCGTTTTAGCGCCCCGCTTACCGCCGGTTGGCCCAGGAAGAGCCGCTGCGCCGCCCGCGTGACGCTACGCTCCTCGAACAGCGCGCGAAACGTCAGCAGCAGGTTCAGGTCGAAATGCCTGAAATCATTTTCAATGATGTTGGTCATCGCAATGAACGATTTGAATGATATTCGTCTGACACGCATTCTATCGCCATGGGAGCGCCGCAACGTGCGATGTGATGGCCGACTCGGTGTGCTCCCCTCATCTACAGGAGCAGCGATATGGAATGGCAAAATCAGAAAGTCGTGGTGCTGGGCGGTTCGTCGGGCATCGGCCTCGCGACGGTTTCGCGTCTGGCGGCGGCCGGCGCGAACGTGGTCGCGGTCGGTCGTGATCAGGGCAAACTTGACAAGGCACTCGCGGGCATCGAAGGACGTGGGCAGGTCGCCAGCGAAGCGCTCGATTGCAACGACCGCGCCGCGCTCGACCGTTTCTTCGCTCGCGTGGGCACCATCGATCACCTGGTGCTGACGCTCTCCGGCGGCGAGGGCGGCGGCCGCTTCGACGAACTCGATCTGACTGCGCTGCGTCGCGGCTTCGAGGCCAAGCTCTGGCCGCAGCTCGAAGCGGCGCAGGCCGGCCTGCCGGCCATCCGCCGCGACGGCAGCCTGACATTCGTCACGGCCATTTCCGCGCGCATCGCCAATCCCGGCACGGCTGGCCTGGGTGCGATCAACGGCGCGCTGGAAAGCATGATCGGTACGCTCGCGCGCGAACTGGCGCCACGGCGCGTGAACGCCGTATCGCCAGGCGTGATCGATACCGCGTGGTGGGACAAGTTCCCCGCCAGCGTCAAGACGGAGCTGTTCCGCCAGCAAGCCGAAACGCTGCCGGTGGGACGCGTCGGCCACGCGGAAGACGTGGCGCACGCGCTGCAGTTTCTGATGGAGAACACCTTCATGACGGGCGCTGTCATTGAGTGCGACGGAGGCTTGCGGCTGCTTTAACGGTCGCTAAGTGATGCGGCAGTTCGCAGTAACAGTGCTCAGCTAACCGCCGCTTCGCGATAATTTCTGAACTTCGACGTCTGCCCAATCCCCGGATTGAAGCAGTTGCAAGGATCCAGTTGCCGATAGAACGCTGCAAGCTGAGGCTTCGCGTGGTAAAGATGGCCGACGTTATGTTCCGCCGGATATTCCGCGCCGCGGCGGTCCAGCAGCTTCCACATTTTATGTTCGACCTCGAGGCAGTCGTTGCCCTTCCTGACGATGTAATCCTGGTGGAAAACATGGCACAGGAAGTGGCCGTAGTACAGCTTGATGGCGATCGTTTCCTCGATCTCGGGCGGCAGCGTCTCGATCCAGTCGCGATCGTTGCGGCGTAATGCGATGTCGAGTGCGACGATATTTTCCACCTCGCGTGCATGCACGGCACGATAGCGAACCGCGGCGCCGGCGGCAGCGAAGCGATGCAGGAACGCTTTTCTGCCCTCTTCATCGGTGCACTCGAAATATGCACCTGTGGCATTCGCAAAGTATCCGGAGATAAACGCACGGGTTTCGTCGACGCTTTCGGCTGCAACCTTCAGCATCAGGTGATGCTCGTACTTGTCGCGATACTGTTTCATCCGCGCCGGCAAATGGCTCGGGAACAGGCGGCTCGCGGCCTGCATGACACGATCCGTGAAATGCGCAGGGAGAAAGCCGAGGCGATCGAACAGCGCATCGCAGCGGCTCTTCAATCCGAACAGCGCAGGCAGGCGCGACGTGCCAAGGTAATTGATCGCCAGGAAGGTGTCCTTGCCGTACTTTTCGGCGACATCGAAAGCATCCCGATGAAGATATTCGCCCGAGATCGGCAAGAATTTGAAGTCGTGCAGCGCGTGGCGGCGGATCTCGGTGAGCTCGTCAGGTTGATTCGTGCCGATATAAAACACCTTGGCGTTCTGTTCGGTCGGGAACGTGTCGAGTCTCACTGCAAACACCATCAGCTTGCCAGCCGAGCCTGATGCTTCATAAAGGCGCTGCGGGTCGGCGTTAAAGCGCGCCGGCGTATCGGCATCGACCTCACGCACATGGCTCGCGTAGCCGTGGTCCGATCCGGCGCCCGCGTTGTGCTGAACATCGGACTCCGAGAACTCACCGCGTTCGAGCCGGCCAAGCATATCCTCAGGCGTCTCGCCGAGCCGGATCCCGAGATGGTTGACGAACTGCAGCTTGCCCGTTTCATCGACCTGCGCAAACGCCGCCATTTCCGTATACGCCGGGCCGCGCTGCACCAGCGCACCACCCGAGTTGTTGCAGACACCGCCGAATACCGAAGCGCCGATGCAACTCGAGCCAATCACCGAATGCGGTTCGCGGCCAAGTGGCTTCAGCGTCCTTTCCAATTGGTCGAGCGTTGCGCCGGGCAGGCAGACGACCTGCTTGCCGCCGTCGATCACGAACACCTTCTTCATGCGGCTCGTGCTGACGATCACGACGTCGCGATCGTAGTCGTCACCGTCGGGCGTCGAGCCGCCCGTGAGGCCCGTGTTCGATGCCTGCGTGATCACGATCACGTTCGCCGCGACGCATGCCTGCAGCACTTTCCATTGCTCGACGATCGTACCGGGGCGCACCACCGCGAGCGCCTTGCCCGCGCCAAAGCGAAAGCCGGTCCGGAAGCGGCGGGTCGCGGCGTCATCGGTCAGCGTGTAGTTCCCGCCGACGATGCCGCGTAGCACCGCGATCAAGCTGTGGGCCACATTGGGGCGGGCGGTGACCAACGGTGTGTGCGCTGCTGACATCGGATTCTCCTCGTGAGGTGTCGATGCGCGCGGCGACTTTGTCCAGCGTTGTCGGCTGCGGCCTTTGCGCGCATCGGATTGACACGAAGGTTAAAATCAGTGCCGTCATTAGTCCAATATCTTGAAGACGCTATTTGGAGACGAAAAACATATGGAATTTCGCCAACTGCGTTACTTCCTCGCCGTCGCCGAACACCTGCATTTCACCGACGCAGCGACTCATCTGGGTATCGCCCAGCCGCCTTTGAGCCAGCAGATCCTGAAGCTCGAGCGGGAAATTGGCACCCAGCTGTTCCTCCGCCATCCACGCCGCGTCGAGCTGACCGAGGCGGGACGACTCTTTCGCGATCGCGCGCAACGTATCGTGGATGACGCACAGCAGGCATTCGTCGAAGTGCAGAACGCAGGACGCGGCGAGACTGGGCGGCTCTCGCTCGGCTTCGCGGGTTCGACGGTGTTTCATCCGGCGGTCGCGATGACGATGCAGCGCTATCGGCATGCGTATGAGCGCGTGTCGATCAGTTGCGAGGAGAGCAACAGTTCGCTGCTGCTGGATAAAGTCGCCGACCGGCAGCTCGATGCCGCGCTAGTGCGCATGCCGTTGAACTGCCGGGACCTGATCGTCGAACCATTGGTCGACGAAGACATGTTGGCGGTGTTGCCGGCAAACCATCGCTTGAACCGGCGACGGCGCATCGAGCTGGCGGACCTTGTGAACGATCCGTTCATCCTCTTTCCGCGCCCCATCGGCCCGGATTTGTACGACTCGATCATTGGCGCCTGCCGTGAAGCCGGCTTCGCGCCCTCGATCGGCATGGAGTCGCCACAGATCTCATCGGCGGCGAATCTCGTGGCGGCGGGGTTCGGCGTCGCGGTGGTGCCCGCGTCGATCCGGCAGATCCAGGTCGAAAGCGTGTCGTATCACGGACTGAGGGGCAATCCGCTGTCCACGGGTATCGCGTTGATCCATCGGCAGCGCGAGAAGTCGCCGACCGTACTGAACTTCGTGAGGATTTTGCGCCAGCAACGAACCGCCACCCGCAAGGGGTGAGGTTCAACGCGGAATCCTAACCATCAGGATGCCGATTCAATCGACTCGCGAACTTGCGAGCTAGCGCCCTGCTTCATCCGCCAACCTGGCTAGCGCGCCGGATGCGCGCCGCCAGGCGCCGGCTGCCGCACGACCAGCACCGGAATCGAACTATGCGTCAGGACCTTCTGGGTTTCGCTGCCGAGCAGGAACGCCCGCATACCGCTTCGACCGTGCGACGCCATGACGATGAGATCGCAGTTCTGTTGCGCTGCAACGCTGATAATCGCTTCATAAGGATGGGCGCGACTTTCAGAGACCGTATTGCACTCCACGCCAGCCTGCGCGGCCGCGTTTTTGATGGCGCGGAGATAATCCTCCGCGCGCTGTCGCGCCGTCTGAATGATGCGATCCTCGTTGTCGGCAATCATCTCCGTGCCATACGCGAGGACATGAAACTCCGGAATGACATGGAGGCCCGTGACTTTGGCTCCGCTTTCCGCGGCGAGCGTTACCGTCATCTGAATGGCGGCCTCGGAAAGCGTCGAGCCGTCGGTCGGCACCAGCAGATGCTTGAACATACGTTTCTCCCCCGCGACCTGGCCCGGCTCGCGTCGAAATCCTGCCCGGCGCCTCTCTCACCTGAACCCGGTGAACCTGAATCAGAGGCGGCCTCTTTGAGTATAGTCACCCGGGCCTCGCAGGCAGTGCTGTCCGTGAGCGAAAACAAGGCGCTCCCGCGCCTCTTTATCGGTCTTCCGTCAGCCCTTTCAGATAAGCGTCGCCGGCGTCCTGAGCCGCGGCGCGCATGGCGAACCTGTCGTCCGAAACCATCGACCGTTTGACCTTTTTTGCGCCGAAGTCGACCAGCGTAATCACCCAGACAAACTCGCCGGCCTGCTCGGCCGTTTGAACGAATGCGCGTACGTCATCACTGTCGTTTGTTTTTGCGTTCATTGTGATCTCCTGAGAAAGAGTCGCGGAAAGAGACCGGCTCACGTGCCGGATGAGGGCCTGCTTTACGGAAGTTTGCCGATAATCGCGCTGCACTCGTCCTTCGTGAACGCGCGCAGCGTTTGCGTGCGGACATTGCCCGCCGATCCCAGCGCGTAGCCGAATGCCGCGAAGCTTTGATCATCTGGTGCGTCGATGACCGTGACGATGTCGTATTTGCCCACCGTCCAGAAGATCTCTTTCATTTCACAGCCGAAGGACCTGGCCAACTCCGCCGCCTGACCGGCCCGTTGCGGACTGTTTTTGATGTTGCGTATGCCCTGATCGGTGAATTGTGCAAGAACCACATAGGTCGCCATGACGATTCTCCTGACGATTAGTACGGATCGCGTTATCTGCGCGCAAGCCCGATCGCGAACGCGGCTGCGATCGGGTTGCCCGAGGGCGTTCTGCGCGTAACCTGATTCTATGCAATGGAATTGCGTGCGACTGGCTGTTTGGCTCGATCTGCAGTGGAGCGGCGGGCAGAATCAATCCCGCAACAGTGGCGTGCCGTCCACTCAATGCAGCGAATGCTGCACATCGACCGGCGACTTGCCGCGTTCGCTTTCCTGTACGCCTGCGCCCGGCTTCACGGTACCGTCGGCCTGCGGAACTTCCACCGGTTTGACTTCGACGGGGACGACGCCGTCTTTCTTCAAGCCGAGCTTGTCCGCGGTCTTGGGTGACAGGTCGACGATTCGATTCTTGACATAGGGCCCGCGGTCCCTGATTTCGACCACCTCGCTGTTACCGTTTTTCAGATTCGTGACCCGGGCCTTGGTGCCAAGCGGTAGCGTCTTGCTCGCGGCGGCATTGGATTGCGGATTCATCGGCGTACCGTCGGCCATTTCTTTTTTATAAAACTCCCGGCCGTAGTACGAAGCCTTGCCCCTGCGCGACTTGCCGGAGCGATCGAGATGGCGTGGGGCCGGCGTCGCGCTTGCCGAGCCGGTATCGGCGGATGCCGACGGTTGCGCGGGAAACGTCGTGCTGAGGAAGCACGAAGATGCCACAAACAGAAGCGCTTGAAGCGTGGATTCTCGAGCGCGTCGCAAACGAACGCGGTCGGTATTGCCGGGCAGCCGATTCTGCGTGGTATGACGATTGTTTTCCATTTGCCACTCCTTGTCAGCTTGTCGGGGCCATGGGCACTTCGTTCAATGAGCGGTGCGTAAATTACCGGTGCATTCGGGATGCTAAGTAAGCCTCACGCGCAAGTTGAGTGATACCTGTCTGGTTCGGTCTGACGTCCGTCCATTTCGATACGCGACTCACCCGGCGAGTCCACGCGCGTCTGCTGCGCCTGCGCCACACGATTGCGTCACCGGAAACCTGCGACAATCATCGTCCACGCTCAAACATCTGTTGATTGCCTCACTTCCCGCGGATGAACCATGCCTGTTTCACAAGCAATTTCGTCGCCACGTCTGTCGCCCGGCAATCTGAACGAGCTAATCACCCTGCTCGACATTCAGGTGCTCGGGCTCTCCGAGTGCCTGGTCAGCCAGGGATTCATGCTGGAACTCGATGGTCACGACGCCCCCGGCATCCACTACATCCTGTCGGGCGAAGGGCGGCTGCACATCGCAGGCGCCAAGACAGTGCCACTGAAACCACACACACTGCTGATCGTGCCGCCAGGTCACTCAATGAAGCTCGAGGTGCCGGCCACTCAGGCGGGTGTTGCGCCGACTATCGTCCCCGGGCGCAAGCACAAACAGGTGGTCGATTCGATCAACCGTTTCCGCGCGGGAAGCGCCGAACCGATCACCGTCATGATCTGCGGCTATTTCAAGGCGTCCTTCGGCGCGTCGATCAATCTGTTCGGAACGCTGGCGACGCCGATCATCGAGCAATTCGAAGCTTCCGACCGGCTCGACGTCTATCTGCGCACGGCGTTCGATGAGCTCGTCGCACAAGAGATCGGCGCGGGCGCGATGTCGGGCGCGCTGCTCAAGCAGGTGATCGTCGCGCTCGTGAGGCGGTCGTTGAAATCCAACGCGCTCTGGATGGAGCGTTTCGCGCTGCTCGGCGATCCGCAAATCGCACGGGCCTTCGCCGACATGGTGGCCCGGCCTGGCGCGCCGCACACTGTCGCCAGTCTCGCCGACGCGGCGATCCTCAGCCGCTCGGCTTTCATGGCGCGCTTTTCCGCGGCGCTCGGCCAGTCGCCGATGCAGGTGCTGCGCGATATCCGCATGCGCCACGCGGCGGCGCAGTTGCGTGCCGGCGACCTGTCGCTGGATCAGGTGGCGCGCCATGCGGGTTATGCGAGCCGCGGCGCGTTCGTGCGCGCGTTTCGCGAGGTGTTCGATATGGGTCCTGCTGAATATCGTGAAGGATCCGCCGAGGGCTGAGCGCCAAGGACTTCCTGCCTCGTTTGCCGGACCTTGCACTTCAGACTCGCATGTTCTTGCGTCGTGACCGACGCCTTGCACCGGCACGTCAACGCCGAGGCACGGCGCCGGTTTCGTTTTAAAGCTACTCGCGCCCACACGTGCAACCGCGGACTTTTACGTCTGTTATCAGGATTTTTCGTTCGACCTGCACGCCTAGAATTTTCATTAATGCAGCCGAGAACGCACGCCGATATTCCGATGCAGACGCACCCTTGTCCCGATCATCAGAAACAGGAGCACGACCATGACCCGCATCGCCCTCCCCGTCAACGACGCTCTTCCCGCCGCTTCGCAGCCGGTTATCGATGCAATGACGAAGCAACTGAAGATGACGCCCAACCTCTTTCGCATCATGGCGCTCAGCCCCAATACCCTGAACGGTTGGGCCGCCCTGCAAGGCGCGCTTTCGAAGACGCTCGACGCGAAGCTGCGCGACGGCATTGCGCTGGCCGTTTCCCAAGCCAACGGCTGCCAGTACTGTCTGTCGGCGCATAGCTATGTCGCGAGCAACATGGCGCATATCGACGACGATGAGATCCGTCTGAACCGGCTCGGCCAATCGCATACGCCCAAAACCGCGGCGGCTGTCGCGTTCGCGAAGACGCTGATAGAGACGCGCGGCAAGGTCACCGAAAGCGATCTGCACGCCTTGCGCGAAGCCGGTTTCAGCGATGCGAACATCGTCGAAATCATCGCGCTGGCCGCGCAATTCATGCTGACCAACTTCGTCAATAACGTGTTCGATACCGAGGTCGATTTTCCGGTCGTCGAAACCGAAGTCGCGTAACGACAGCGCGCCGCCACGCGCTTGGACGAGAAGACCGATCATGTGCCGAGTGCATGCAACTGCTGGTGAAAAACGCTCGGCCCTTTCAGCATGGAGTGAATCATGAGCCGTGAAATCATTCGTGTCGAACCGCTTTCGAGCTGGCTCGAACGCTGGAAAGCGCCGACTTCCGCCGTCACCCGCCACGGCGACACGATCTACGTGTCCGGTTTTCCGCCGTTCGATCCCGCCACCGGCGAAGTGATGGACGCGTCGATCGAACTGCAGACGGAACGCGTGCTGGAACAACTGAAGCTGTGCGTCGAGACGGCGGGTTCATCGCTCGATCAGGTGCTCAAATGCAACGTGTATTGCACGTCGGTTGAAGCGTTTCCGGCCGTCAACGCGATCTATGCGCGTTTCTTCGGAGCGAACCCGCCCGCGAGGATTTTCGTCAATGTGCCAGCGTGGCCAGGGCGCTTCGACATCGAGATCGATTGCGTCGCGGCAATCGATAGCAGCCGCAACTCAGTGTCTGGATGATGCCGGTCGCAGCGTCATTCGTTGCCGCTCTTTGAAACATGAAACAGGAAACGAAATGCATGAGCGGCAAAAAGCCGGCGCTTCTTCGCGCCGGCTTCAACCATGCCGCTATCAGCCGATCTGCTGGATGCCGGCCAGCCGCCACGCCTGGTCACCCTGTGCCTGCTTGACCAGGTTCCAGATTTCCTGGAACGGCTGCGCGGTCTGCGCATCGTCTTCCCGGATCTGACCGTAAAAGCGCACGCTGACCAGCGTTTCGTTCGCGTTGCTTTGGGTACTGAGCACCTCGGCATCGAGTTGCGGCACTTCCGTGTGGCTCGGTTCGTGGCCTCGCGTTTCCAGGTCCTGCTTGAGACGCGCGAACATCTCCGGCGTCGTCAACTCGAACAGGTCACCCTGCTCGTTGCGGTCCCATGCACCTTGAAGCCGCATGAACATCGTCTTCGCCGATACGAGAAATGCCGCCTGATCCGGCCCGGACGAAAGCTCGGGCGCCTTCACAGTCTCCGCTCCCGCAGCCGACCCCATCGCCGCACGCGGCCAGCCGCGAAAATTCGTCGTTTCAGGCCGCGCTTGCCCCATCTGATTCAGAAATGGCGTGCCGCCGTTTTGCTGCCGGTTCGCCGCTCCGTTCCCATAAGCGAGATCCGGACGACGCCGATTGGCGATAAAGCGGAACAGCATCACGCCCGCGAAAATCACCGCGCCGATCAGCAACGCGTTGGACATCAATTGCGCGAGTCCCTCGCCGAGGCCAAACGATGACAGCAACGCCGCAATGCCGAGTCCGGCAGCAAGTCCGGCGAGCGGGCCCATCCAGCGATTACCCGCCGCGGCGCCCGGCGCCTGTGCGGCCTGCTGCGCCGGTTGAGCCTGCTGGCTGCGCTGTGCCGGCCCGGACGGCGACGCCGTTTGCGACTGACGGCCGATGCTTTGGCTCCCACCCACGCGCTTCGCTTCGGCATCGTTCGAAGCCACGGCGCCGAGAGCAAGGAGCCCCGCCAGACCGAGCGCCGCCGTCCCGCGCGTCACCGCACCGGCAGCACGTCGAAGTTGATTGATGATTTGCGTGTACATAAAAAACCTCTTTGGTAAGTCAGGGGACCGCCCGCTTCGCGCGCTCTGCTTCATCGCGCCGAACACATTACGAACGGTAATTTTCTCTCAGGTGGCAAAACCGGCCGGTGAGTGCGTTTGAAAGCCATGATGACCGACCTGAACATTGTTGCCGTGAATGTCGTGTTCCAACTGCCGGATCGTGTCTTCCTGCTCGGCAATCAGGTTCTTGATCAGATCGCCGATCGACACCATGCCGATCACCTGTCCTTCCGTAATGACAGGCAAATAGCGAATCCGGTACTCCGTCATGAGCGCCATGCATTCCTCTGTGGTCTGCTCGGGGCCGACATAGCGCACGGTCGTCGACATGATGTCGCGCACCGGCGTATTCCTTGATGAGCGGTGCATTAGCGCGATCTTGCGCGCGTAATCGCGCTCCGTGACGATGCCGGCCACGCGCCCGTCATGAACCACGATGAGCGCGCCCACGCGCCGGTGAGCCATGATCGCGACCGCGTCGTAAACCGAAGTGGATGCCTGGGTCGACCATACTGTCTGGGACGCTTTTGAACGCAGGAACTGTGCAACCGATGCCATCTGCCACCTCCGTCAGCTACCGTTAGCCGCCCCACATGAACCCTTGGGCGAGACCTCAATCTACCTGAACGTGAGATAACGTAAAATGCGTATTTTTTATAGCGATACTTCGAGAAAACCGTAGCATTGCGTAATCTGTGGAGCACTCGTGAACTTTAAGCATCTGCATTACTTCTGGGTCGCGGCGCACGCGGGCGGCATCGTTCGGGCGGGCGAGCAGTTGCATATCTCGCCGCAAACGCTGAGCGGCCAGATCAAACTGCTCGAAGAAGCGCTGGATAAGAAGCTGTTCAGGAAAAGCGGCCGCACGCTCGAACTGACCGACGCGGGCCGCCTCGCGCTCGATTACGCCGACGAAATATTTTCGCTGGGCTCGGAGCTCGAAAGCGCCGTGCGGCGCGAGAACGAAGCGGGCCCGCAAACGCGGTTTCGCGTCGGCATCGCCGATTCAGTGCCGAAGGCGATCGCGTACCGGCTGCTGGAGCCGGCGTTAAACCCGTCCGTCTCGGTTCGCATGATCTGTCACGAGGGCAAGCTGCATGCGCTGCTCGCGCAACTTGCCTTGCACCGCCTCGACCTGATCATCGCGGATGCTCCCATCCCGGCCGACGTCAATGTCAAAGCGTTCAATCACCGGCTCGGCCGTTCCACGCTCAGTTGCTTCGGCGCGCAAGCGCTGATCCAGAGCGGCAAGAAACGCTTCCCGTTGTCGCTCGGTCAGTTGCCGATGCTGCTGCCCGGTACGGAATCGGCGGTGCGCCGCAAGCTGGACCACTGGCTGGCGTCGCATGCCATTTCGCCGCGCATCGTCGGCGAATTCGACGACGGCGCGATGACCCTGGCGTTCGCCCGCGAAGGCCGCGGCCTGCTGTTCGCGCCCACCGTGCTGGAAAGCCAGTTACAGGCCGAGCACAAACTCGCGACGGTCGGGCAGATCAATTCCATCGTCGAGGAATTCTTTGCGATTTCGATCGAGCGCCGGATCAGCCATCCGGCTGTCGCGATGATTCTGGACGCGGCGCGCAGCGAGCTGTTCAACGTCTAGCGGAGCAGGCTTGCGGAGATGCCATTACAATCCAGCACTTCGATCGGACAACCTTGATTCGCGCCATGAAATATCTCGTTGCATCGACACTCGTGGCGCTCATCGCGGCCGCAAGCACGGCCGCGACCGCGCAGACATCCGGGAGCAGCGATACACCCAAACTGCAGTGCGCGATTGGGTATGTCACCGGTGTCGGCGGGTCGGCGCAGAGCTTTCGCGAATATCTGGCGACACCGGAAAGAGACCGATATCGCCTCCTCGCGGACAACCCGATTCAATGCAAGGTTTCCGACGAGGGTCGCGCGTCCGGCTGTACTGGACTCACGAGCCTGCGGCATGAAAAGGTCAGCGTCTACGACGATATCGACAATGACACGATGTCCGTCGTCGCGCGCGTGGAACTCGAACACGGAACGTATCCGGTCATCATTTCCGTGCGAAGACAGGATGTGAAGTGCGAGGAGTGAACACTCTCACGCCTCGCTCGCCAATGAATCAGGCTCGACGCCGCGCGAGAAATCCTGAAATTTTGGCAAGCCCTGTTTCGAGCACGTCGCGGTTGTTGGCGTACCCGAGGCGCACATAGCCTTCCATGTCGAGCGCACTGCCCGGCGTCAGCATCACGCCGGTTTGTTCGATCAGTTCAGTGCAGAATTCGAGCGACGACATCGGCAGATCGTACTTCAACAGCGCCGTGGTTCCGGACTTGGGCTTGATATAGGACATGGCCGGTTCTTTGGCGATCCATGCGTCCACAATCGCCAGGTTGGTCCGTACAATGTCGTGGTTGCGCGCCAGAATCGCCGCACGATTTTCCAGTGCAATGGAAGCAAAATGATCGTCGATCATGCCGACGCTGATCGTGTTGTAATCGCGATGAATCGCGACGGCACGGATCAGATCCTTCGGGCCGGCGATCCAGCCGAGCCGCAAACCCGCGAGCGAGTATGTTTTGGACATGCTGCCGGTACTGATGCCGCGCTCGTACAGATCCGCAATCGAAGCGGTATAACCGTTGCCTTCCTGATCCGTGCCGCGATACACCTCGTCGCATAACACATACGCTCCGCACGAACGCGCAATTTCGCCGACCTCAACGAGGAATGCTTCGTCCATCAGCGAACCGGTGGGATTGTTGGGGTTGTTGATCGCGATGAGCCGGGTTTTGTCATTGACGAGACTGCGCAATTCGGCGAGATCCGGCAGAAAACCATTCTCTTCGCGCAGCTTCAGAATCCGTACGTCGGCGCCGTAGCTCTCGGGAATCGAATAGTGTTGCTGGTAGGTCGGCAGAACCGAGATCACCGTGTCGCCAGGCTCGACCAGGGTTTCGTACACCAGCGCGTTGCCGCCAATGGCGCCGTGCGTCACGATCAGATTTTCCGGCGACTGACGCGCGTACATGGCCGAGATCGCTTCGCGCAAGCGGGCCGAGCCCTCGATCGCGCCGTAGGTCAGCTTGAGCCCGCGCAGTTCGTCGAGAATGCTGTCCTGTTTATTCGCGAGCGTCAGCAACTGATCGACCGTCAGCGATTCCACGCAGGTTTCCGCGAGGTTGTACGTACACCGGTTTTCGTACAGATCCATCCAGCGTTCGACGCCGAAGTCCTTGATCTTCATCTCACTCTCCTTTGTTATTCAATCAGGTGATCCGTCGGTGAACATCTAGCGGAACCGCTCGGGACGGAATGGCTGCGCATCGATAAATGGCTGGGCGCCCGTCATCATCTCCGCCAGCAAACGCCCCGTCACCGGACCGAGCGTCAAGCCATGATGATTGTGGCCAAACGCAAACCAGAGCCCCCGATGGCGCGGCGCGGGCCCGATGACCGGCCGCATGTCGGGCGTGCACGGCCGCAAGCCGAGCCACGGATGTTCGTCGAGCCGCGCGCCGAGACCGAATGTCGGTCTGGCAGTACGCTCCGCCCGCTCCAGTTGCACGCCTGTCGGCGCCGCCTCGCGCCGGGCTATTTCGACGCCTGTCGTGAGCCGCAAGCGGCCTTGCATCGGCGCCACCACGTAACCCTGCTGCGAGTCGACGAGCGGCATCGACAGCATGGGTTTTGTGGGTTGGTAATGCATGTGATAGCCGCGTTTTGCCCGCAGCGGAATGCGATATCCGAGCGGCGCGAATACCCGATCCGACCACGGGCCCAGCGCGACGACGACCTCTTTCGCGCTGATCCTGCCCGACGAGGTCTGCACGGTCCACGCGCCGCCTTCCGCCTTCACCGTGGTCGCCTCGCCGGTCAACAGCGCGCCGCCGCCCTCCTCGAACAGCCGTGCATAACCTTTCGTCAGCGCGCCGGGGTTGACGATGCTCTTCGGATCCTGCCAATGCAACGCTCCGCAAAATCCCTCTGCGACGCCGGGCTCGCGCGCGGCGAATGCCGCCGCGTCGAGCGTCGTCACACGCAACCCATAAGTGCTTGCCGTAACTTCGGCCGCCGCCGCTTGCCGCAGGAATTCCGCCGGCGTGCGAAACGCCTCGATCCAGCCTTTGTCGCTCGCTAGCTGTTCGAGGCCGGCACGCGCGATCAGCACATCGTGCTCTGCCACGCTGTGCCGCATCAGAGGCAGCATATCGTGCGCCGCGGCCATCAGCCGTTCGGGTGACGACTCCCACCAGAAGCGCGCGAGCCAGCCGGCAAAAGACGGCAGCGCCCGATAGTCCCAGTAAAGGTCGGTCGAGCGATTGCGCGCATAACGCAGCAGCGTGCCGAGATCGCGTGGAAAAGCGTACGGAACGACGGACGAACTTTCGATCAGCCCGGCGTTGCCGAAACTGGTCTCTTCACCCGGACCACGCCGGTCGACCAGCGCCACCCGGCGGCCGCGATCCTGCAAGTGCAGCGCGGACGACACGCCGACGATTCCCGCACCCAGCACGATGACATCGAAATCCATACACTCGCTCTGCTTTCCCTGGCGCTACTGGAAGCGTGCATGCGACAGCACGCACGCAGGTCCGGTGCGAATCCGTTCGCACCGGTTCGACAACATCTTATTTGGCGATGATGTCGCGTTTGAAATACTTCTGCGAAAGCGCGCTGAGTGTGCCGTCTTTCTTCAGCGCGTCGAGCGCGGCATCGATTTTCCCGGCCAGTGCGCGGTCGCCCTTGCGCAAGCCGAAGCCGGTGCCTTCGCCGAGCGTCGCCGGATCGCTGAGCGGCTGGCCGGCAATCGCATAGTCGTGGCCCGCGGGCTTGTTCAGGAAGCCGTCCTGCACAGTCTGCGCTTCCTGAACGGCGGCATCGAGGCGGCCGGCCACGAGGTCGGCGTACACCTGATCCTGGTCGGCATAAGAGACGATCGTCACGCCAGCATTCGCCCAATGGCGCTTCAGAAAGTCTTCCTGCGAGGACGCCTGCAGCACGCCCACGCGTTTGCCCTGCAGACTCTTCACGTCAGGCAGCAATCCCGAACCACGCTTCGCGACCATCACGATCGGCACGACATAAATGGGCCGCGTGAAAGCGATCGTCTGCTTGCGCTTTTCGGTGATGTTCATGGCCGAATTGATCGCGTCGAACTTGCGCGCCTGCAAGGCGGGAATCAGCCCGTCGAATGCGTTCTCAACCCACTCGCATTTCACGCCCATCTTCGCGCAGACGGCATTGCCGACGTCGACGTCGAAGCCCTCCAGCTGCCCTGTCGGCGACTTGCTTTCGAACGGCGGATACGCGGCCTCGATGCCGAAACGCAAGGTGTTTTGAGTCTCCGCGCTGACGGTGCCGACCGAACCGAGCAACGCAGCAGCGACGAAAATGGAAAGTGAAAGCTTCTGAAACATGGTGGCTCCCTGTGTGGTGAGGGCATCGCGAATTGAAGGCACGGACGACAGCTGACTGCAAAGGTTCGAGACGGCGCTGACGGCACCGGAGCGACCCGGCCTCACGCTTTCTCTGGATCAACAGTCTATTCTGGACTCGGGCAAAAGCAAGCAATTTTCAAAATAAAAGTCCAGACTGGACATTTTGACTTTAGAATTGCTTCCACGCCGCAGGCCGGCAACGTTGTGGAGAGCAGTCCAATGAGCAAGACAGACAAAGCCGTTCCGTTGATCGTCGATGAGGAAACCGTTCGCCAAGCCCTGCCGCATCTCGACGTGCGCCACGCGTTGACGCAGATGTTTCGCGCGCTTGGCAACGACGCCGCCGTGCAGCCGCCGCAAACGCTCACGCTATTTCCAGGCGGCGCGGGGGACTTCATTACGTATCTCGGCGCGATGGCGAGCGCCAAGGTATTCGGCGCGAAACTGTCGCCGTATATCGTCACGCCGGGCAGGCCGGTCATTACCGCGTGGACCGCGCTGATGTCGATGGAAACGGGACAGCCCTTGATGTGGTGCGATGCCGGCCTGCTCACGGTCGAACGCACGGCCGGCGCAACGGCGCTAGCCGTCGAGCATCTCGCCGCGCCCGATGCGCAACGGCTCGCGATCATCGGTTCTGGCGCGGTAGGCCAGGCGCATCTGCGGCACCTTGCGTCAGTCCGCCCTTGGCATTCGATTCAGGTGTTTTCGCCCGACCTCGAGGGCAACGCGGCGAAGCGCGCCACGCTTATGGCGATCGACAAGCGCGTCGCCGTTTGCACCGCACTCGAAGATTGCGTGCGCGATGCCGATGTAGTCGCCTTGTGTACTTCATCGGGCACGCCCGTGCTGCTCGAAGGCATGCTCGGCAAGCCGGCGCTCATTACGTCGATCAGCACCAACGCCGCGAATGCCCACGAAATTCCGCCCTCGTGGATTCCCGCCATGGACGTCTATTGCGATTACCGGCAGACCACGCCGGCCAGCGCGGGGGAAATGAAATTGGCCGCCGAGCGACACGGCTGGTCCGCGGAAAACGTGGTGGCCGATTTGCCGGAACTGGTGTCCGGCGTCGCGCAAAAACCGTCCTATCGGCAACACGCGTTTTTCCGCTCGATCGGACTCGGACTCGAAGACGTGGCCATCGCGTTCGAACTTTTCAGGCACCTGACGCAGCGGGATGCATGACGGTACGCGCGGCTGGATCGAGGTCCCGCCCGTGGCAAAATGGCGGATAACACACGGACCCGCAGCGCCATGACGCAACACGCTGCGGACTTTCCGAACACCGGAACTTCATCCCTCCCTATGCGAAAGACCAAGACCACGGCCGCCCGCCGGCTGCTTCTGGATCGATACAGCCGTGTCGCCGACGGCATCGCGCTGCTGTTTTTTCCGTACGTCGAAATCGTCATTCATGACTTAGAAAGCCAGACCGTTGCTTACATCGCCAACAACCTGTCCAAGCGCGAGCTCGGCGACGAGTCGGCGCTGGAAGAAATGGATCATACGGCCGAGTCCGGCACCGTCGGCCCTTATGAAAAAATCAACTGGGACGGCAGGCGGATGCGCTGCGTCAGCACGGTCCTGTTCGACGACGCCGAGGCCGCCATCGGCGTGATGTGCGTGAACTACAACATCGCGGTATTCGAGGACGTGAAGCACGTGATCGACCGCGTCATTTCCGGCGCCGGCGTGGTGAAGCAACCCGAGGAACTGTTCAAGGACGACTGGCAGGAGCGCATCAACACGTTCCTGCACACCTGGCTGCAGGAGCGTCAGCTGGCGCTGAACTCGCTGACTCGCGACCATCGCCGCGAACTGGTCGAAGCGTTGTGGGCCGAGGGCGCGTTCAAAGGCAAAAGCGCCGCGAATTACGTGGCGAACGTACTCGGAATGGGGCGCGCCACCGTCTACCAACACATCAGGGATCTGCGAGGCGCGGCGGCCTGAGCGGCAGGCCCACTTTTATTAAAGAAACATGACTGGGACGCCGTTATCCGGGTAACGCAACATCAACCGCCAGGCGCGTTTTTGCCGTCGCACCAGATACCCATTCGTGCCTTGCCCTAACACGCAATCTACCCCGCCTGCCGCCGAACCGGCGGCAGCGCCGCAAGCTTTCGTCAGCCTTCCGCCGGACAGCGCCGCACGGCTCGCAACACATTGCGATGAAATCCGCAAATGCGCCGTTGCGACGATTAATTTGGAAAAGGGCAAGATCGGCAACAAGCCGTCATACTCTGTCTCTTCTTGCGGCGGACGGTCCCGGCAACGCATCCGGAAAGCTTCACCGGAAACGCGATCCATGCATGACCGTTCGCTCCGTCCTTTCGACGGCAATTTCCGCGTAGCGCCACGCGCGGTTCAAGTGGAGCGTGCTTTGCAATGAGCTACACCCCTGTCGTTCCGTTCGCCCACGACAAGGCTGATTCGGGCGCCTTCGTGGGCGGCGCCCCGGCGTTTCGCCAACTGGTCCGAATGATCGACCGGGTCGCCCCGACTGATCACCCTCTACTCATCTTCGGCCCGACGGGTTCGGGTAAGGAACTGGTCGCGCGCCGGGTGCATGCGCACAGCCAGCGCCAGGATCAACCGTTCGTCGACGTCAACTGCGGCGCGATTCCCGAGAACCTCGTCGAAGCCGAACTGTTCGGGCATGTGAAAGGCGCGTTCACCGGCGCGGCCGAAAACCGCCAGGGACTTTTTCAGCAGGTCGGCAAAGGCACGCTGCTGCTCGATGAAATCGGCGAACTGCCGCTCGCGCTGCAACCGAAACTGTTACGCGTGCTTGAAACGCGGACCTTCCGTCCGATCGGCTCGTCCACCAGTCTGCATTTCGCAGGGCGCGTCGTCGCCGCGACCCATCGCGACCTGCGCGAACTCGCGCGCGAAGGGCTATTTCGCGAGGACCTGTTCTATCGCCTCGCGGTGTTCGTGCTCGCCGTGCCCGGACTTGAGCAGCGCATCGAGGACATCCCGGCGCTCGTCACCCACTTCGCAGCGCAGCACGCGCGCCGTCTCGAGTTTTCGCCGGCCGCCATCCGGCGGCTTTGCCAGCATTCGTGGCCGGGCCATATCCGGCAATTGCGCAATCTGATCAGCCAGTTGAGCGTGCTCGCCGAAAACACGCTGATCGATGTCGACTCGCTCGAGCCGTTTCTCGCCAACGAAACCAGCGGTCCGGTGTCGCGCGCGAGTCTCGCCGACATGCTGTTGCAACTCGAAGGCCGCGACAAGCTCGCCGCCGCCGAAGACCTGCTGATCGACCGTGCGCTCGAGCGCACCAGCGGCAACAAGAGCGCGGCCGCCAGCATGCTCGGCGTGGGGCGCAAGACCATCGAGCGGCGCCTGAAGTCGCGCGAGGAACATCACCGGGAAGCGCGCAAGTGTCTCGAACACGCGAGCGCGCTGATCGAGGAGTCGAAGTTCGCGGAAGCGATTCCGCTGTTGCGCCGCTGCCTCGACGTTCTGCAGACGCCTCACGAACAGGAGGCCGTGCGCCGTTTGCAGTTCGACGCCTACCGGCTGCTCGGCATGAGCTTGCGCAGCGTGCACGGCTGGCTTTATGCGGAGGCCACCGCCTGCTACGCCGCCGCGCTGACGATCGGCGAAGGCGTCTGCCAGCCCGCCGAAATCGCCGCGATCCAGTTCGGCATCTGGACCACGCAGCTCACAACGCTCCAGCTCAAGCAGGCGCGCGGCACCGCGCAGAACATGCTGGAGCGCGCACAGAACGGCGGCGACCGGGTTTCGCTCGACGAAGCCCACGTGGCGATGACCAACACCCTCTTCTGGCTCGGCGACAGCGAGGAAGCGCTGGCCTGTCTCGCGCGCGGCAACCTGCTCGGCGTGGGGCGCAACGACATCCGTACCGGCTCGCAAGGAATCGATCTCGCCAGCCTCGCCTTGACTTTCGAGGGGCTGGCCGCGTATCAGATCGGCGCTTTCGGGCAGGCGCGGCGCGCCATGGAGATGTTGATCCTGCGCGCGTCCGAACCGGGCGCACATGCGCTCGCTCATGCCGTCAACCTGCAGGGCGCCGCGTGGCTCGCCTGCCTGTTCGACGACGTGGACCGGCTCGGCCATCTCGCGAGCGAACTCGAATCGGTGTCGATCGCGAACGGCTTCGCGTTCTATCGCGGCGTCGGCCAGGTGCTGCGCGCCTGCCACCTCAGCGCGCTCGGCCAATCCGACGAAGCGGAAACCGTCATGCTCGACGGCTACGACAACCACGTCGTGTGCAATGGCGGTGCGCTGTTTTATTCGTTCAAGACGTGGCAGCACGGCGAACTGCTGCTGCGCGCCGGCCGCGCGAAGATCTGCGAGGCGATTCTCGCCACCGCGATCGACGAGACCCTCGCCCGCCAGGAGCGCGTCTATCTGGGCGAACTGCTGGTCACCCGGGCGCGCGCGCAGTGGGCGCTCGGTGACGTAAACGCCGCCGAACTCGGTCTGCGCACCGCGCTGTCCACCGCGCTCGCGTTCGGTTCGGTGCCGGCGCGCGTGGACGCCGCGCGCTATCTCGCCGATCTGCTGCGCTCCACCGGCCGCAGCGCCGAAGCCATCGACACACTCGAACGCGGCTTGCGCTCTCTGACCACGGATCCGACGACTCGCGTCACCAGCGCCGCGAATCTGCTTGCCGAACTTCAGCTGGACGCTTCTTTCAACCTCGACAGTAAAGGAATCGCAAATGGCATATGAATTACGCCGGGAAGATCTGGAACCGCTGCTATTGGGAGCAGCGTTCTTCGGTAGCGGCGGCGGCGGCACGATCGAATCCGCGCGGCATCTCGCCGGGCATTTCGTGACCGGCGACTATTACCCCACCGACACGGTCAAGGTCGTGTCGGTCGACGAGGCCACCGAAGGCGCGGCCGTGATGGTCGCCTACCTCGGCGCGCCTGAAGCCATCAACTCCGCGACGTATCCGCTCGGCCCCGTGACGGCCGTGCAGAACGTTCAGGCCCGGCTCGCATCGCAATCCACCAAGCTCGCCTACGTGATGCCGCCGGAAAGCGGCGCGCTGGGCTTCACGGTGGCGGCGCTGGTGGCGGCGAAGCTCGGCCTCGCGGTGATCGACGCCGACGGCGCCGGCCGCGCCGTGCCCTCGCTGCCGATGCTCACCTTCGCGGCCGCCGAGATCGATCCGCGCCCGGCGTTTCTCGTGAGCCAGGGCGGCCTGTGCGTCGAACTCGACGTGACGCCGCGCAACAGCAATCAGGGCGGCCCGACCCATCAACGCGACGTGTCGGCGATCGTCGAGCAGATGATGCGTCCGGTCGTCGCCGATCCCGAGTTCGGCCAGTTCGGCGGCCTCGCGATGTGGGTGATGAAGCCGGCCGAGATCCGCCGCGCCACGCCGATTCACGGCACCTTGACGCGCGCGCTGGAACTCGGGCGCGCGTTGCAAGCCGGCCGGATCGGCAGCGCGCAGCAGATGATCGGCTATCTCGCCGAGCATTGCGGACTCGCTGCGCGCGCCATCTCGGAGCCCGGCGAACTCGTTTCGGCCGAGGTCGATACGAGCGGCGGCTTCGACGTCGGCAAGGTGCATATTCAGGCCGGCCAGCGGACCTATACGGTGCTGTATCAGAACGAGTCGCTGCTCGCGTGGGACAGCGCCAATCCGCAGCCGATCGTGTTGTCGCCGGATAGCGTCGCGTATTTCGTCGGCGGCGAAGGTCAGGCGATCTTCAGCAACGGCGATTTGCTCCAGGACGACGGTTCGTTGAACCCGGTGATCGGCAAGCGCCCGGTGACGCTGATCGCCTGGCGTGCCGAAGCCGAGTTGCGCAAGCCCGGCCTGATTCTCGACAGCTTCATGCAGCTGCTGAACACGCTCGGCTACCTCGGGCCGTATGTGCCGCTTGAAACGCTCCACACCGCACGCAAGGGAGACGCAGCATGAGCACGCCTTCGAACTCGGCTATGCGCATCTGCGTGCTCGTGCCCGTCGCCACGTCGGCTTACAACGACCGCATCATGAAGGCGATCGCGCCGGTCTTGCCGGCGGACGTGCAGGTGGAGATCCGCAATATCACCACGGGGCATCCCGATATCGAGAACCGCACGAACTGGCTGCAGAACGGCATGCCGGTGGTCGAACTCGCGCAGGCGATCGCCAACGACGGCTTCGACGGCATCTGGCTGACCGACTTCGACATGTGCGGCGTCGAGGCAGCGCGCGAAGTGATCGATATCCCGATCATCGGCGGCTTTCCCGCTGCGGCGTTCACCGCGCTCGCGCTCAGCCAGCGCTTCTCGATCATCACGATCCTGCAAAGCACGCTGGCGATGCAGCGCGGTCATCCGCAGACCTACGGCATCCAGGACAACTTCGCGTCGATCCGCGCGATCGATTGCCCGGTCTCGCAGCTCGACAATGTCGACGTGGTGGTCGTTCGCACCTTCGAGGCAGCGCTGAAGGCGATCAAGGACGACGGCGCGCAGGCCATTCTGCTCGGCTGCACGGGTTTCGTGGACGTCGCGAGCCGCGTGTCCACGCTGCTCACCGAGGCGCTCGGCGCTTATGTGCCGGTGATCGATCCGAATCAGGCCGGCTTCAGCTTCCTCGTCTCGCTCGTGCGGATGAAGGTACGTCCCAGCCGGTTGACTTATAGCAAGGTCAGTCTGCAGTCGTAAGCCGGGCGCTTGTCTCCTCGTGCTCGTCCGGCGCGGCACTATCCCCGCGCCGGATCCCTCCGCTTTCCCGGTCTCCCCCTGTCTCCCATCGCTTTCGTCCCCCATGTGGACGAAAGCGCCCTCTCGTCATGCTCAATATGGTCAATTGGACGAAATCGTCCAATCTTGAGGCCGAGCGTGGACGAGACTGACCAATCGCCGGTTCAAAAGCCACCTGCACTCTCGCCTGAACGCGGTTTTCAGGCTTGGCACGGTCATTGCTTAAATATTGAGACGAAATGTCGCCTGAAGAAGCAAGCTGGACGGGCGGCTTCCGCAACATGCAGCAAATCCGTCCGACAAGCCGGGGGAACCTGAGAGACCAACAAGATCACGCGCTGCAAAGCGTTCGACACACCGACGTCCGGCGACATGCAAGTTGCAGCTGAATCGCCGACGTAGCCGAACCCTGGCCCTCCTGTATTTACCGAGGCCGTTCGGTTAGTGATCCGAACGATAGTTGACGCGCCGATCGAGTCCAACGACGTCTTGTCGTTGGCAACAGACCGAGAGAGGGCTGTGCTGTTGTTGTAGTGGTGACTGTCGTGTGTCGACGCATCGCGGCCGAATACTTCCATAGAGAAGATCGTCGCGATGCGTGACCGCGAAATGGCGGACTCCGCCTGGCTATGTACCAGGCGAGCTGTCACGGGGTGCGGCCGCCGTTGCCTTCCCTTGCGGGGACAAGCAGCGGCGGCTTGCTCTTTTTTATCAGGCTGCGTCACGCGCGGCGCATTCACCCATCCTTTGCGGGGCATTCGAATCATCGGCCGGCGGCGTTGCACGGCCGGCCATCCCGACAGATTTTTCTGGATCGTCAGACCAGCGGCCTCTTGCATTGCATGACCACGCAGATCCACTGCGTGAAAGGAATCTGCTTTTGCAACCCTACGCGGCGTCAGATTGTTAGCGACGTCGCGAGCGGACCATACTAGCCATTCACGGGGATTCACAACAATGCATCACCACATTTTCGAAAACGAACTCGTTCATCTGGAACGCGTGATCGCCTGCGCGTCACGCGAACCGTTCCCGCCGACCTACTGGCGCGACCGCGTCGAACATCTGAAAAACTGTCCGCACGCGCCGCTGTTCAGCTATCGCATTGCCCGCCTGACCCGGCTTGTCGCCGCACTGAACGGATAAGACACATCAGACGGATAGGCGCCGCCTTCCGCCGCCCTTGATACCTGGTAGACTTTCCGGTCGACCGC
Organism: Paraburkholderia dipogonis; assembly: GCF_042680985.1. Lineage (NCBI taxonomy): Bacteria > Pseudomonadati > Pseudomonadota > Betaproteobacteria > Burkholderiales > Burkholderiaceae > Paraburkholderia > Paraburkholderia dipogonis. The sequence continues at coordinate 54,565 of NZ_JBHUFR010000008.1, read as the reverse complement.
CCCGCTCTATTTTCTCCTCTACCGCGACGTCACCCGCTTGGACCGCCCCAGCAATGGGGCCAGTCAGCACGCGCGATGGCAGCGAAAGCACGCTGCATTTCATAGGCGTGTACTATCGACGGCATTGCCTTAATCTCATTCTATTGATGGTGAGTCTCACCTATATTTTGAGTTGCAGCAGCAGGCCCGACGACGCGAACTATCCTCGCCAAAAGCATGCCACGACATGCGTATCGGATGGAAAGCATGTGCGTCATGTAATCGCAGCGGTACACCCAGTACACTCACAAGAGCCCACCAGGTAATGTTCCGGCTGCCCCTCGGCGCGGGATCGTGCAATGCGCCATAGAAGACAGACGCCGCAACAGAACGAATAGTGGGTACGTCCTCACAAGGAGATAGCGCATGTCAAGCGAAGCAAAGTGCCCGTTCAACCATGCCGCCGGCGGCGGCACGACGAACCGCGACTGGTGGCCCAAGCAACTGCGGCTGGATCTGCTGAGCCAGCACTCCAGCAGGTCGGACCCGCTGGACGGCAGCTTCAACTACGCCGAGGCTTTCAAAACCCTCGATCTTGCCGCGGTGAAGAAAGACCTCGCCGCGCTGATGACCGATTCGCAGGACTGGTGGCCGGCCGACTTCGGCCACTACGGTCCGCTCTTCATCCGCATGGCCTGGCACAGTGCCGGCACGTACCGCATCGGCGACGGCCGCGGCGGCGCCGGGCGCGGCCAGCAGCGTTTCGCGCCGCTCAACAGCTGGCCGGATAACGTCAGCCTCGACAAGGCGCGCCGCCTGCTCTGGCCGATCAAGCAAAAGTACGGCCAGAAGATTTCCTGGGCCGACCTGCTGATCCTGACCGGCAACGTTGCGCTCGAAACCATGGGCTTCAAGACCTTCGGCTTCGCCGGCGGCCGCCCCGACACGTGGGAGCCGGATCAGGACGTCTACTGGGGCAACGAAAAGACCTGGCTGGGCGGCGACGTCCGCTATGGCAAGGGCGCCGCAGGCAATGAAGACGATGGCGGCGTCATCGTCGCCGACGTGGAAAAGCACGGCGAAGAGGTCAGCCGCGACGACAACGGACGCATCCTGGAAAATCCGCTGGGCGCCGTGCAGATGGGCCTGATCTACGTCAACCCGGAAGGCCCGGACGGCAATCCGGATCCGCTTGCCGCCGCGCATGACATCCGCGAGACCTTCGCCCGCATGGCCATGAACGACGAGGAAACGGTCGCGCTGATCGCCGGCGGCCACACCTTCGGCAAGACGCACGGCGCCGGTCCGGCGGATAACGTCGGTCCCGAACCCGAGAGCGCGGATATCGAGAACCAGGGGCTGGGCTGGAAGAACAGTTACGGCTCCGGCAAGGGCGCCGACACCATCACGAGCGGCCTCGAAGTCACCTGGACCACCACGCCGACGCAGTGGAGCAACAACTTCTTCGAGAACCTGTTCAAGTACGAATGGGAACTGACCAAGAGCCCGGCCGGCGCCAACCAATGGGTCGCCAAGGGTGCCGACGAGACGATCCCGCACGCTCACGATTCCTCGAAGAAGCAGCGGCCGACCATGCTCACCACCGACCTCTCGCTGCGCCTCGACCCGGCCTACGAGAAGATTTCGCGGCGCTTTCTGGAAAATCCCGACCAGCTCGCCGACGCCTTCGCCCGCGCGTGGTTCAAGCTGACGCACCGCGACATGGGACCGCGCGCCCGCTATCTCGGACCGGAAGTGCCCTCTGAAGAACTGATCTGGCAAGACCCGATTCCGGCAGTCGACCACCCACTGGTCGACGATCAGGACATCGCCTCGCTCAAGCAGAAGATCCAGGCCTCGGGGCTGTCGGTGTCGCAACTGGTGTCGACAGCCTGGGCGTCGGCGTCCACCTTCCGCGGTTCGGACAAGCGCGGCGGCGCCAACGGTGCGCGTATTCGCCTCGCTCCGCAGAAAGACTGGGCCGTCAACCAGCCCGAGCAGCTGTCGAAGGTCCTGAAGACGCTCGAAGGCATCCAGAGCGAGTTCAACGGCGCGCAGTCCGGCGGCAAGAAGGTGTCGCTCGCCGACCTGATCGTGCTGGCGGGCAATGCCGGCATCGAGCAGGCGGCAAAGAGCGCCGGGCATCAGGTGACGGTGCCTTTCGCACCCGGACGCATGGACGCCTCGCAGGAGCAGACCGATGTGGAGTCCGTCGGCGCACTCGAACCCGTCGCCGATGGTTTCCGCAACTATGTGAAGGGCAACATCAAGGTCTCGCCTGAGGCATTGCTGATCGACAAGGCGCAATTGCTGACGCTGACAGCGCCGGAAATGACGGTGCTGATCGGCGGCCTGCGCGCGCTGAATGTCGGGACCGGGCAGAATCCGCAAGGCACCTTTAGCGACAAGCCGGAAACGCTGACCAACGACTTCTTCCGCAATCTGCTCGACATGGGTACGGAATGGAAACCGGCCTCGCCGGCCCGTGACGTCTTCGAGGGACGCGACGCCAAAACCGGTGCGGTGAAGTGGACCGGCAGCCGCGTCGATCTGGTGTTCGGTTCGCATGCCCAGTTGCGGGCGCTCTCCGAGGTCTATGCAAGCGAGGACGGCAAGGAGAAATTCGTCCGCGACTTCGTCGCCGCATGGGTCAAGGTGATGAACCTCGACCGCTTCGACCTCGCCTGAACGGGCGCCGCGGTTGCGTCGGGGTTGCCGCCCTGACGCAACGCTGCCCACCCAATCGGTGAAGATAAAACTGCTGTGTTACGGTGCGAGCTCCGTTGTATCGGAGCCGCACCGTTTGTTTTTGTGCGGCAGGATGGTGGAGTGTGCGAGAGTGGCGGACGGGCAAAACCCTGCTTCAAGGTCGAGAGCCCGCGCACCGCGCCGTCGAGAATGACGGCGCGGCAATGACGGCACTGCGGTCGACGACATGAGGAGCCCGATCAATGGGAAGCACCAGCGCAGTTGCGGCAGCGGCAGTCGCCTTTGTGGGCAGTCACTTTCTCCTTTCCCATCCGCTGCGCAGACCGCTGGTCGGCGCAATCGGCGAAACGGCCTTCCTGGGCGTGTATTCGCTGATCGCGTTCGTGACGCTCGGCTGGCTGATCGTGGCTTACATAAAGGCGCCGCTCTCCGCGCCGCTATGGCCGGTAGGAGACGTGCTCTGGGCGATTGCGACCGTGCTCATGCTGATTGCGGCGGTCCTGTTGATGGGTTCCCTGATCCGCAACCCGGCGCTGCCTACCGGCGGCCGGCCCGGTGCGTTTCCCGACACCGCGCGCGGCGTGTTCGCGGTAACGCGCCACCCGATGATGTGGTCGTTCGCACTGTGGGGGCTGTGCCATATCGCAGTGTTTCCGGTGGCCAAAAACGTCATCCTGGCAGCGGCCATGGTGATTCTCGCGCTGGTCGGCGCCGCGCTGCAGGACCGCAAGAAGGAGCGGCTCCAACCCGACCTGTGGCCCGCATGGGAATCGCAGACCAGCTACCTGCCGTTCGCGGCGATCGCGGCCGGCCGCGCGCGGCTGGGCGGCTTCGGCATGCACGCGCTGTTGGGCGGCCTGGTCGTCTGGCTCGCGGCGACCTGGGCGCATATCCCGCTCAGCGGCTGGGCCGCGGGCATCTGGCGCTGGCTGTAGACGCGGTCTCGTCAGTGCCGTCGCTCAAGCCGCCCTTCATGCCATGGCATGGCGACTCGATGTGAACGACTCTCTGCTCGTCGATGTGAAATCGGCTGCCTGAAGCGGCACCGTATCGGACCCGCAGATCGAACGCTTCTCGCCGGCTCGGGCCAGGATGCGCGTCAGATGCGAATAGAAATGCTGCAGTTGTTTCGCGTCCGAAGCGCGCGGTTCGAGATCGAACGCATCTTCGAGCGCGCGGCGCGATACATGGAAACGTTGAAGTCCGTGGACGATGCGAATCTGAAAGACGACGCCGTCACTATTGTGCGGCACCGCTGCCCAAATGAGCGAATGGCTACTCATGGAGCCCCCCGTGGATCATGTTGGATCGTTAATTCGTCAATTCATATTCGCATATCTCGGTGTGTGGCGAATCTTTTCAAAATTGTGACGTTTCACGATTCGACATTTTTACCACGGTCGGCATATTGCGGTGCAGCAAAATACCTGTAGACTGAAGAAGGGGCAACTGCAATTGCGCACCCATGGCCGCACTATGACGGGAGAACGCGCCATGACAACTTTTCAGTCTTCACACACTCCAACCGTCCCCGTATTGCATGTTTTCGAGCAAGCCGGAGGCTGGCATTGGGGCATCACAATTCCGCGCGCGAAGGGAAGCGGATTCAAACTGATCGCCTACAGCGAAACGACCTTCGCGGTTGAAGACGCCGCTCGCAGGGACGGGAACGAGGCGTTGGAAAGCCTCGCGGATAACGCCGCGCGCGACCGGATCACGACCGGCGTCGCGTGAATTCAATCGGCCTCGCGCGTCGGCGCCGGGCTGCACGTGAAGGTCTCCGCCGCACCGGCGCCACACTATTGTCACACTTTAAAACGACGATCGATGCTTGCACCGTCCATGGCCCGGGCGGGCGGCATGGCGCGGCGATTCTGCCGCCGTGCCGACGATAGTGACCGCTGTGCGGCCCGCTGCGCCCGATCCGGGCATGCGGCGTGCTCCGCATAACGCGGCAGAAAACATGAGAGACACCGTGAAGCAACGAGCGACTGTTGTCTGCCAGCTTGGCAGGCGAATCCTATTGGTCAGCCGGGAAGGCACCCGCTGGTCGCTGCCCGGCGGCAAGCCCGAGGCAGGGGAAGATCTGCGTGAAACGGCGCTGCGCGAATTGATGGAGGAAACGCGCCTTCAGGCGACGGACATGCGGTACCTGTTCGGCTTCACCGGCATCCACACCTGCCACCACGTATTTGTCGCGACGCTTGCCGATGGCGACGAGCCGATGCCCAGCAACGAAATTACACGTTGCACCTGGGCGAAAGTGACGGAGGTGGGCGCGCTGCCGGTCAGCACTTCAACGAAGGGGATCGTTGAAGTGCTGACCATGGCGTCCAACGGCGCATCGAGACTGCCTGGCGACTACGTCCAGGCTGTGGATCTCGGAGCCTACGTCTCGCGCTGATCGAACCGCCCCGGCGCTCGTCGGAGCCTACGACTTGGCAGGGCGCCCGGTCTTGACCTGTTCGACAGCTGACACCGCCGCCAGAAGACGCTTCAGCGCCGCGGATTCGAGCAGAAGCAATCCAGCGCGCAGGATTTCGCCCTTCTTCACCGACACGCCGGCAGCCAGGCATTTCTGTTTCAGCGCGGCAATTTTGTCGTAATCCGATTTCGGCATCGTGAAGCTGTCGCGCACGACTTTCTCTTTCTTCGCGCGCTTATCCTTGACCGCAGCGGCTGCTTTGACAGGCACTGCCGCGTCGGCTGCAACCTTCTTAGCCTTCGACACTTTCTTTGCGCTTGCGCTCTTCTTCTTTACCGCGACGGTCGCGGTGGGCTCGGCAACGTCGCCTGCGGTTTCGGACGCGGCATCGGCACCTTTCGGGAAGTGAAAGGTCTTCTTGGTTGCTTTTTTGACGCTCGGTTCACTCATTAAAATCTCCTCAAAAAACATAACGGTATAAACAGTATATACGGTTACATTGTGGCGTGAGTTCCGGACATGGCAGATCGGTGCGCTACGCGTTGACGTAGTGCAGCAAAAAACGGAGTTCGATTCGTTGCGTTGCAGCGTAGCGAGACGCACTCGCCCCGCGTATTCGACGCGAATTTGAGCTCCCATCGCGATAATTCGCGCGGTCACCCGGACGCCACGATTCGATGGAATAATGGCGTTTCGTGCTCGCCTGGATGACTCGTAGAATTGCAGCCGGATGTGCTGCAACCCGACATCATTCAGGGGGGCGCGCTTCACCTGCTATCAGCATCTCTCTCAAGGTCCCGGCGCTTTGCCGGTGCGATCGTCGCCTTCTTCTCGCGCTTGCGCCGGCGCGTTTTCCGTTCTGCCCGGTTCGTCGGCATGAAGCAATGCGGGCGTAAGAAAGCAGCCCATGACGGCGGACAGGATAATGAAAATCGAGGCCGCATCGACCAGCAGCCCGAACCGGATAAAAATCAGAAAGCAGCACAGCACATTGAGCAGATGCAGCAATAAGCCCAGAACGGTCGAACCCTTCGGGACGGTTCGCATGAACACCGCGAAGCGCGACTGACGCTGCGGCACATACCAGATGATCAGCAGCCCGAACGTCATGATGAAGGCGCTTTCCGCCCATTTCAGCCAGGTGGGCCTGCGCAGGAACCGCTCCTCCACGATCGTCTCGATCACTTGCGCCTGAATTTCGATACCCGGCACCAGTTCCCCCAGCGCGGTTGTGCGCATGTCGGTCACACCCGCGCCGGTCAGGCCAACCAGCACCAGCTTGTTGCGGATCCGGGCGGGGTCGACGCTCCCCTGCAGGACGTCGCGTGCCGACACGTAGCGGCTCAGCGTCGAGCGAATGGACGCGAAATGCAACCAGATGTCGCCGCCGGGCTGCGTGGGCACCTGCACGTCCGCGACGCCCACCGCCTGCACGCCCGATGTGTCGGCAAAGACGTCGATCGCCGATGATCCGGTGGCGAGGCGGAGCATTTCCATCGGCAGACTGGGAACGAGCTTCTCCCTCAAACCCATGATGAGCGGAATACGCCGAACCACGCCCTGTTCGAGCGCCACGCTCAGCATCGCCTGTCCGTGAGCCGCCGCCTGCAATTCCGGCAAGCTGGCGAGCACATAGTCGAAGCGTTGCACCGAGTCGAGCGGGTCGGCGCCATGCACGAGGATCGGCGCACTGCGCATGTCGGTGCGGGCGGCGAGGCCGGCATGATCGAGCGGCGCGGCACCCAGTATGGTGGGCGCCGCGCGCAGCGAGCGCGCGAGAATGGCTTCGTGACTCGGCAGCGCCCGCAAGCCGGCGGCCAGCGCGGCCGCCGATTTCGGCAGAGCGGCGGCAATCTTGTCGGGCGAGGTCTGATCCGGCTCGGGCATGTAAATGTCGAGGCCGATGGCCAGCGGTTTCAGTGCGTCGATCGCATCGACCAGAGTCGCGAGCCGGTCTCGCGGCCACGGCCATTGACCGACGCTCGCCAGCGTCTCCTCGTCGATCTCCACGATGGTCACCGGTTGCGCGGTCGGCACCCGCGGGTAGTGACGCTGATACTGGTTGAACAGAATTTGCCGCGCGGTTTTGAAGGAATCGGGCAGCGCCGCGTCGAGTGCGTCGACGAAAGCCGGGCGCGGAATGTCGCTCGGCCATTCGCTGGTCAAATTGAGCAGGCTCAGGCCGAACAGCAACGCCAGCGCCACCGGGCGCCCTTGGGCCGTCCTCAGCAGACGCCTGATCCACGCGACCTGCGGGGCGAAATAGCGTTTCATCGACGGCAAGGCCATTCAGCACCCTGACTCGCGCGGGTCATTGGATGGTGATGACCGCGCGCCGGTTCATGCGATGGGGAATCCCATCGGCCGTGGGGACCAGTGGCTCGCGCTTGCCGCGGGCCGCGGTCTCGATCCGTTGGGCAGGAATGCCTTGCTTGATGAGGAACGCGGCAACCGTCTGCGCCCGCTGCATGGACAATTTGTCGTTGAATTCCTGCGAGCCTGCCAGGTCGGTGTGACCGACCACCACGAGTTGAGGCGCGGGCCAGGTCGCGAGGACGGCTTTCAGTTTCTGCACCGTGGCGGCCGACTCCGGCGCCAATTCGGTGGCGGAGTCGAACAGGAAAAAGATCGTGAATGTCATGGGCCGCGGCGGCCGGGCCGCGAGCAGTTCGCCATAGCGGGCCTGCACGGTGGATTGGCTATCCACCGTCGGCTCGATGCTGCCGCTTTTGGTGACGTCGACGCCGGCGTAAGCCTTGTCGATGGTCTGCTCTCCGGTGGCGCTGTGGACCACGACCGCGCCGACCTTGCCGTCGGGATCCGGCAATAAAATAATTTTGTCCGGAGTACTACACGCGGCCAGAGAAGCTAGCATGACGAATGCCGCCGCCCATGCCAGCCCGTAACGTCGGATCGAGGCCTTCAACGCGCCCCCTCCCCTTTGTCGCCGACTTCGATGATGAACTCGGTGCCGCGCACGCCGAGCGTCGTAGTCGGCGTGCTGAAACGGACGGCGTCCGGATTCGCCTTCGCCAGCTTGCCGGAAATCACGGCGAGAGAACCGCGCTTGACGGAAGCGTCGAGCACGCCGCCATGGGTCGTGGTATTGAAGGCGAATTGATTGAGGTCGAGAATGGTATCGGCGCCGGCCGAGAGCTGGGTGGTGTCGCGCAGCGTGATGCCGACGGAGGATTGCGGGCCGGTCACGATCCGATCCTTGCCATATACCTCGCTGCCGATGGCCGCGCCCGAACTTGCTCCGGAGCGCTCGATCTGCACGGTGCCCTTGACCGTCTTGACGACACCGGCGGCGTCGTCGGCCAGTGCGTCCGCGAGAGTCAGGCATCCGCAGGCGAGGAGCAACGCATAGTGAGCGGCTTGGAGACGCATCGGTGGCACCTGATGGCGAAAACGCTGCATTCCGCGCGACAGCGCGGCTCCCTGATGTCGGCGGAGACTTCTCTGCGGCATCCATCAGACTAGCGCCGCGCTCCGGGTCACTCTGTGCGCTTCCGCGCATATCGCCCAGAGACGCTCCATTGGCGGCCGGTTCGCGTCGGCATGCCTCTCGCTTAAGGGTTAACCCATTCAGAACCGCGCATCAAACTGCATACAGTTCTTGCATACGAGCCTGCTTCAGACGCGGGGGTATTGCCGCCCGGGGACTTCCGGCGGTGCTTCCTCAGTTCCACGAACTCAAAGGAGATGAAAGATGGAGATCCGCGACCCTTCGCCCGGCCTTTACAACGAAGACCTCGCCCCTTCAAGGGTGCGCAACTGGGGTGCCTTCAGCATCTTCAACGTGTGGACCTCCGACGTGCACAGCCTCTGGGGCTACTACCTCGCCGCCAGCCTGTTCCTGTTGTGCGGCACGTTCACCAACTTCGTGCTGGCGATCGGGATCGGCTCGCTGGTGATCTTCGCGCTGATGAACCTGATCGGCTACGCCGGCGAGAAGACCGGCGTGCCTTATCCGGTACTGGCGCGCGCGTCCTTCGGCGTGTGGGGCGCCAATCTCGCAGCGCTGGTGCGCGCCGTGGTGGCCTGCTTCTGGTACGGCGCGCAGACGGCCGCGGCGGCGGGCGCGGTGGTCGCGCTGCTCATCCGCAACGACAGCCTGATGGCGTTTTACAAGGGCACGCACTTCCTCGGCCACTCGGGACTGGAGGTGATCTGTTACGTGGTCATCTGGGCGCTCCAGTTGCTCATCATCCAGAAAGGCATGGAGACGGTGCGCAAGTTTCAGGACTGGGCCGGCCCGGCGGTGTGGGTCGCGATGCTGATTCTGGCGATCGGACTGTGCGTGAAGGCCGGCGGCTTCTCGTTTTCGCACGGCATTCCGATGGACGTGCTGCTCGACAAAACCAAAGATGCGGGTGTCAGCGGCGAGCCGGGCTCGTTCTGGGCGCTGATGGCAGTGGGCGCGACCTGGATCACTTACTTCGCGGCGCTGTACCTGAATTTCTGTGACTTCTCGCGTTACGCCAAGAATCGCGATGCCGTGAAGAAAGGCAATCTGTGGGGCCTGCCGGTCAATCTGATCGCGTTCTCGCTGGTGGCCGGCATCACTACCATCGCCGCCTTCAAGGTGTACGGCGAAGTGCTGCTGCACCCCGAACAGATTTCCGCCAAATTCGATAGCTGGGTACTGGCGCTGATCGCGGCGCTGACCTTCGCGGTCGCCACGCTGGGCATCAACGTGGTCGCCAATTTCGTGTCGGCCGCTTTCGACATCTCCAACGTTTTCCCGAGGCAGATCAGCTTCAAGAAGGGCGGCTACATTGCCGCGGCCATCGCGCTGGTGCTCTACCCGTTCGCGCCGTGGGAAGGCAACGCCGCGCACTTCGTCAACGCCATCGGCGCGACGATGGGCCCTTTGCTGGGGATCATTCTGGTCGACTACTATCTGGTGGCCAAGGGCAACATCAACGTAGCAGCGCTCTATCAGGAGTATGGCGAATACCGTTACGAAGGCGGCTGGAACGTCAACGCGTTGATAGCGGCAGCGATCGGCAGCGTGTTTTCGACCTTTCTACCGAACTTCACCACGCTGCTGCCGATCTGGTGGAATACCTATGGCTGGTTCTTCGGCGTGCTGATCGGCGGCGGCACGTATCTGATCATGGCGACGCTGCGGCCACGCGCAGCCGTCGCACCGACCCGCGCTTAGGGATTCTCGCGGGCTGGACGCGGTGCCGCGCGTTCAGCCCAGGTGGATCAAGCATTAGCGTGCGCTGCAGGGCGCAGGCGGACTGGTCGTCGCGATAGTCGCGATAGTCGCGATAGTCGCGATAGTCGCGCCTGATTTTTTCACGGGTTGATCTGCCCTGCTGCAATATCTTCCAGCGATCTTCCGCGCGTCGGCACGCCCATGAGCAACACCGCCATCGCTCCGATCAGCAGCACCAGCGTCGTCGCCCCGAACACGCCGGCAAAACCCAGCCGCGGGTAGACGTACCCGACGAGGATAGGCGCGGCGATCGCGCCCAACCGGCCAATCGACGAAGCGAGCCCGGTGCCCGTCGCGCGTACGTCGGTGGGAAAGACCTCCGGGGTATAGGCATAAACGCCGGCATAGGTGCCGTTCATGAAGAACGAAAGCAGGATGCCCGACACCATGATGCCTGTATCCGTACCGGTCAACGCAAGCCCGAGCGCCGAGATGCCGCCCAATATCATGTACGACGCAATCGTCGCCTGCCGGCCGATCTTCTCGTTGAGCCACGCGCCCGAAAAGTAGCCGGGAATCTGCGCGATGTAAATCACGAGCGAATAGGAAAAACTTCGCGTGATCGTCATTCCGTTCTGAACCAGCAAGCCGGGAATCCACGTGAAAAACGCGTAATAGCTGAACGTGATGGACAACCACATCAGCCACGTCATGGCCGTGATGCGCGCGAGCTTCGCGGCCCATAACGCCTTGACGTTCGCGATGATCGAGGCCCGTCCGGCCGCGAGCGGAACGGCTTCCTCGCGCGCGGCGGGCAGCGGCTCCAGCCGCACGCCGGCTTTCAGCACTTCCGCTTCCATCCGCGACACGATCGCATCGGCTTCCGCGTGCCGGTCGCGCGCCTCGAGCCAGCGCGGCGACTCGGGCAACGCGCGGCGCCACCAGAGCAGCATCACGATGGGCAGTGCGGTGATGACCATGACCGCGCGCCATGCATTGGGTGCAAGCGGGATCACCAGATAGCCGAGCAATGCCGCCGCCACGAAGCCAAACGAGAAGAATCCCGCGAGGCTGCCGGTGAAACTGCCGCGATACCGTCGCGCCACGAACTCCGAAAGAAACGGCGCGACGATGGCGCTTTCGGCTCCCGTTCCCAGGCCGGCGACAATACGCGTCGCCAGAAAAAAGCCCCAGTCGTTCGCGAGCGCGCTGGCAAGAGAGGCGATACAGTAAATCACGAGCGCATACATCATGACCTTGCGTCGGCCGATGATGTCGCCGAGCATGCCCGCGAGCATCGCGCCGACGAAGTAGCCCATGAACGTACCGCTTCCCAGCACGCCGGTCTGCACGCTCGTCAAACCCCATTGCGTGCGCAGCACCGGCAGCAGGAACGCGAGCACGGCGGCGTCCATCGCGTCGAAGGTGTAGCCGAGGCCGCCCATCAGCAGCAGACGGCGATGAAAACCTGAAAATGGCAATCGCTCGATACGGGCGGCAATCATCGACATGGGCAAGCTCCGGTCAGGACACGGGGGCGGCGCGCACGCGTGCTCATAGGGTCAAGCGGTCAAGCGCTTTCGAGTTCGTTGACGAAGATCCGGCCATCCTTCATGACAAGCGGAATATGCTCGCCCTGACCTAACAGGCAATCGACGGACTTCAAAGGATTACCGTCGACCACCAGAACATCGGCATGAGCGCCCGGCATGATTCTGCCGAGCTTGTCCTGCATGCCGAGCACTTCCGCGCCAACGAGCGTCGCGCTCGCGATCACTTCGGCCGGCGACATGACGTCGGCCAGAATCCGGAACTCATCGCTTTGCAACCGCTGCGCCTCGCCGAGCAGATCCGTGCCGAAGCCCATCTTCACGCCGGCGCGCTTCATGATTTCGATCGAGTGCAGACCCGCGCCATGCACGTCCTCGACCTTTGCAATGCTGGCCGGCGGCAGTCCGTATTTCTCGCCTTCGCTTGCAAGGGCGTCGTAAGTGACGAGGGTCGGCACGACATACGCGCCGTGCTCCGCGACGAGGCGTGCGGTCTCCTCGTCGATCAGGTTGCCGTGCTCGATCGTGCGCACGCCGCACCGCACGGCGCGCGCGATCGCCGCGGGCGTGTAGGCATGCGCGAGCACATACGTGCCGCGTCCCTCTGCTTCGGCGACGATGGCGCGGATTTCGTCTTCCGAGTAACCGAAAGCGCCGACGGGATCCGTAGGCGAAGCCACCCCGCCGGACGCCATGATCTTGATCTGGTCCGCGCCCATCTGCAGTTCCTCGCGCACGGCGCGGCGCACTTCATCGACGCCGTCCGCCACACGGCCGAGCGCGCCCACGCGCACGCAGCATCCGCAGGGGGCATCGGGCGGCATGTAATCGGAGCGGGCGCGCGGGTCGGCGTGACCGCCCGTCTGGCTCAACGCGCGGCCGGACACAAAAAGGCGCGGACCTTCGATGAGTCCCGACTCGACCGCCTGCTTGAATGGATACCCTGCTCCACCCGCGTCGCGCACGGTGGTGAAACCGCGGCGCAGCATCGCGCGCATGATCGGCACGGCGCGCAGCGTGACGAGCACGTTGGGCAGCGTCGCCACGCGCGGCAAGTTGAATTCGATGGCAACGACATGCACGTGCAGATCGATCAGGCCCGGCATGATCGTTTTGCCTTTGACGTCGATCACCTGCGCTTTGCTGCTTTTGATCGGCTTGTCGGACACTTCGCGCACGAAGCCATCCTCGATGAGAATTTCAAAGCCTTCCAGCAGATCAGGACGGGTGGGATCGAGCAGCGCGCCGTTGCGTAGGACGAAGGTGGTCAACTGTTATCTCCTTCAGGTTTCGATCGCAGCGCCCGGCACACGAGCCTCGCTTCGAGTAGCGAGGCAGGCGTCTGGAAGCGCTGCCGGACTATTCATCAGGACAGATCTCGCACGCATTAAGTATGCGCTGATGAACCCGTGACGCAAAGCAGATCGAAAAAAGCTTTTCCCACATGTTGATCTTTCACGGGTCTGAGCATTAAGATGGGCACCTCGGCGCGCGACATGCCGTGCAAATGCACTGACGACATCGCGCAGCCGACACCACCGAATTGATCCTGCTCGCAAGTCGAGGCCAACGGATCAGGTTCCCAGCCAGGCAACAAGCTCAGCCAGGAGACGACGATGCTCAGTCCACACGAATTCGCGACCCTCATGTTGCTCAAGGATGCACCGGATCTGCTGAGTCTGGACGGTGCCGATCTGGAAGCGCTTCTGGAGCGCCAACTCGTGACGCTGGAAGACCTCGCTTCCGGGCAGCAACGCCCGCTCATTACCGCTGACGGACAAATATTTCTGAAGGCCGCCGCTCGCATCCTGAACGACGAATGACACGTATCGCTTGATCAGTTGCACAGTCAAGGAGTGTTGCATGGCCGAATCAGCGGCGGGAATCGTCGTGGGTCTATGCGGGTTGAGCGTCGCCATGCTGCTGGTCGCCGGACATTATTGGCGCGAGATGAGCCGGCGGCGGCAACTCAGGCGGATGGACCATCGCGACTGCTGGGAAGTGATGCGCCACCGGCGCTGAAGACGCGCTAGCCGGTCATGATCGGGCTGGCCGATGCGGTGCTTGTCGTGCACGCGCGGCTTGCGTTGTTCATCGTGTGCGGGTTCGTCGCGATCTGGCTACTTGAAAAAAGTATAAGTGGCGATGTAAGGCGAACTGCCCATCGCATGTTCGGCGGTGCATGGCGCGGTCGGTGCAACGCCGCCTGCGGTCATCGTGCGTTGCACGTAACGCACGTCGCTCAACATGCCTTTCGCGCCCGTGGAACGTGTTTCCAGCAATAGCTGTGGCACACCGTTCGGCGCTTCGCTCGGCATCTGCGCGAGAACATGGCCCACGATCCGGCTGCCGTCGCGGGCTTCCCACGAAGGTCCCGCCGAATGCTCGATCACCGCGTTCCCGCCCGTGTCGAACAAGGTGGCGCGCGGACTGCGGAACACCCAGCCGAGCGCGTGATTCGCATCGTATTCGCAAGAGTAAATCTGCACGCCGGATGCGGTCGTGCTCAGGAGCGCGCGTCCATCGGGTGGGTCGATCGGCGCGGCGCCGGCCGACGTGGCGACCACGGCCGACAGCCATACGGCACTGATCGAATGACGGGTTCTGCGTGACAAGCGAATCATTGCGATGCTCCTTCTGACGCGAAACGGTGAAAGCCTGTAACGGCTCGCCTCTCTCTTCAAACACGCGGCGTGACGTCGATGGGAACCGACGGCGGTTCGGGCGGCGCCGGTTTCGACTGAGCTCGAAACGCGCGTTGGCGAAGCTATCGTTGTGCAGGCGGCCGGTTCATCCGGGCTGCCGATACAACGCTTCACCATGACGATCTATTCCACGCTGCTTTGAAATCTCTTCCCGCAACCATCGGCGCAATCCGCTCGGCAACCGCGTTCAACGCGAGTATTGCAGCAAGAAACGGAAGGCGGCCGACTGCCTGCGCCCATATTGTTCATCGCAGAGGGCGGCGATGGCGTTTCCCTCGTTCAACCACATTCAATGAGGAATTCACCATGTCCAGAGAAGATGACAACAAGGCCGTCGTGGGCCGCTGGTTTACCGACTTCTGGGGCAAGACCTGCAACCTCGACATCGTCGACGAACTCGCCGCGCCCGACATGCTTCTTCAATACTCGCTGCACGAACCGCGCCGCGGCCGCGAGGACATCAAGGCGTTCATGAGCGGCTTTCGCGAAGCATTCCCGGACCTCAACTTCTGGGGCGCCGCCGATCTCATCGCCGAGGGGGACTATGTCGTCGGCCGTTGGGAGGGTGGCGGCACGCACACGGGTCCGGCGTTCCGCGACTTCCTCGTCGGATCGTTGCCTGCGGCGACTGGCCGGAGCATGCGCTTTACCGGCACGACCGTGTTACGGCTCAAAGACGGCATGATCGTCGAAGAAATCGGCCTGGACGACGGCGTGACCGCCCTGCAGCAGCTCGGCCTCATCAAGCCGGCGTGATCGACGACGCGGTGCGTCTGGTGTCGTTCGACGTCGCCATACGCGCCTGACGATACAACGGGCCGGTACATCGGCCCGTTGTATCGGAAGTTAGGCAAAGGGTCTGCCAGCAAAAACGCCCACACGCGCCGCTCACACCTCGCCGACCACCGCGGCATTGAGCGCCAGCGAGAGCGCACCAATTAGAACAAGACTCAACGCCCACACCGCATCCAGATTGAACCAGCTGCGCGACACGAACTTCAACCCCAGGTAACGATAGACCAGCCAGGCCAGAAGCCCACCGGCAACCATCATCGCGCAGGCATGCACGCCCGAAACGAGCAGCGCCATACCGAGGTTGGCTTCGATCAGGGTTTGCGCGGCCCGATGCCCTCGATCCATGTCATACGCGCTACACAGCCCGAGATAGATCGGCACGAGCATCAGGCCGGCGCCATGCGCGATGGCAACGGCGAACGACCACAGCGTGAGCCGTGACGGCGGAATTCGCACGAGGACACGCGGATGGCGTCGCCGGATCAGCAGAAACACGCCGAAGCCGATCACCAGCACACTGGCGCCGACCTGTATCGTGCGCTGCCACGCGAGCAGGATGGTTAGCATGGCGAACGGCAGCATCACCAGTAACACGGCCAGCACGTGTCCCAACGCGAGATAGACGAGCGCGCTGAACAGCGCCCGCGCGCGCCGCTCCATCAGAGCGCTCGACACTGCGAGCGGCCACCCCATCGCCGGGTTGATCCCGTGATAGACACCGCTCGCCAGAATGGCCAGCCACAGGCCGGTCTGCGACCAGCCTCCCCCAATCAAACGCCCACCGACGGGTAACAGAACGAATCGGTCGAGCAGTCTCCACCTTCGAGCCGGATCTGATGAGCGCGGTATCCGTCCGGAAACGTCACCCAATAGTCATCGGCCAACGCGAGGCCGCCGCCAGCTTCGGCCCGCGCCATGACCTGCGCCGCCGGCACGCCGTCCGGATAGAACTGGTTGTCCCACGTCGAATACAGCGAGTTGGTCCAGTAGACGCGCTTGCCGTCGCGGCTGATCTCCACCATCTGCGGGCCGCCCGCGAAGGTCTTGCCGTTCGTATGAGGCGTGCGCCGCGCGATCCCGCCGATATGCACCGAGCCCGTGAGCTTCGGCTTGCGGGGTTCCGTCACGTCGTACTGGCGCATCTCGCCGGTGCCCCAGCACGCGACGTAGAGGAATTTGTCGTCGATGGAGAGATCGATGTCCGTGACGAGCGGCGGCACCGCGCCGAAACCCTGCAGCAACGGGGGCAACTGATCGGTGGCCGCGGGCTCGGGTGGAATGGTCGCGGTCTTCTCGATGTGAAACTCACCACCTTCGCGCCACCAGGTCCAGATCGAGCCTTCCAGATTCGTCGTATCGACTACCACGCCGATAAACCCGTACTCGCGGCTCGGATCGTGCGCGGGCCGCACTTCGAGCGCCATCTGATGGTTCGCGCCGAGATCGAGCGTTTGCACGTTGCGCCGGCCCCGCAGATCCCAGAAGTGGATGCGGTGCCCGTATTTGTTCGACAGCAGATCCTCGGGGACGATGCCGTTCTCGAATTGCGGCGGCAACGCCCATTCGCTCGACACCATATAGTCGCGCGGCAGATTCCACCAGAAATCGTAGTGCTTCTCCTGCGTGCCGCGATCGATCTCCCAGCGGCCGAGCACCTCAAACGTTTCGCAATCCATGATAAAGATGCCCGGCGGCCCGTCGGTGCCATCTTCTCCTGCGCCGCCTAGCGTGCTGACGTAAATCCCTTCCGGCCCGCAGTGAATGGTATGCGGCCGCGAGTAGCCGGTTTTGCGGAAAATTTCCTCGGGCTCGATGATCTTGTGAATCTTCGCCTGGGTCGGATGCGGATGGGTGTCGACGATGTAGATGCGCGAAGACCGCATGCCCGGAATGATCAGATAACGCCGCTGGAGAAACGCGTGGCCGGTCAGCGGCGAAAGCGACGACGAGCAGGCATTCCAGCCGAAATGATGGAACTCGTCCCCCTTGTATGGCACCGGCACGGTGTGAACCACCTGGCTGTAAGTGGGCGAACCGGGCTTCACGTCGATCACGGCGAGCGCGTCGGGTTGCGAGAAGTCGGGGCTGAGAAGCACCGTGTAGGCGTACTCTTCCGCGGGCGCCTCCATCGCGAGTTTCGGTGACGCATGGAACGTGGGATCTGGGCGCATACCCATGGCGAGCTCTCCTTGTCTAACCGGTTCGGGACCAGGGCGTTCGCGTATTCACCGTTACCGACGGGCCGCTCGCCTTGTTACGGAACATCGTGTGTCAGTGAGATGCGCGGCCCGTTGGCGGCGGACCGTGGTGCAGCTTTAGATTTGTAGTCCACGGCGGCAGCGAGAGCAACCGGGAGTTTTTGCCAGATTTTTGTGCGGCGCAGCGTCAGTGGTATGCACGCGCCCTGCCGCACTATCGTACTCGTCGACGCGACCCGATGCGAACAGTGGACTTGATCCTGACTTCGCATGAATGGCTGAAGCGTTGCATGGTAGCCATCCGCTAGACGCCGGCAAAACGACGAATTTAACTATGCAAATCGGGATTGCGGCGCTTGCTTCGCGGTGCGCCATGCAACAGGGCTATGGGCAGCACGGTTCGCACTTCTGCAGATTTTCTTATCTGCAATGATTGGTTGGATTAGAGCGCACGCGAATCTAACGTGTAGTTCCTGCGGCAGGCGACTCTGCGGCCGGCGCACCGGTTATCCGCCGGCCTGAGCTCTTAGACCCGCTCCCATCCCTCGATTGGTATTTGCGCATGCGCTATTTCCATCTGCTGAAGTCTTTCGTCGCCGTGGCGACCCTCTCGCTTGCCGCGGCTCACGCCTATGCCGACAAGCCCGCGGTGATCCGTATCGGCGTCGCGCAACAAGGCACGGGCGATCCGCCCACCTTCGGCGGCTCGCCGGCGGCCACCGTGCAATTGCAGCAGTCGCTCGAAAAGGAATTCGCCGCCGACGGCATCAAGGTCGAGTGGCTGTTCTTCAAGGGTGCCGGCCCGGCGGTCAACGAGGCCATCGCCGACAAGTCGCTCGACTTCGCCTTCCAGGGCGACCTGCCCTCGGTGCTCGCCCGCGCCAATGGCCTGAAGACGCACCTGCTGCTCGTGTCGGGCGCACGCGTCGGCATCAAGGTAGCAGTACCCACCGATTCGGACGTGCATTCGATCAAGGACCTGAAAGGCCGGCGCGTGTCGATCTTTCGCGGCACCAATCTGCAACTCGTCGCCGACAACGCGCTCGCCGCCAATCAGTTGAACGAACGCGATCTGCGCGTGATCAATCTGGATACCGCCAGCTCGCTCGCGGCGCTGGCCTCCAAGGGTATCGACGCGTCGGTCAACGATTACCACGTGTACAAGCTGCGCGATCAAGGCCTCGCGAAGGTGGTCTACGAATCGCAGAACGACGGTCCGCAATTCACGCGGCAGTCGCATCTGCTGGTGGTCGACGACTTCGATCATGCGCATCCGGATATCGTGCAGCGCGTCGTCAACGTGTTCGTGCAAGGCGCGCAATGGTCCTCCGACGAAGCGAACCGTGATGCGCTCTTCAAACTGTGGGCCAAAAGCGGCGTGCCCTATTCGTCGTGGCAGGCCGAGTTCGCCAGTCAGAAGTTGAAGGACCGCAACTCGCCGTTGATCGATCCGTTCATCGTGGGGCGCTACAAAGCCGTCGCGACGGACGCACTGAACCTGAAGCTGATCCGCCAGCCGGTCGAGGTGGATGGCTGGTTCGAAACAAAATATCTCGACAACGCGCTGCGCACGCAAAAGCTCGACCACTACTGGACGCGTTACGACGCCGCCGGCAAGCCGCTCAGCTAACCCACCGGAGCGATCACGATGAGCGAAACCGCAATCCACGTCGAACGCGAACGGCTGGCGCCGTCCGATACGCAGCAAACGTCTCACGTTCCGCTGTTGCGCGAGCCGCGCGTGCGCGCGCTCGCGTGGCGGATCGCTCCGTGGGTGTTGCCCGCACTGCTGTTCGCGCTGTGGGCCGTGGGTTGCGAACGCGGCTGGATCGCCCCGCAGATTCTGCCGCCGCCCGAGCGCGTGTTCGAGACGCTGGTCGAATTGGCGAGGAGCGGCGACCTCGCGCGCAATACGCTGGTCAGTCTGCAGCGCGTACTGCTCGGTTTCGGCGCGGGCACGCTGCTCGGCTTTGCGCTCGGCGCGGCGCTGGGATTGTCACGCACGCTCGAAGCTTATGTGCTGCCGAGCTTCAATGCGCTAGTGCAAATTCCTGTGCTCGGGTGGCTGCCGTTTTTGCTGTTGCTCGTGGGCGTGGGCGAACCACTCAAATACATTCTGATCGCGCATGCGGCGCTCGTGCCGGTCACCTTGAGCACGCTGCAGGGATTTCGCCAGACACCCGCCGCGTTGAATGAAGTCGCGCGCGTATTCGAGTACAGCGGCTGGCAACGGATCGTCTATTTCGTGCTGCCCGCCGCTGTGCCGACGCTCGCCACGGGCATGCGGCTCGCGTTCACCAAAGCCTGGCTCGCGCTGGTGGTCGTCGAACTGGTCGCGTCTTCCGAAGGACTCGGCTATCTGATCGTCTACGGACGGCAACTCTTTCAACTCGATCTGGTGATGGCGTCGGTGGTCGTGGTCGGCGCGATCGGTTACGCGGTGAATCGCGCGCTCGATGCGCTCGAAGCGCGTCTGCGGCGCGGACAGCCATCGGCATTTCGCGAGTGACCGCATGAACGACGTACATATGGCGCCACACGCGAGGACACTACGATGAAGCTCTTCAAGCGTTCAAGTCAACCCGAACAGTCCGCCGGCGCAGCCTGCGATTGCAGCGCGCCCGCTTCCTTCCGACGCGCGGCCCAACCGCGCCGCCCGCTGCTGACACGCGTCGACTGGCGCGGCGCCGTCTTGCCCGTCATCGCGATTGCGATCTGGTGCGCCGTTTCGGCGGCGCACGTGAGCAAAAGCGGATTGCTCGTCAGCCCGGCGCAGGTTCTCGCCACCGCATGGCAGCAGATCGGGAGCGGCGCGCTATTGAAAGCGCTCTCGGCGTCGCTCGCGCGCGAGGCGAGCGGTTTCGTGATCGGTACGCTGGGGGGCCTGCTGCTCGGCAGCGTGCTCGGTTTCTCGCGGCTTGCCACACGCATGATCGGCCCGAGCTTCGACACCTTCAAACAGATCTCGCTATTTGCGTGGATCCCGCTGATTTCCGTGTGGTTCGGTCTGGGCGACGTGGCAAAAGTCGTGTTCCTCTCGCTCGCCGCGCTTCTGCCCATCACCGCGCACACTTGCGACGGCATCCACGCTGTGCCGCGCGCCTATATCGAAGTCGCGCGCGCCTTCCGTTACTCGCGATGGCAGCTCATCCGCGCCGTGATTCTGCCGGCCGCGCTGCCGTCGATTTTCACCGGCCTCTATCTCGCCTTGATCTATTCGTGGCTCGCCACGCTCGGCGCCGAATATCTGCTGGTGGCCGGCAGCGGCATCGGCAACACGCTGATCGACGGCAGCGAGCAGTTCCGCATGGATCTGGTGCTGTTCGGCGTGATCGTGATCGGCGTGACGGGCTGGGCGTTGAACGCGCTGGCGCGCGCCGTGGAGCGGGCCATCTTTGCGCGCCGGTTCCAGTCGGCCACGCGCTGAACCTGTAGACGACCATTCACTCTCCGGACCGTTCATGACTTCTTCCACGCTCTCCGACAGCATCGACATTCTTCACGTCAGCAAGCACTACGCGCAGCAAGGCGGCACGCCGCTCGCGGTGCTCGACGACATCAGCCTGCGCGTGCGCGCCGGCGAGTTCGTCAGCGTGCTCGGTTCGAGCGGTTGCGGCAAATCCACGCTGCTGCGATTGATTGCGGGACTCGACACCGACTATAGCGGCGAGATCGTCGTCGCGGGCGACCAGGTGCGCGATACGTCGCTCGAACGCGGCATCGTGTTCCAGGATCACCGGCTGTTTCCGTGGCTCACGGCGTCGCAAAACATTCTCGCCGCGCTGCGTAACGCGCCGCTTTCCGCACGCGAGAAACGCGAAGCCGTCGGCGAACATATCGACCTGGTCGGGCTCAAGGGTTTTGAAAATTCGTACCCGCATCAATTGTCCGGCGGCATGGCGCAGCGCGTGGCGATTGCGCGCGGTCTCGTGAATCGTCCGCGCGTGCTGTTGCTCGACGAACCGTTCGGCGCGCTCGACGCGCTCACGCGCGGCCGCTTGCAGAACGAGTTGCAGCGCATCTGGGAACACGAACGCATCACGATGATCATCGTTACGCACGACGTGGACGAAGCGCTTTACCTCGGCGACCGCGTCGTCACGATGGCGCCGCGACCGGGCCGCATCAAGCGGATCGTCGACGTCGCGTTGCCGCGTCCGCGTGAGCGCAACGATCCACGCTTCATCCGCTTGCGCGACGAAGTGCTGGCCGACTTCGCCGGGCACGACGGCGCGCGACGCGAACCTCGCGTGGACCGCGACGGCCGCGGTGACGATGGGCCACACGACGGCATGCGCATTCCAGTAGTGACTCCTTCGGTGAGTCCGCCGATCACGGAATGGCGGCTCGCATGGTGAAGCACGCCCTCTCCCCCACACACAACGAATCTTCATAGAGCAGACGATGAGCAGCGAAAAACAGCCGAAACGGCAGATCAGACTGGGCGCGTTCCTGATGGAGACAGGCCATCACATCGCCGCATGGCGGCATCCCGATGCACATGCGAGCGGCGGGCTCGACTTCGCGCACTACGCGGAACTCGCGCAGATCGCCGAGCGCGCCAAATTCGACGCGATTTTTTTCGCCGACAGCGTGAGCGTGCGCGACACGAATCTGCCTTCGCTGTCCCGCACCGCGCGCGCCGATCATTTCGAACCGTTGACCTTGCTGTCGGCGCTCTCCGTCGTGACGAAACACATCGGCCTGATCGCGACGGTCTCCACGACATTCAACGAACCCTATAACCTCGCGCGCAAATTCGCCTCGCTCGATCATCTGAGCGGCGGCCGCTCGGGCTGGAATCTCGTCACGTCGAGTACGGAATCCGAGGCGCTCAATTTCAGTTTCGAACGCCATCCGGAGCATGGGGTCCGCTACGAGCGCGCGCGCGAGTTCTACGACGTGGTGGCGGGTCTGTGGGATAGCTGGGAAGACGATGCGTTTCTCCGCGACAAGGAGAGCGGCGTCTACTTCGACCCGGGCAAGCTGCACGTGCTCGGCCACGCGGGCAAGCACTTCAAGGTGCGCGGACCGCTGAACGTCGCGCGTTCGCCGCAGGGATGGCCGGTCGTCGTGCAAGCCGGCGCGTCCGAGGCCGGGCGCGAACTCGCCGCGCAAACCGCGGAGGTGATTTTCGTCGCGCATCAAACGCTAGAAGAAGCGCAGTCGTTCTATCGCGACGTCAAAGGGCGTCTCGCGAAATATGGGCGCGCGCCGAATCATCTGAAGATCATGCCGGGCATTTTCCCGATTGTCGGCCGCACGCAGGAGGAAGCCGAGGAGAAATTCGCCGCGCTCCAGGACCTGATTCATCCGACCGTCGGTCTCTCGCTGCTGTCGAATATGTCGGGCGGCGTGGATCTCTCGCAGTATCCCGTTGACGGGCCGTTGCCTGAATTGCCGGAAACGAACGGCGGCAAGAGCCGTCAACGGCTGCTGTTCGACCTCGCACGGCGCGAGAACCTGACGATTCGCGACCTGTATCTGCGCATCGCGGGCGCGCGTGGGCATCAGCAGGTGGTCGGCACGCCCAGCAGCATTGCGGACCAGTTGCAGCAATGGTTCGAAGAAGAAGGCGCCGACGGTTTCAACATCATGTCGCCATGGTTGCCGGGCGGCTTGACGGAATTCGCCGACCTGGTGGTGCCGGAGTTGCAACGGCGCGGACTGTTCCGCACGGAATACGAGGGCAGCACGCTGCGCGAGAATCTCGGACTGCCGCGCCCTGCGAATCGTTATGCGTCGGCGACGCAGCAGGTGGCCGCGATAGCAAGCTGATCTGGCGAGCGCATGCACGCCGCAAGACACCTTCTCTCCACAAAGACATCAGGAAATCAGGAGCCTTTCATGAGTGCAGCCGCCGTTGTGGCATTGGCAACGCTTCAACCTGAACCGACCCATCGCCGCTATCCACACCGATACGCGGCAGCTTCGCTCCACTCGACGCGCCCCGCGCTTGCGGCTATCTTACGGACACGCACGCTCGAGGGGCACCACCATGGCGACGTTCCGCGGTCTCGTTGCAGTCTTGCTGATCACGTTGCTGTCCGCCTGCGCGAGCTTGCCGCCGCAGACCGGCCGCACCACGACGCACGCGCTGACCGACACGGACAGCACGCGTCTCGCCACCGCCTTCATCCCGCAGGAGCGCAAGCATCCCGAGAACAGCGCGTTCCATCTGCTGCCCAAAGGCGTCGATGCCCTGCTCGCCCGCATCGTGCTGGCCGAGACGGCCGAGCGCACGCTCGACCTGCAGTACTACATCTGGCACGACGATCTGACCGGCCGCCATCTGGCCGACGCGGTGCTCAAGGCCGCCGATCGCGGCGTCAGGGTTCGAATTCTGCTGGACGATCTGGGCACGGGCGCCGACGATAAAGTTCTGCTCGCCATCAGCTCACACCCCAACATCGAAATACGGCTCTTCAATCCGATCGCCAACCGGACCTTCAAGAAACTGGGGACCGCGCTCGAGTTCAGCCGGGTCAACCGGCGCATGCACAACAAGTCGCTGATCGCGGACAACCAGGCCGCGATTCTCGGCGGCCGCAATATCGGCGACGAGTACTTCGGCGCATCCAGCGAGGTCGATTTCGGCGACCTCGACGTGCTGACTTTCGGGCCTGTGGTGCACAAGGTCTCAAATGCCTTCGACGAATTCTGGAACTCGGACGCCGCGTACCCGATTGCCAGTCTGACCGGACATGCCGCCGAGCCGGACGCGCTGCCGGCCTATCGCGCGAAGCTCACGGCGTTCGTCGCGGCCGAGCACGATTCGCCGTACGTCACGCAGGCGCGAGCCCGCCTTCGCGACACGCTGCAAGCGCGCGACACTGACTTCTTTTGGGGCAAGGCGACGCTCCTCTACGACGATCCCGCTAAGATCACCCGCTCGCCTGGCGACCCGCAGGGGCATCTGCTATCGCAGTTCAATGCGTTGAGTGTCGAGCCGGCGAAAGAAGTGCTGATCATCTCGCCGTACTTCGTCCCCGGCAAAAAGGGCGTGGAATGGATGCGCGCGCATACGCGGCGCGGCGTGCGCGTCACGGTGCTGACGAATTCGCTCGCCGCCACCGACGTCGCCGCGGTTCACGCGGGATATCAGCGTTATCGCAGGGATCTGCTCGACGCCGGCGTGCATCTGTATGAATTGAAGCCTGCGCCGGACGATGACGCCGGCGAGAAGAAGAAATCGATTCTGGGTTCCTCGAAAGCCTCGCTGCATGCGAAGACCTATGTGTTCGACAGAAGCAGCATCTTCATCGGCTCGATGAATCTCGACCCTCGGTCGATTACGCTCAACACGGAAATCGGCGTGTACTGCGAAAGCGCCCCACTCGCCGCGCAAGTCGCGGATGGCGTCGAGCCGAAGCTGGATCAGCTCGCGTGGCGGCTCGAAACCCGTCCGGACGCCAACGGCAAGAGCAGGATCGTCTGGATCGACACCGCGCCGGACGGCACGGTCAGGGAACTCGACGAACCTGGTGTGTCGCGCATGAAGCGCGTCGGCATCTGGTTTCTGGGTTTGTTGCCGATCGAGTCGCAGTTGTGACGGGGCAGCCCGGGATGGGGCGCCCGCGCTACCGTTTGATCCTCAGATAGGCGCGGCTGATCGCGGGCCGCGTATGCACCCACAACCGCGAGGCCAGCCACGAAGCCGGCCTGTCACGTACTTCGAGGCGAGTGATCGAGCGCGCCGCGCCGTCGTCGCGGCCTGAATAGTTCGAACCCGTCTCGCACGTGTAGAAGTGCCGGAAGCCGGCCTCAGCGGCGATGCGCCGATAGTCCTCGTCGTGGTATCCCTGCGGCCAGCACAGATGATCCGACACGGCGCCCAGTTTCTGCTGGAGCGTGGCACGTGCGCTGGCGAGATCGCGTGTCAGCCCGGCGCACTTTTGCTCCGCATTGGCGGACACCCGATCCCACCGCACATGGCTATGCGTGTGGCTGTGAAATTCGAACGTGCCGGCTTCACGCATGGCGTCGATCTCCGACCAGCGCAGAATCGCGTGATCGGCTTCACCGTTTTCGATCGCCACCTCGCCATCGCGATGATTGAGCAACGCAGGCAGCGCGCCGCCCGAACGCGCGTGCGCACGCACCGGCCCTTCGCCGATCCAGCTCGTCACCAGAAAGCACAGCGCGGTCAATCCATGTGCCTGCAGAACCGGATGCGCGTGCACCCAGTTGTCGAGATAGCCGTCGTCGAAAGTCAGCACGACGGCCTTCTTGGGCAAGGGCTCGCCCGCCAGATAGGCCGACAGTTGCGCGCTGCCGATGGTCGTATAACCCGCGCCGGCCAGATACGCCATTTGCGCGGCAAAGTGTTCCGGCGAGACGGTGATCATGCCCGGCGACGTGCTGATGTGGTGATACATCAGCACGGGCACCGCGCGCGCGAACTTCGTCATGCCGCCGCCCGCCTTTCACCGTAGTAAGCGCGGCCGGCATAGATGCCGCGCGTGTAGCAGTCGATGGTCTCGTTCGCCATGGCGTCCACCGTGAAGCGGTTGTCGGTCTTCAGACGCGCGGCAAGCCCCAGGCGCGCGCGCAGGGGCGCGTCGTCGATCAGACGCGCGAGCGCGCTGCGCAATGAATCGATGTCATGCGCCGGCACGAGCAGGCCGTTCACGCCGTCGTCGATCAACTCGGGCACGCCGTCGACGCGCGTGCCGATCACCGGCAAACCCACCGCCATCGCTTCGATAAACGATTGTCCGAGCGCCTCCTGATGCGTCGGCAAAACGAACAGATCGCAGCCGCGCAGCACGTTGGTAATGTCCGTGCGAAAGCCGAGCAGGTGAATGCGATGCGCGAGACCCAAGCCGTCGACAATCGCCTTGATCTTCTCGAACCACACGCCGTCGCCCGCCATCACGACATGCAGATTGGGGCGCTCGGCCAGCATCGGCCTGACGGCTGCGATCAGATCCTCGTGGCCTTTCTTCTCGCGCACGATCGCCACCATGCCGGCGACCACCGCATCGGCGTCCAGCCCGAGTTCATCACGCAAGGTGGAACTGGTCGCCGCTTCCGGTTTCAGGATGCCGTCGTAGATCGTCTCCACGCGGTCTTGCTGCACGCCCGCGGAGATCAGATAGTCGCGCACATGATGGCTGACCGCGACCACGCGATGAGGAAGCCAGTTGTACGTGGCGAGCGACGTGATCGGCAACGCCAGATGCCGCGTGCGCACGATGAACGGCGTCCCCGCGAGCCGCCCCGCCATGCCGGCGACGAGGCTGTCATGGCCGCTGTGCGTATTCAGCACATCGAAGCGGCGGCGCGCCAGCAGCGAGCGGATCGTGAGCATGGAGCGCAGATCGCCGCCCGCGCGCATACGCGCGTGATGCACGGCAAAGCCGTCGGCACGCGCTCGTATACCGAGACGCGCGTCTTCCGGACACACGAGTTCGACGTTATGACCCAGCGCCCGCAAGGCGATCATCTCCTTGAGCGTGCGAACTTCCTGGCCTCCCCACCCCCGCGACGACTCGCTGTGGAGAACACTCAATGCTTTCATGCGCGAACTGACCTCCCAGACCACACCTGCGAACGACGGCCCGGCTCGTAATCGTTGGTAATATTTTCCCCGGACTGCTGCGACCCTAGGGCAAACGCTGTGTTCATGGGGGGAAGCGAATTAGAAGTTGCGTCGACCCGCGATGGGTGACCTCCGTGTTCAACGGACTGGCATGACTTCTCGTTGACAGGGAACTTTCAAGTCGTTGCAGGAGTATTTCGGTAGCCTCCGATTTTGTAAATAGCCAAACGTACCGATTGGGACGGATTGAACCGGCGCAAACGTTGTCGCGGAACGAGTGTTGGTTTTTGCGCAGTTGAAACGCTGAAAAAAAGCGGAGAACGTAGAAAGCGCTTGACTGGGGGGGTGGCGTTCAGGCTGCGTTGAAGGCGCTGCAGAAGCCTTATTTTTTACCGCAGCGGCGGGTGCGGTTTGGAGTGATCGAGGCGGACGGGATTGCGGCGGATCAAGCCGCCGCAATGTGCAACATGGAATAAATGGCAGATTTCATACGAGGATTAGTAGGAAACCGCGCAGGCGGTTTGCTTCCCTCATGACCTATGCAGGTTTCTGGTCCGCTTCGAGGAACGGCGTGATATGCCCCATCGCGCGCGATACGTAGTCTTCTTTCTCTCCCACGGGTGCGACGTAATGCAGTGCGCTCGCCGCTGCATCGATTCCTTCCATCCGGGCGATGATCCAGGCGGCAAGATACGCCGACGCGAGACATCCTCCGGCCGTCGCAATATTTCCGCTGACGAAAATCGGCTGATTCAGCACATCGATCCCGGCTTCCTGAACCCACGGTTTGGTCGTGAGATCGGTACATGCCGACACGCCATCGAGCAGCCCCAGCCTGGCAAGAACCAGCGTGCCGGAACATTGCGCGCCCAGCAGCTGCTTCGACGGGTCGAGTCGCAATTGCGCCATCAACTCACTATCGGCGACGACATCACGTGTGCGCACGCCGCTGCCCACGATCACCGCATCGGCATCGCAAGCCTCCTGCAAGGAAGCCTGCGCTTCGATGACCACGCCATTCATCGACTTCGCGCGCGCGGTGGGACAGGCGATCGACACTCGCCAACCCGGTTTCTTGACGCGATTGAGCACGCCGAGCGCGATGAGCGAGTCGAGTTCGTTGAAGCCTTCGAAGGTGAGGATAGCGATGTGCATGATGTCGTCCGTGAGCCAGGGGGCGCTGACTGTTTGCCGTCGCTTCAGGAGGCCGCGCCAACGACTCCCGGCCCGTCCCGCGACTGCGCGAACAGAGTTGCGATGTGCAATCGTATGGCCGAGAATCAATACAATCAAATAATTGTCATGGATACATTCGCGCATGCCCACGCCCCGCTACAAATTGCTGGTCGACAGAATGGCGATGGAGATTCGCAGCGGACGCCTCGCGCCCGGCACGCGTCTGCCGACTCACCGTCAGCTCGCCTCGCAGGAGGGACTCGCGCTCGTCACCGCGTCGCGGGTCTACGCCGAGCTGGACGCAATGGGATTGGTCAGCGGCGAAACCGGCCGCGGCACTTTCGTGCGGGAAATTGCCTTGCCGGCGCGCCTGGGCATCGACCAGCACGCCGGCGACGCGGGCTTGGCGGACCTCAATTTCAACAATCCGTCGCTGCCCGGCCAGGCCGAACTGCTCAGAAGCGCCTTGCGCCAGCTCGCGTCCTCCGGCGATCTGGATGCGTTACTGCGCTATCAGCCCCATGGAGGCCGGACGCATGAACGCGAAATCGTCGCGCGTCATCTGTCGTCTCGAGGACTAGCTGTCGAAAGCGCTCAGGTCGTGATCGTGAACGGCGCGCAGCATGGTTTGACCGCAACCGTTCTGGCGCTCCTGAAGCCCGGCGATGTCGTCGCGGTCGACGCATTGACCTACCCGGGATTCAAGGTGCTAGCCGAAACGATCCGGCTCGAACTGGCGCCGATTCCGGTTTCCGACCAGGGCCCCGACCTCAAGGCGCTCGAACGCTTGTGCCGAAGCAGAAAAGTGCGCGCCATCTACACGATGCCGACACTCCATAACCCGCTAGGCTGGGTCATGAACGCGCAGGCTCGGCACGAGTTGGTGTCGATTGCCCGCAAGCACGGGCTGCTCATCATCGAGGACGCCGCGTATGCCTTCCTCGCGGAAAACCCGCCGCCCCCCGTTGGCCGCGCTCGCGCCTGAAACGACGGTGTACGTCTCGGGTCTGTCGAAAAGCATCGCCACCGGCCTGCGAGTCGGCTTCGTCGCCGCGCCCGATCGCCGGGTCGCACCGCTCGAGCGTGCGATCCGGGCCACCACCTGGAACACGGCCGCGGTGATGACCGCCATTGCTTGCGGCTGGCTCGACGACGGCACCGTCACGCGCCTGGAGAGGGAAAAGCGTCGCGATGCGGCGCTCCGGCAATCGATGGCCGCCGAGGTGCTCGCCGGACTGCGGCGCGTTTGCCATCCCGCGTCCTACTTCGTCTGGCTTCCTCTCGCGGAAGAGGTTCGCGCCGACGTGGTAGCGATGGCGCTCGTGCGCGAGGGAATCTCTGTCTCGACGGCCGAACCTTTCTCGACTTCGGAGCATGTACCCCACGCGATTCGCGTGGCGCTGGGGTCCGTTGATCTGCCGGTACTTCGGGAGTCGCTGGAAACGGTTAAAAGCGTGATCGCCTCTTACACCTATTGAAGCGGCGACCGGTCAGTGTCACGTCGACAGACGCGCCGTTGAGAAATATTATCGATCCGCAGGCTGTTTTCGATCTGCAATTTTACGAGCGAGACCTCCGGCAACGTATGATTTCAACGACGATATTTTTTGCGTTGCCACGCGCGTGAATCCGCTGTCCGCTCGCAGACGTTCTGCCGGGAGGCCGGCGCCACGAAGCCTTCTTCTCACCATGACAAACGCAGACACCATCATGAAAGCTACCCCGGTTGTTGAAGACGCCATCTTCCACGCCCCGCGAGTCGCCGCCTTGCGGCAAGACCTTGCGCTGGCACTGCGCGCGGCCGCGCATCACGGCCTCGGCGAAGGCGTATGCAACCACTTCAGCATCGCACTGCCCGGCGACCAGGGCCTCTTTCTGCTGAATCCGCGCGGCTTGATGTGGCATGAAATCCAGGCGGACGACATCGTCATCGTGGATGGTCTCGGCAATCGCGTCGCCGGCCGGCATGAGGTCGAGCCTACCGCCATGTTCATCCACGCGGCGGTCCATGACATCGCGGGCAAGCACTGCGTGCTGCATACGCATATGCCCTATGCCACGGCGTTGACGTTGACAGAGGACTGTGGACTCGACACCACGTTATCGCAAAACGCCATGCGCTTTCACGGCCGGATCGCCCTCGACCGCGAATACAACGGCCTCGCGCTGGACGCCGCAGAAGGCGAACGCATCGCGCGCGCGATGAACGGCAGCGACATCGCGTTCCTCGGCAACCACGGCGTGGTGGTGTGCGGCGAGCGCATCGACTATGCGTTCGATGATCTTTACTATCTGGAGCGCGCTTGCCAGAGTCAGGTGCTGGCGCTTTCCACGGGGCGCGCGCTGAAGCCGGTGAACCCTGCCCTTGCGGCTCGCGTGGCACGTCAGGTGCAAAGCGAGCGAACGCAGTCGGAACTGTTCTTCGCGGCGTTAAGGCGCACGCTGGGCGAACCGGTATAGCGGCACATGCCGACCCGCGTAGGACAGTCACCGCACTTGAACCAGGGTTGCGGCCGCGCCGCGTTTCATGCAGAGTAGCAACTAGCGAACGACGAGGCAGCGAACCCAACCGGCTATCCGCCTCGATCATTCCGTCGCGGCATGTTCCGCTATCGATAGAAACGAGCACAGCACGAGCACCACTACATCATGCACTTTTTGAGCATTCTCCCGCAACGACCTCCGGTGCCCGCTATGGCGGCCGGAGTCTGCTCGAGAACTCAAAATGCGCGCGAAAAAGGCTAAGCACCCGCGCCTTGCATGAGAATCGATGATCCGGACGCCCCTTGCGGGCGTTTTTCATTTCAGGCCTGTTTTTACGCTGAATTCTGACTCCGGAGCACATCATGAAATTCTCGCAGCAATTTTTCGCCAACAGTTTCTTCGAGCAGGACAACACCCGTCTGGAACTGACCGATCTCGCCCGCAAGGCATGCCTCGTCCATCAGGACGCCGCGGGACTTTACTCCTGGATGTCGCTCGGTCTGAGAGCCCAGCGGCGCGTCGAGAGCGTCGTGCGCGAGGAGATGGAGCGCGCCGGCTTTTGCGAAATCCAGATGAGCCTGCTGCAGGACGCCGATCTGTGGCGGCAAACCGGGCGGCTCGATGCATACGGCGACGAGCTGATGCGGCTCACGAACCGTTCCGGCCGGCTATTCTGCCTCGGCGCCACGTGCGAAGAACTGGCCACGCAGATGGTTAGGACGCACTACAACCGGACGGACATGAGTCTGGGCCTCTATCAGTTCGGCAACAAGTATCGCGACGAACTGAGGACGCGCGGCGGCCTCGCGCGCGCCAAGGAGTTCATCATGAAAGACGGCTATTCCTTCAATGCCACGGAAGACGGTGCGCGCGCAGCGTACAGAGCCGTGCGCGAAGCCTATCTGCGCATCTTTCGGCGACTGGGGCTGGACGCCATCGTGAAGTCGAGCGACAACGGGGAAATCGGCGGGCAAAGTTCGGAGGAGTTTCATGTCGTGAGCGATCTCGGCGAAGACGAGACCGATGGGCAGACATCGCTTGAATGCGCGCACATTTTCGATCTGGGTGACCGTTACTCCAAGGCCATGGGGTTGGTGAACGCCAAAGGCGAATTCGTCAGAATGGGCTGTTTCGGCGTGGGCGTCTCACGCCTCGCCATGCTCCTGCTCAGCCGGCAGCGTGACGAGCGCGGCTTTTGGGGCAGCGAGTCGTTCAACACCTTCGACGTCGTGCTCACGGTCATCGACTGGGAGCGTCAGGAACGCCAGGAGGCTGCGGAAACGCTGCGGCGCGAACTACAGGCCGCAGGGTTGAGCGTGTTAATGGACGATCGCCTCGCGCAAGCCGGAAAGAAGCTCGCCGATGCCGAGTTGGTCGCGTGCCGGCAACGCGTGGTGGTCAGCGGTAAAGCGCTCGCATCGGGCCGTTTCGAGTGGATGGACCGGCGCACTCTTGCGCGTCGCGATGCGTCGGCGGCGCAGATCGTGACGCTTTGCGCGCGATAGCTCTGGCGCGTGTGCGTTTCGGCATGTGCTTCAGGGCGCGCGGCGGGCGGGCTCGTTTTGACATGGGGCGCGCCATGTCGACTGCCGCGCTTTCCCGCGCGCCCGGATTCGCGCTATTTGGGCTCTCGCATTGAAGGTCCAAAGAACTGCTTCAGCGCAGCCACTTGCGCACATCCTTTTCCCATTCCGGATCGCCGCAGCCCTGCGGATTTTCCGGTCCGAGCACGGTGATATAGCCTTTGGTCTTCATGCACGATTCGTACGCACGGACTTTCGTGCATTGCCCTGGGCCCGCGCTGCGCGACACCGCTTTGCATTGCTCGATCGTCCTGTCCATCGGACCGAAGTCCATGTCGTCCGCGCGGTTGAGCGTCGGCGCGTTTGCGCCCGACGCGGAGAACTCGACGGGACCGGTCTGTGCGCAGGCACTCAGCGCAGCGGCCAGGACGGCAATGAAGAGAAGGTGGACACGCGGTTGCATGGGCGACTCCTGTTTCGCAGAGGTTGCGAAATCATACGCTCACGTGCATGGATATATCGTTGCCTTTACCTCATGTAGAAGCGTTGAGCCTCATTAACACGTTTTTAACCTGCGCCCGGCCGTGTCATGATTGGGCTATCCGACCGGCGTGCGTCGATCCACGCTATGGATGCCCGAACCTTCGCCGGTATTAACCTCAACCGGAACCTTCGACACCGCCATGACCAAATCCACATCCACTTCGAACGACGCCCCCGGCACCGCTCTCGCCCGCCTGCACGCGCTCGGCCTCGCCCTGCCGAACGTGCCCGCTCCGCGCGGCGCGTTCAAACCGTTTTCACGCTCAGGCCAACTGATCTTTCTCTCTGGGCAAATCTGCGAGTGGGAAGGTGAAGTGAAATTCAGCGGCCCGGTCGGAGAGGTTCACGACCTTCAGGCCGGACAACAAGCCGCGCAGATCTGCGCGCTGAACCTGCTGGCAGCATTGCAGCTCGCACTGGACGGCGACCTGGACCGCGTGGTCTGTTGCCATCGCGTCGGCGGCTTCGTGTACGCAACGCCTGGTTATCCGGACGTGCCCAAAGTCATCAACGGTGCGTCCGATCTTTTCTTCGAGGTGTTCGGCGAACGCGGCCGGCATGCGCGCACGGCGGTCGGCGTCGCCACGCTGCCCGCCGCGGCGTCCGTCGAGGTTGAAGCGATCTTCGAGGTTCGTTAAGGCGTCAACGTGACGGCCGTCAGCGTGTGCTCTTTTTCCGGCGTGCGCTTCGGCTTGTCAGAAGCGCTACCCGTCGAAAAAATCCGGCAAGCATCACGCCGTTAATCCATCGACAAAGGAAATTCAACCAG
This sequence comes from Paraburkholderia dipogonis, assembly GCF_042680985.1. Taxonomy (NCBI): domain Bacteria; kingdom Pseudomonadati; phylum Pseudomonadota; class Betaproteobacteria; order Burkholderiales; family Burkholderiaceae; genus Paraburkholderia; species Paraburkholderia dipogonis. The sequence continues at coordinate 20,995 of NZ_JBHUFR010000008.1, read as the reverse complement.
AATTTTTTTGACCAAAAGTTTGCACGCGTCGGCGGAAAGGTTTATTAGTGATCGTGCCATTGCGATTCACGGTGTCTCGCATGCATGCATCACTCACGCTGCACATGCGGCGTATTCCGCGTGTCGTCATGAATGCGCCACGAATACATCGACCGGATAACTCAGAAGCACCTTGCTCGCAACACAATTCGGAGTCCGTTTGAAGTTCGATTCTCGCGGCTTCCGCATCACCGAGCGCTGCACCGGTGATCCACCCCGTCTTAAGCGACCGGCTACTTCGGGGCACGGTCACGGCGTCGATGTCTCACGCACCGCACCACTGCGCCACAAACAACTTCCAAAAAGGGAGAGCTGATCGTGAAACGCTCCAGGGCATACCAGAGAGGATCGCGAATTCTTCTCGCCGCATTGACCGCACTGGCCGGCCCGCCGCTATTGCTCGATGTCGCGGCGCCGGCCGCTCATGCGCAAACCGCCGCGCCGACCTCGGCGAAAATCTCGAACCAGCAACTGGACTCGCTGACCGCGCCGCTCGCGCTCTACCCCGACGCGCTCCTCGCGCAGGTGCTGATGGCCTCCACCTTTCCACAAGACGTACCGGCAGCGGCGGCATGGTCGAAGGCCAATCCGAAACTCCAGGGCGACGACGCCGTGAAGGCGGTCGCGTCGGAACCGTGGGACCCGAGCGTGCAATCGCTGGTGGCGTTTCCCCAGGTGCTGGCCACCATGGCGTCAAAACCCGACTGGGTCGCGCAACTCGGCAACGCTTTTCTCGCGCAGCCGAACGACGTGATGGACTCCGTGCAGCGACTGCGCAGACAGGCGCAGAAAGCCGGCAACCTGCAGACCAACCCGCAGCAGAAAGTGATAGTCGAGCAGAGCACGATCCAGATCGTGCCGGTCAACCCGCAGGTCGTCTATGTGCCCACGTACAACCCCACGGTCGTCTATGGCGTGTGGCCCTATCCGGCCTACCCGCCCGTGTATGTGCCGCCCCCGCCGGGCTATGCCGTGGCCAGCGGTCTCGCCGCGGGTATCGCGTTCGGCATCGGCGTGGCGATCACCAGTTCGCTGTGGAGCAACGTCAACTGGAACAATCACAGCGTCAACATCAACGTGAATCAGTTCAACAACATCAATGTGAACCGGCGGCTCGACGTGAATAGCAGCACGACCAACTGGAACCGGAATTCGACCTTCAACCGCAATACCTCGGCCAACGTGGGCAGCGCGCAACGCGATGCGTATCGCGGGCGCGATACGTCGGCAGCGGCGGCCTCGCGTGCGCAGGCTCAGCAGACCTTGCAGAACCGCACCGGCCAGAACCTGGGCGGAACGGCCAGCCAGCGCGTGCAGGGCATCCACCAGGGCGGCAACACGGCCGGCGGCATTCGCGACAGCGCGCAGAACGTGAACCGCGACAACGCGTTGCGTGGCGCGGGCAATGGCGGCGATGCGCAGCGCGACGTGCAGCGCGGACAAGCCAGCCGGCAGGCGCAGACGAGCAACCGCGGCGGCGGACTTGGCGCGAACGGCGGCGGTCAGCAACGTGCCGGCAATCTGGGAGCGGGAGGCGGCGGCCAGCAACGCGGCGGCGGCTTTGGCGCGGGCGGCGGCGGGCAGCAACGCGGCGGCGGCTTCGGCGCGGGTGGCGGTGGCCAGCGTCACTTCGGCCGGCATTGAACCGATCTCACAGGAGCCGCTCATGATCCGCATCCGCATGTTCCACATGTTCCGCATGTTCCACATCCCCGGCGCACGTCTGGCCGAAGCCTTTGCTCGCGCGCCCAGTCCGCGCCGCGCCGCTACCGCCCTCGGGTTCGCCGTGCTGTTGAGCGGCGCTTCCGGGGCGCATGCACAAGCCGTGTATCCGACGCCCGAGGCCGCTGTCGACGCGTTCGTCGAAGCGCTCGCCAGCAGCGACCATCCCGCCATGCAGCATGTGCTCGGCAAGGACTTCACTCGCTTTATTCCGACCCAAAACATCGGTGAACAGGATATCTACGACTTTCTTGGCGCATGGTCGAAGGGGCACCAGATCGTCGACGATCCAGCGCCGCTGAACGGCCACGCGAGCAAGCATCTGTCGGTCGGCACCAGCGGCTGGACGTTGCCGATACCGCTCGTGCAGACGTCGAGAGGCTGGCGCTTCGATCCCACTGTCGCCCGCGAGGAGATCGCGACACGCCGCATCGGTCGCAATGAGAACGCGGCCATGCTGATATCGCTCGCCATTCTCGATGCGCAAGGCGACTATCAGGCGCTAACCCAGCATTACGCGCAACGCATCGTCAGCACACCGGGCCAGCACGACGGCTTGTACTGGCCGAACGCGTCGGGTGAAAAAGAGAGTCCGCTCGGCCCGCTTGCCGCGGCGATGCCGCCTACCGGCAACATCTCGAAAGAGGGTTATTACGGCTATCACTTCCGCATTCTGACCGCGCAAGGGCCGCATGCGAAAGGCGGCAGTCAGAACTACGTCGAGAACGGCGCGATGACCAACGGTTACGCCGTCGTTGCATGGCCCGCTGAATACGGCAAGACGGGCGTGATGAGCTTCATCGTCAATCAGGACAGGCAGATCTACCAGAAGAACCTCGGCCCGAATTCGGCGGCCGCCGCCGCAGCGCTCAAATCGTTCGATCCGGACTCGTCGTGGGAGGCCGTGAAGCCCTGAGCGCGGCGTCGGCGCCGCAGGGCGCAATCGCGCGCGGGCGCCCGCCGTATGGCGCCCCGGAACTAGCGGTGAGCATGGCGTTGCCATTCGATTCGCGCCCGCCTGCGGGCTCGCGCGGCGAGCGACAGGCAGGCCGCGCCCAGCCACGCTTCGGAACCTAGCAATGAGTAGCCCACAAGGACCCGCCTTGCCGCCCGATCTGCCCGATCCCGATATCGTGCCGCGGCGCGGCTGGCTGCCCTCGCTCGTCTGGGTCGTGCCGCTGATCGCGGCGTTGATCGGTCTCGCGCTGGTCGTCAGAGCGGCCACGGAGCGCGGCCCGGCGATCACGCTCGTCTTCGACAACGCCGAAGGCCTCGAACCCGGCAAGACCCAGGTCAAGTACAAGGACGTCGAAATCGGTTCGGTGAAGTCGATCACGCTGTCGAAGGATCGCACGCACGTGCAGATCGCCGTGCAACTCACCAGGCAGGCAGAGAAGTTCGCTGTCAAGGACACCCGCTTCTGGGTGGTGCGCCCTCGCGTGGGCGCCGCCGGCGTGTCGGGCATCGGCACGCTGCTCTCGGGCGCGTATATCGGCGTGGATGTCGGCCGCTCTACGGAGACTCGAACCGAGTTTGTCGGGCTGGAGACGCCGCCGCCCATCACCGCGGATCAGAAAGGCCACCGCTTCACGTTGCACGGCGATTCGCTCGGCTCGATCGACATCGGCTCGCCGATTTTCTACCGGCGCGTGCAGGTGGGCCAGGTCTACGGCATTTCGCTCGACAAGGACGGCACGGGCGTGACCATGCAGGTGTTCGTCGCCGCGCCGTACGACCAGTACGTCGGCTCGAATTCGCGCTGGTGGCATGCGAGCGGCGTCGACGTGCGGCTCGATTCGACCGGCTTCGTCGTCAACACGCAGTCGCTCGCGGCGATTCTGGTCGGCGGCCTCGCCTTCCAGACGCCGCCCGGCCAGCCGATGGGCACGCCGGCCGCGGAGAAAACCCACTTCTGGCTCGCCGCCGACGAAGTGGACGCCATGCGCGCGCCGGACGGCATACGGGTACGCACGGTGATGATCTTCAGTCAGTCGCTGCGCGGACTGTCGGTGGGCGCGACGGTCGACTTCCGGGGCATCGTGCTGGGCCAGGTGACGGACATCGGCGTCGAATACGATCCGCACGCGCGCCGCTTCGTCATGCCGGTGACGCTGGATCTGTACCCCGACCGCCTGCGCCGACGCTCCCGCGGCGCTGCCATGCCCGAGGCGGGTACCGAGGCTAGCCACGAACTGCTGCGGCGTCTCGTCGAGCGCGGCTTGCGTGGGCAATTGCGCACCGGCAACCTGCTGACGGGCCAGTTGTACATCGCGCTCGACATCTTCCCCAACGCCGCGCCCGTCAAGTTCGACACCACTAACGAGCCGATCCAGCTGCCGACCATTCCAAACACGCTCGACGCGTTGCAGACGCAGGTGGCCGACATCGCGAAGAAGCTCGACCGGATTCCGTTCGATCAGATTGGCTCGAATCTGAACACGTCGCTTAAAAACGCCGACGCGCTGTTCAACCGGCTCAACAACGAAGTCGTGCCGCAGGCGCGCGACACACTCGCCGCGGCGCGGCAAACCTTCGGCTCGGCCGAGGCGGCGTTGCAGCACGACTCGCCAATGCAGTCGGATGTGCATCAGGCGCTGCAACAGTTGACCCGCACGCTGCAATCGCTGAACGCGCTGGCCGATTATCTGGAGCGCCATCCGGAGTCGCTGGTGCGCGGCAAACCGTGAGACAAGCCATAGCTCGCTTACGGATAGTCGCTGAATCGCGAGGTCGGCTCGTTGAGCGTCGAAGCCGGCGTATAGCCCGGCACGTTCGCGCGAAACTGGTTGAGCAGGCCGTTATCCACCTGTGAAAAACCCTTCAGCTGAAGCTGCATCAGCACACGCGTGCCCGTGCTCGGCGAGGTGGTCGAACTCGTGGCGTTGGTGTACTTTTCGAACGCCACGCCCAACGACCAGCAATCCGCATCGTACTGAAGTCCCAGCAAACCCGCGATCAGGCGGTGCGTGCTCATGTCGTAATTCACGCGCGCCACGCTCACCATGTTGTGCGCGAGCGGCCACTGCTCCGACACGATGAACTGATTGACCGGCTGGTAATCGAGCGTACTGTTGGCACGCGTATAGCGGTACGCGACGTTCAACACCTGGCGTGCGCCCGGCGCCCAGCCGAAGCCGGCTTCAGCGTGCGTGAGGTAATGGTTGGCCTGGCTGTACTCCACCGCCTGTTCGGTCGTGAAATCCGGACCCACCTTGTACGACGCCCCCGCGATCACACCGGTGCGAGCGACCGTGCTGAGCGCATCGCCGGTTTCCAGGGTCACGCGCGGCGTGCGGAAGTCGTACTGCTCCGCGAGAATGAAGCGGGCGCGCTCGTCGCCACTCGCGGGATCGATAAAACGCGTGGTCAGTGCGGCGGTGACGCGATTGGCGTCCGACACCCGGTCGTTGCCGACGAAGCTGTTCGGCATGAACAGTTCCGTGAGCCCGAAATCGGCCGCCGCCGTATCGAACAGCGGCGCGAACGCCTGGTTGCGATACGGCGTGTACACATAGAAGAGGCGCGGTTCGAGCGTCTGCAGGTACGATTGTCCGAAGAGCCGCACACTGCGCTCGAACCGCATGCCCGAGTCGAGGCTGAAGGTGGGCACGTTCACGCTGAACGATTTCGGCTCGCCGGCGGGCACGTCCGTACCGATCGAAGTCAGATCGTAGGCGGCGAAATGCCACGCGAGCTTCGGCGTGATGAACCAGCCGGGCCGTTCGATCGGATAGCTCACGTAAGGGTTGAACACGACGCGGTTGCCTTGCGTCATATCCGAAGACGAGATCGTGAAGCGCGTCGCGTCGCTTTCCGCGCCGAAGTCGAAGCCACCCACGTCATAGCGCGCATATCGCACGTTGACCTGGGGTTCGCGGTTATACGTGGAGTCGCTCGAGAAAGCCTGCCAGCGCTGCTCGCGAGCCAGCACGCTCCACGGCCCATTCGTATAGTTGAGGCCCGCCTCCTGCTGATACAGCGTAGTGGAGCCGGTCGGAAAAGCCACGCCCGACGCCAGATCGGTCGATACCGTCGAGTCCGACACGCGGTTGTAGTTCACATAGGCGCTCAGGCCCGAACCGAGATTCCAGTTCTGATTCAACGCAATCGAATAGCGTTGTGTGCCGGTTATCGCATCGTGCGGCAGCCACGCGAGCGACATCGTTCCCGAATCGTTCGGCTGGATATAGCGGTAATCCGCCGTCAGCATCTCGCCTCGGCGCGACATGATGCGTGGCGTGAGCGTGAGGTCGTAGTTCGGCGCGAGATTGAAGTAGTACGGTAATGCGACGTCGACGCCGTTGGTGGAACTGACCGAGAACGTCGGCGGCAGGAAACCGCTGCGACGGGCACCCGACAATGGAAACGACAGCCACGGGCTAGCCAGCAGCGGCACGCCCTGAAAAAACAGCACGCCGTTGTGGGCGATACCTTCATCATTGCCGCTGTCGATATCGAATTCGGATGCCTTCAGATACCACGCGGGCGCCGACTCGCATTGACACGTGCTGTACGTGCCGTGATGAACAACGGTGCGTTCGTTGTCGAGCACATCCGCGCGCTCGGCGCTGCCCCATCCGCCGCTGAGATAAAACCTGTACTTCAGCACGCTGATATAGCCTTCGTTCGCTTCCACGTAGAAATGCGCGTCCGGGCCGTCGAACACGTTGCCGTTGTCGACGAGGTGCACGTGGCCATAAGCATCGGCCTTGTCGCGATCGACGTCGTAATAGAGCGCGTCGCCCGCCACGACCGACGCCGGGCGCCGCAACTGCGCATGTCCTCGCAACGCAACGTCCGTGCTGGGCGTGGTGGTCATCGAATCGGCGATCGCCGAGGTGACGGGCTGGTTGCCCGGCCGCAAGGGTTGCTCGCTTAATTGCGGCGCGAGGCGCAGCCCCCAGATGCCGTCGAGCGATTCGGGCGCTGCCGCGGTGCCGGCCAGTTGCGCGTGACCGGCAAGGGGCGCGCATCCCGCCGCGCACAGCACGAAAGGAACGAGCGGCCGCAAACGCAGACGCTGAAAAACACGGCGTAGTATCAAATCAGGTAATGCCCGGAAAGGATAAAGGACGCAGCAATGCGGCGCGGTGAAGAGAAAGCCGGGCAAGCGCCCGTTCGAGCCGCGTCACGCGCGAGTGGATCGAGGCGACCGAGTGCATCGAGCGGGCGTTACTGAAGCGTCATGTCGTTCGAGCGGGACTCGCTCGCGCCCGCCGCATTCACGCCCGCCGCACCGCCGAGCGCTTGCAGCAGGTACGGAATCTGCCCGGCCGGCAACGAAAACGACAAGCCCGCGCTGCCGGATAGCCGGAAGCGGATCACCACCATCTCCATACCGTCGAGCCGGCCGACTTCCCAGCCTTGGCAGTGCAGCGCGAAACCCATCTCCTGATCGTTATGAAGCATACGGTCGGCGTGTTCGATGGCGTTCGGCAACGCGACCAGCAAGTCGTTGAGCACCGACCGGTGCAACGCGGCCGTAGGCTGATTACCGTGAATCAGCAGATATTGGCCGTCCGCGGTCAATTGCATGTCGGTAATCGAATCCAGCATGAAGGTCGACGCATCAGACACGGCCCGCGCCCTCCTGCCGTGGCGTTGCACGGCTCACGGCCGTGCCGTCCGCCGTAGCCGGCGCGCTGCCGGATGCCTCACGCGGAGCGAGCAGCGAGGCCAGAGCCAGATGGATCGAAAAGACCGGCGTCGAGCTGACACGCAGGACCGCCGCGAGAACCGCGGGTGAAAAGTATTCAATCATGATCGCTTCTCCAGAAACGCGTTTCGCAGGTAGCGGAATCGACCAATGGACGATAGCAGCGCACGCCGGCTGCTGGGTTACACGCCCCCTACGCTTCCTTGGGTTCTGTAACGCTTTATTTCGACGCACCGCCCGCAAACCGCACACGCCTGGCCAACGAGCACGGCGCGCACGTTAGCAACCCTAATGGACGGAAAGTTTTCAGTAACGATCGGCGGCGCGCGCGTCCCTATACTTCGCGCTTTCCAGAGCCAAGGCACGCCGTTTCGAATGCATCGCTCTCTTGCGCGTTGGTGTGCGATACATCGGGACTGAAACCCAAGATGAACCTTCAAGTATTAACGAGCCGTCTAGCCGGTGCGCTCTCGCTCGCCGGTATCGCGCTGACAAGCGGATCCGTCCACGCCGCGCAAGCTTTCGTGGTGCAGGACATTCGCATCGAGGGATTGAAACGCGTCGAGCCCGGCACGCTGTTCGCCTATCTGCCCATCAAGCAAGGTGACAGGTTCAGCGACGAGAAGGCATCGGAGGCGATTCGCGCGCTCTATGCCACGGGCTTCTTCAACGAAGTACGGATCTCGACGCAGGGCGATACTGTCGTCGTGTCTGTGCAGGAACGTCCCGCGGTCGGCACGATCGATTTCGCGGGCATTCACGAGTTCGACAAGGAAAATCTGACCAAGGCGCTCAGTTCGGTCGGGTTGTCGCAAGGCCGCTATTACGACAAGGCGCTGGTCGATAAAGCCGAACAGGAACTCAAGCGCCAATACCTGACGCGCGGTTACTACGCCGCCGAAGTCACCACCACGATCACGCCGATCGACCGCAACCGGGTGGCCGTGCTGTTCTCGGTCGCCGAAGGTCCGAGCGCGAAGATTCGCCAGATCAACTTCATCGGCAACCAGGCGTTCAGCAGCGATACATTGCGCGACGAGATGCAATTATCCACGCCGAACTGGTTCTCTTGGTACACCAAGAACGATCTGTACGCGAAAGACAAACTAACTGGCGATCTGGAACACGTGCGCTCGTATTACCTGAATCGCGGCTATCTGGAGTTCAGTATCGAGTCGACCCAGGTGTCGCTGACGCCGGACAAGAAGGAGATGTACCTCACGGTCACGCTGCATGAAGGCGAGCCGTATGCGATTGCGTCGATCGGACTTGCCGGCAACCTGCTCGATCGCGAGGCCGAATTGAAAAAGCTCGTGAATATCAAAGCCGGTGAGCGTTTTTCCGCCGAGAAACTGCAGGCCACCACCAAGGCGATCGTCGATAAGCTCGGCGAATATGGCTATGCTTTCGCCACCGTCAATGCGGTGCCGAAGATCGACCAGCAACGCCATACAGTCGATCTGACACTGCAGGTGGACCCGAGCCGCCGCGTCTATGTGCGCCATATCAACGTAATCGGCAACACGCGTACGCGTGATGAAGTGGTGCGCCGCGAAATGCGTCAACTCGAAAGTTCGTGGTTCGATTCGAACCGTCTCACGCTTTCGAAAGACCGCGTCAACCGTCTCGGCTATTTCACCGACGTCGACGTCACCACCGTACCGGTGGAAGGCTCGCCCGATCAGGTCGACGTGGACGTCAAGGTGAGCGAGAAACCCACTGGTGCGATTACATTGGGCGCGGGCTTCTCATCCACGGACAAGGTGGTGCTCTCAGCCGGTGTCTCACAGGACAACGTATTCGGTTCGGGCACGAGCCTGGCCGTGAACGTGAACACCGCGAAGACCTACCGCACGCTGACGGTGACGCAAACCGATCCGTATTTCACGGTGGACGGCATCAAGCGCATCACCGACGTGTACTACCGCACCAGCTATCCGCTCTACAACTACACGGACACGAGCTTCCGCATCATCACGATGGGTGCGGATCTGAAATTCGGCATTCCGTTTTCCGAAGCGGATACGGTTTATTTCGGTGTCGGGCTTGAACAGAACCGCCTCAACACGGATTCCTCCACACCGCAAAGCTATCTGGATTACGTCTCCGAATTCGGCCGCGTGGTGAACAACGTGCCGCTGACGACTGGCTGGGCTCGCGACAATCGCGACAGCGCGCTCGTGCCGAGTCGCGGCTACTTCCTCCAGACCAACGGCGAAGTCGGCACGCCGGCCGGCGGCACCGAGTACTACAAAGCAGACGTGCAGGCGCAGTACTACTACTCGTTCGCGCGCGGCTTCATTCTTGGCCTGAACCTGCAAGGCGGTTACGGCAATGGTTTTGCCGGCAAGGCCTATCCGATCTTCAAGAACTACTACGCGGGCGGCATTGGCTCGGTGCGCGGTTACGAGGCCGGCTCGCTCGGGCCGACCGACAAGACCACCGGCGACCCGATCGGCGGCTCGCGGATGGTGGTGGCCAACGTCGAGATGACATTCCCGCTGCCGGGCAGCGGCTGGGACCGGACGCTGCGTGTATTCACCTTCCTCGACGCCGGCAACGTCTGGGGCGACGAAGGCAACAGCACCGGCGCCAACGGCTTGCGATACAGCTATGGCGCGGGTCTCGAATGGATTTCTCCGATCGGCCCGCTCAAGTTGTCACTCGGCTTTCCAGTCGTCAAACATGCGACTGACAAGTATCAGAAGTTCCAGTTTCAGATTGGCACGTCGTTCTGAGCGGGCGCGGAAGATCGCAAGAATCACACACGACGTATGGCTAGAACATATCCGCAGCCGCCTGACGCGGTGAGTCCTTCCCTTTGGCTTCCGGCTCGGCCCGCGACGGAATGAACGGCCCGGTGACCATATTCGCGTAGCTTTGCCCCGGTCCCACCATCGGAAACACATCGGCGTTTTCGTCGACCATCACTTCGAGGAAAGCCGGTCCGTCGAATTCGATGAAGGCCTTAAGCTGGCCCTCGAGTTCGCTCAGGGTTGCAACGCGACGCGCAAACTCGAACCCGTCGGCCTGCGCCGCCATGACAAAATCCTTGCGATGCAGCGACTTGTCGCTCACGCACAAGCGGCCCTCGTAAAAGAGACGCTGCCATTGCCGGATCATCCCGTCACCGAGATTGTTCAGCAACAGGACCTTGACCGGCACGCCATAAGTGGTGGCCGTTTCCAGGTCGCCAATATTCATGCGGATGCTGCCGTCGCCATCGATGTCGATCACAAGGGCATCCGGCCGCGCCAGTTGAGCACCGATAGCCGCGGGCAGCCCGAAACCCATGGTCCCCATGCTGCCCGAAGTCAGGAAGCTGCGCGGCTCGACGAAGTCGAAAAATTGCGCAGCCCACATCTGATGCTGGCCGACGCCCGTGGTGACGATAGCTCGCCCGCCGGTCAGGTCACTGAGCTTTTCGACGACGAATTGCGGCTGAATTGCCGGACTATTCCGGTCGTAGTTCATACCGTAGACTCGCTTCAGTTCCTCGATACGATCGAGCCAGTCCAAACGTGGTTGCACGGCGGGGCCGTGTTTCATCAGCGACAGCAAGGTTTCTTTGGCGTCGCCCACGTGCGTCCAGTGCGCCCGTTTCACCTTGTTGATTTCCGCCTCGTCGATGTCGATATGCGCGACATGCCGCGCTCTCGGCGCGAATGCGTCAGGGCGGCCACCGGCGACCCGGTCGTCGAAGCGGGCGCCGACCGCGATCAGGAAGTCACAGTCCTCCACCGCGTAGTTCGCACACGCAGCGCCGTGCATACCGAGCATGCCGAGGCCCAGTTCGTGTTTCACGGATATGGCGCCGAGACCCATCAAGGTGGTCACCACGGGGATTCCAAAGCGCTCGGCAAACCGGCGCAGCTCAGCGGTCGCGCCGGCCGCGATAATGCCGCCGCCGGCATACAGCAGCGGCCGTTTGCTTTGCGCCAGCAGATCGAAAAAGTCGCTGCGCTTGCCCTCGTCGAGACGAGCACCTTTTGCCACCATTCGAAGACGGTCGGAATAGCCTCTAAACTCCAGCGTACCTTGCCCCTGGTAAGTGCCGGTCCAGTTCTGGATGTCCTTGGGCACATCCACGACGACCGGACCTGGACGGCCGGTGCGCGCGACTTCGAACGCGGTCCGCAGCGTCTGTTCGAGCTTCACCGGGTCGGTCACAAGAAACACCTGCTTCGCGCACGCCGACATGATGTTGAAGACGGGCGCTTCCTGGAAAGCATCCGTGCCGATCATGGCACGAGGCACCTGCCCGCATATGAGGACGACGGGGATCGAATCGCCGTTGCAGTCGGCGATCGGCGTCACCGCGTTCGTCGCGCCGGGGCCCGACGTCACCATGAAGACACCGACCTTTCCGCTCGCGCGCGCGTAACCGGCGGCCATGAAGCCGGCGGCCTGTTCATTGGCGGGCACGACGAGTTTGATCTGACGCTCGGGCGTTTGCGCGTGCATTTCGTTGAAACGAAACACGGCGTCGTACGTCGGCAAAATGGCGCCGCCGCTATAGCCGAATACGGTATCGACGCCCTGTTCGCTGAGCACGCGCAGGATGATGTCGGCGCCCGACATCGATTCGCCGGCAGCCGCCGGTTTCAGGAGAGCGTCTAAAGCAACATTGGGGTTTTGGGTCATGGCTGGCTCGCATGGAAACGGGCGCCGAGAACATCAGCGGCCAAAAATCTACGGTCGATTTCCCTTCCAACTCGAGAACAGCGTATGTTCCTGACCAGCTTATGGGCGATTGCTCCGACGGGTTCTCCGTGCAAAGCGCAGCCCATTCAGCACTTTTTTGATGTGCGTCTGGAAGTATCGTGAGAAACGGCTTTGTTCATTCTGACAATGATCGAGGCTGCGCACACGCATAAAAGAGCGTGTATCCAGGCCAGGATAGGCCGGATTTGAGCCATGGCGGTGATGCACCGGCATCACCGCACTACGCTCGCGCCGTCAGTCCCCGAATGCACTCGAAATCAGCGCAGCCTGCCTCGCCGCGTGGACCGCGTGGTAACCGGGCGCGGTCGACGCGGAAGCCGCCGGCCCCGCATACCGCAGTTGCGCGGCCGAAGGCACGATCTCGCGCAACTGCGGTTCGACGAAGCTCCACGCGCCCTGGTTGCGCGACTCCTCCTGACACCAGACCACCGTCTTCAGGTTCGGATAGCGCGCGAACTCCGCGGCGAGCTGCCGGGACGGAAACGGATACAACTGTTCGACGCGAATGAGCGGCGTGTCGGCAACACCCGACGTGCGGCGATGTTCCAGCAGATCGAAATAGACCTTGCCGGAAGACACGATCACGCGCTCCACACTCGATGCCCGCGACGCCTCGGCCTGCGTATCCACCAGAATCTCGCGGAACGCACCCGTGGCCAGATCGTCGAGCGTGCTGACGGCTTCCGGATGACGTAACAGCGACTTGGGCGTCATCACGACGAGCGGCCGGCGATCGAAGACAGCCGCTTGCATCCTCAGCAAGTGGAACAGTTGCGCGGGCGTGGTCGGTTGGACTACCCGCATGTTGTCCTGCGCGCAGAGTTGCAGATAGCGTTCGAGCCTCGCCGACGCATGTTCCGGTCCCTGCCCGTCCTGGCCATGCGGCAGGAACAGCGTCAACCCGCTGCGTTGCCCCCACTTCGCGGCGCCCGCCGCGATGAACTGATCGATCACGACCTGCGCACCATTCGCGAAGTCCCCGAACTGCGCTTCCCACACGACGAGCGCATCGCGATTCACGGTCGAGTAGCCATACTCGAACGCCAGCACGGCCGCCTCCGACAGAATGGAGTTCGTCACGGTAAACCGGCCTTGCCCCTCGCCGATATGCTCCAGCGGAATGTAGACGCCCTCCGACCGGCTCGCGCGCGTCTGGTTATGCAGAACGGCGTGACGGTGATTGAAGGTGCCCCGCGCGCTATCCTGACCGCTCAGGCGGACATCGATCCCGGCGCCCAGCAACGAGGCGAATGCCATGTGCTCGCCCATGCCCCAATCGAGCGGCTTGTTTCCCGCGGCCATCTCGCGGCGTGCGGCGATCATCTTGCCGACCAGCGGATGCAGCTCATAACCCTCCGGAACGGTCGAGACCTGCTGCGCCAGCGCACGCACCTGAGCGGGCAACGGAGGCCCATACTGGACCGGGCCGGCATAGTCCTCGAGAAACTTCGGCCATGCGGGTATATCGTCCGGCTGGACGGCTGCCTCGACCGCGTTGCTCTCTCTCGCGTGCTCTAGGCTTTCGCGCTGCGCTTCGAAGTAATCCTTGACCTGGTCCGGCGTCACCACGCCTTCCTTGATCAACTGTTGGGCATACACGGTCCTCACGCCCGGGTGGCTGGCAATCGCGCGGTACATGAGAGGCTGCGTGATAGCGGGCGTGTCCTGTTCCTGATGCCCGTGCCTGCGGAAACAGACGAGATCGATCACCACGCTGCGCCTGAACGTCGTGCGATAGTCGAGCGCGAGGCGCACCGCCATGGCCACTGCTTCCGGGTCGTCGGCGTTGACGTGCAGAACCGGCGCCTCGATCATCTTCGCGATATCGGTGGTGTAGAACGACGAGCGCGTATCGCGCGGATCAGAAGTCGTAAAGCCGATCTGATTGTTCACGACCACGTGGACGGTTCCGCCCGTGCCGTGTCCGCGCGTGTATGACAGGCTCAACGTCTCCATTACGACGCCTTGCCCGGACATTGCCGCATCGCCGTGAATTTCGACAGGCAGCACGTCGCTGCCGTCGCCCTTGTCCGAGGCGTCTCCTTTGGCGCGAGCCATGCCCTGTACGACCGGATTGACGATTTCCAGGTGCGAAGGATTGAACGCAAGCACGACCTCGACGGGCCCGTCGTCCGTCTGCGTGACGCTGCTGTAGCCCTTGTGATACTTGACGTCGCCGGCCGGCAGAGGGTCGCCGCTCTTGCCCTCGAACTCGTCGAAGAGCGCGCGCAAAGGCTTGCCGACAATGTTCACGAGTACATTCAAACGCCCACGGTGCGCCATGCCCATCACCACCGTGGCGACCTTCTTCGATGCGCCGTAGCGAACGAGTTCATCCAGCAATACGATCAACGATTCGCCGCCTTCCAGCGAGAAACGCTTTTGCCCGACATAGCGCGTGTGCAGGTACTTCTCCAGTCCTTCAGCAGCCGTCAGACGTTCGAGGAAGCGTTGTTTCTCCGCTACCTGGAACGAAGGTTTCGCGCGGGTCGACTCGAGTTGCATCTGCCACCAGCGGCGCTCGCCGGCATCGGCCAGATGCATGAACTCGGCGCCGAGTGTGCCCGTGTAAGTCTGATCGAGCGCCGCGACGATGTCCTGCAGCGTGGCGTCTTCGTCGAAAAGAAACGTGTCGGCGGTGCTGAAGCGCGTGGACATGTCGGCTGCCGATAGGCCGTAGAACGCTGGCGTGAGTTCGATCGAAGCCTTCGGCGGCGTCCACAGCAGTGGGTCCAGGTTCGCCTTGCGCGTGCCGATCATTCGGTACGCGGCAATCAGCGACTGCACGGCCACCTGTTTTCTGGCGATCGCAAGGCCGTCATCGAGCGTGATCTGCGTGGCGCGCGAGCGCCTGGCCAGATCGACGAAGGTGGAAACGACCGGCGCGTGCGGCTCGTCATCGCGGTCGCTGCCGTCGATAGCGGGAGTTTCGCGCAACGCATCGAAATACGCGCGCCACTCATCCGCGACCGATGCCGGGTCGGCCAGGTAGAGTTCGTATTGCTCCTCGACGTAGGGCGCGTTGCCCCCGAACAGAAAAGAGCTTTGAATTTTTTCCATCAACATGATGAATCTGTCCTCCATTCGCGTCATGGTCTGAATCTCGACCGTGACATGTGTGAGACGGCTGTAGCCTCATCGTGGCGAGTCCGGCGCGCAACCAGGGGCTAGGGACGGACGTGCATTGCGCCGGCGACAGATTCTCTGGTGCGCCCGGGCTTTACGTTCCCAGCCGCATTGATGAGAACAAGAATAGGTAGTCGGCGCAGCGACTGTGTGCATCGTTGGCGCTTTCGCTGGCCAATGGAGGTGAAATTTGGGCCACGCAGCCGATGGCGCCATGCGCGATAGCCAACGAGCGTGTCCACGCGCCTCCCTAGCAGTATTTCCCGGTTTGAATACCCCCACCTGGTGTAACAAGTGATTTTCGGGCTAGCGCATTTATCCCGTGGCGCTTCGCCCTTATAGTCACTGCAGCGAAGAGGCACCTGTGTCGCGAGCCGGCGCGCAAGCCGCTCACCGGATGCGCGCGGAATCGCGAACGGTGGGCCAACCGGCCCGCGCGAGGGACGCTGGCATGAACGCCAGCAATTAGCAACGAGGGTCACGCCATGAAAGTCGCCATTGTTGTACTCGATGATGTGCAGGCGCTGGATGTCGCTGGCCCTTTGGACGTATTCGCCGAAGCAAACACATTTTTGCCCGAGCATCAGAAATACGAGGTCTTGCTCGTAGGAAACGAAGCCGGTACCGTAACCTGCTCCAACGGGATGCAACTCACGGTTCCCCATGGCTATACGGACTTCGACACGCCATTCGACTTGCTGCTAGTGGCAGGCGGACCGCGCTTGCCCAATGTCCAGCCGCAGCCCAGGTTTCTGAAGTGGCTGCAAGATCAGGCGGGTGGCGCAAGCCGGTTCGGTTCCGTTTGCAACGGCGCATTCGTGCTCGCGCGCGCTGGCCTGCTCGACGGCAAGGAAGTGACCACGCACTGGGCGGATGCAAGCCGCCTCGCCGACGAGTTTCCGCAGGCGTCCGTGCAGCCCGACCGCATCTTTATCCGCGATGGACGCCTCTTTACCTCCGCCGGCGTGACGGCGGGCATCGACCTGTGTCTTTCGCTCGTCGCCGAAGACTGGGGGCACGAACTGGCGGTGCGGGTTGCGAAACGTCTGGTGGTCTACATCCAGCGCGAAGGCGGACAATCTCAATACAGTCCTTACGTTGGAGTGCGCAAGGACCAGGATCCGATCGTCGGCAAGGTGCTCCGCTACGTGACCGAGCACATAACCGAAGCGTTGTCGATCGAACAGCTCGCCAGCGCCGTGTCGGTCAGCCGCCGTACTTTCTCGCGGTTATTCGCGAAGTATGCGAAGGTGACGCCTTCGGCGTTTGTCGAACAGGTTCGCGTCGACACCGCGAGGAAATTGCTCGAGGAAACCGATGCGCCTCTGAAGACCGTGGCGTTCAATTGCGGTTTTCACAGCGCCACGCATATGCGAGCCACGTTCTTCCGGCGGCTCAACGTCACGCCCAGACAGTATCGCCAGCGATTCCGTGGCGCGGTGGGTAAGCAGTGGACATCGGCCGACGTGGAAGAGCAAGTCGAAACAGCGGAACTGGAAATGGTCGACTAGGTCGAGAATCTGCGCAGGCTGGTTGCCACGCGGCGCCTCGAATGTACTTCATCTAATGAACACACTGACACCATCTGTGACTCGCGCCGATCTGTTTCGATCTCTTCCTGATCTCCTTGAGCCGGGTTTATCCGTCGTATTTTGCGGTATCAATCCGGGCGTGCAAGCGGCGTCGACGGGCCGCCATTTTGCCGGTCGAGGTAATCGGTTCTGGCGGGCCATTCATCTGGCGGGTTTTACTCCCGAACAGATCGGACCCAACGACGACTACACACTTCTTCAGTACGGCTGTGGTCTCACCACGGTAGTCTCGCGTCCCACCGCGCGGGCGGACCAACTGTCCTCATGGGAATTCAAAGCGGCCGCTGCCGGGTTCGAGCGGAAGATCGAAGGCTATGCGCCGCAATGCGTGGCCTTCCTCGGCAAGATGGCGCTCAGTGCAATGTCGGGCAGCCGCGACATCGGGTGGGGGCCGCAGCCCACCACATTCGGCGGCGCGCGCGCATGGGTGCTGCCCAATCCGAGCGGCCTGAACCGCTCGTTCAGCCTCGATGCGCTGGTGGCTGCCTACCGTGAACTTCGTCTTGCCGTCGCGCCGGCCGGGTCGACGGGGTCTGCTTGAACGGCTCGCGCCCTCGGCACACCCTATTTCACCGAACGCAAGATTCCAGAAGTCTCATTCACAGCCAGCGCGGTCTCCATGTGTTGTTGAAGATGCACGTTTCTGCGCAAGGTGTCCGTCACAAACTCCACGAAGGCCCGAATCTTACCGCTTGCGCCGCGCCGCTCCACATGCAGCAGGTTGACTGGCGTCGACTCGGGCTCGAATGCCGTCAAGACCGGCAGCAGCGTTCCATTGAGCACCTCAGGGGCCGCCTGGTAGGAAAACAGTTGCGTGATTCCCACGCGATCGACGGTGGCCATCACGGCTGCGGGCGCCAGGTTGACGATCATTCGCGGTTGAACCCGGACCGATAGCCGCGAACCGTTTTCATGAAACGTCCATTCGAGAGGATTCGTCACGCCGGTGAGTGACACGCAATGGTGATCGGCAAGCTCCCGTGGATGAACGGGTTCGCCATGCGCCGCGAGATACGCGGGAGCCGCGTAGGTTCGACGCCGTACAAAACCCAACGGAATGGCATAGATCGACGAATCGCCCAGGTGGCCGATGCGTATGGCGACATCCACGCCCTCCTCGAGAAGTCGCGTGGTGCGATCGACATACACCGCGTTGATGCTGACGTCCGGATAGCGCTGGGCATACGCATCGATTAACGGAGCGATGAAGCGCTGGCCAAACAGCACCGGCGCGGAAATGGTTAGTGTGCCTACCGGATTGTCCTGACACGCCGCGACATCGGCTTCGGCGTCCGTGACGGCATCCAGCACCTTCCGGCAGGCATCGAGGTACGACATACCCGCCTCCGTTGGCCGGACTGAACGGGTTGTTCGCGCAAGCAGTTGCGCGCCCAAACGGGCTTCGAGCGAGGTGAGCGCCCGCGACACCGCGGGAGCGGACATGCCCAGTTTGTCCGACGCGCTAGTGAAACTGCCTCCGTCGACGATGGCAACGAACACCTCCATCTCGCGCAATCTGTCCATTTCGATTCCAACTTCAATGTGTTTGCAGCTTGCCGATAGACCTGCGCGCTTGTCACGGGGACGTCGCATCATCGGACGCCAGGAAGATGCCGCGATCTTAAACGCCATGCCTTGCATGGTGACGCTCTCTTTGCGCGCTTGACTCGAAGAAGACTACAAATGGCCGATATCGAACGCTTTAAATCAGCGACCAGAGCGGCCTTTGCGATATTCCATCTCAGTGGCATTGGCTTTGTTGAGCAGACGGAAAATGACTTTTTCCGGATCGGCGCGGTGGCTGATTGTCTGTGACGAGGCTGGCAGAATTCGCGCATTGAATGGCCCAATACGCGGCCTGCTTGTGCTTCAACAAGCCCTGTCCATCTCCGACAATCAACTCAGCCATCGCGCGACAGTCGCCTGATGATAAATCGACTGCATCGCTGCGATTCCGTGTCCTGCCAGCCGACCAGGCGTCCCCAACCAGACCAAGGAATCCATGTTTTCTGCAATGCTCGAAGTCAATCCGTTATCCGAACAATTCGACGCCTATCTCGGCATGGCCAAGATGCTGCGTCCGGAACTCGAAGCGATCGACGGTTTCGTCGACAACACCCGTTACGCGAGTTTGACACGCCAGGGATGGCTGCTCTCGCTATCGAGCTGGCGTGATGAGAAGTCGCTAATACGCTGGCGAGTGACGACGAACCATCACAAGGTGCAGCAGGCGGCGCGCGACCGCGTGTTTGCCGACTATCGCCTGCGCATTGGCCAGACGGTCGCCGATACGCGCGTACCGGCCGGGCAGACGCTGGTCGAGCAACGCCTCGATGCAACCGAAACGGGACTTGGCAAGGCGGTCACGCTACTCGACGCGCAACACGCGCCGGACTGGGTCAGGCAGGCGGGTGCGCAAGCGGTTGCAGAGGCGCTTGGACTCGATACGAAGGCACCCGGCCTCGTCGCCTGGGACACATTCGACGCGTTGATGACACCCGGCGACGTGATCGCGGTAGCGACGTGGGACGACCTCGCGGCCGCTGAAGCCTTCGAGCGCAATACGACCCTGCCCAAGTCTGTGCGCCTGCGGCACATCCGCATTGTCCGGGAGTACGGAATGTTCGATCGCCGCGAGGCGCCTCAATACTTTGCAGCGGTGCAGCCCAAGGCGTGAGCCGGCCGTAACGCGATATCGGTATCCCCGTAATAAGGCGATTGATCGCGCCGCCCCAGGCGGATGAAAAGCTGTTCTGCCTAAAGAGCAGATTCATTGCCTGGGGTGAGCGCGTTGTCCTTGTCTTCATAACGATAGTGACGTTGGCCGGATTTGCGCACGAAATGGCCTGATACGCGACCTGTGTCGGCTTTCAGAAAGCCGGGCCTACTCCTAGAATTTCATCAACCGAATGCGCGGCAGCAATGCTTTGCAAGCGCCGGGCGCGACACGGAGATTTCCCCACGAAATGCCGCATTAAACACGGGTAGCCGGACTTTTATGAACACCGTCAACGCACCGATAACTGGAACAGGAGAAGTGAAGTTCGCGCCATCGTCGGCGCCGGTTTCAGCGCCCCCAGTACAGCAAACGCCGAGCGAAGCGACACTGCCGCTGCGTCTGGCAATCGGCCTGCTCGGCATGTTGCTGGCATCACTGCTCGCCATATTGAATGAACAGGTCACCGCGGTCGCACTCGCCGATATCCGCGGCGCGTTCTCGATCGGACGTGACGACGGGACATGGCTGACCACCCTCTTCGAGGCGACGAACGTGGCCACGATGGTGTTCGCGCCGTGGTTCGGCGTGACGTTCACGCTCAAGCGCTTCACGATCGGCGCCGTGCTCGCCGTGATGGTGTTTGGATTGCTCTGCCCGTTTGCACCGAACCTGCCGGCGCTCTATGTATTGCGCGCGCTGCAGGGCGTCGCCGGCGGATGTCTGCCGCCGATGCTGATCATCGTGGCGCTGCGTTACCTGCCCCCGAAGGTCAAGTTATACGGGCTCGCGGGCTATGCACTGACCGCCACCTTCGGACCCGCGCTCGGCACGCCGCTCGCCGCGTTATGGACGGAATACGTCGGCTGGCAAATGGCATTCTGGCAGATCGTGCCGCTCGGACTCATCAGCTGCGTGGCAATCTACAAAGGACTGCCGGCGGATCCCACCCGACTCGAACGGCTGCGTTCATTCAACTGGACCGGATTTCTCCTCGGTTATCCGGCCATCGCCATGCTCGTGATCGGCCTGCTGCAGGGTGATCGCCTCGACTGGCTGAACTCCACGTTTATCGCCACCATGTTTTGCGGCGGCACACTGCTGCTCGTGGCGTTCCTGATCAACGAATGGTTTCATCCGCTGCCGTTTTTCAAACTTCAGCTGCTTGCCCGCAGGAACTTCGCGCATGGGCTGCTGACCCTGGTGGGCGCGGTGACGCTGCTGGTCGGTGTCGCCGCCATACCCGGCCAGTATCTCGCGCAGATTCACAGCTACAGGCCGCTGCAAACCACGCCGCTGTTTCTGCTGGTGGCCATTCCCCTGCTGATTTCGCTCCCGGCGACCGCCGCGCTGCTCAATCTGCGGCAGGTCGACCACCGCTGGGTCATGGCGATTGGACTTTGCCTGATGGCGATCTCG
>NZ_JBHUFR010000007.1:0-276375 GCF_042680985.1 Paraburkholderia dipogonis | reverse complement strand
ACAGTCACGACAACGGCACGCGTCACACACGCGTGCCGTTGGCTTTTGTTGTCGACAGAAGCGCATCATCATAACCAGATAACGTACACGTCCCACAAAATATTCCCATCTAGCGACGGCGCAGTTCGTTTCTTCGCCATGAAATCGCCCGTGTGCAATTGGCCTGGTGAATGTCCGCACGCGGCGACGCTGCACGCGCCACGCTCACCTATGATGCTTAGGACGCCACGTGGTTTTTATCGCTGTCCGCCAATAGCACGCACTATCCGGACAGCTTGCTGGCGCAGAACTGAACACGACGCCCCGCATCCGCGACGCGCCGTACCCATAAGCGACGATGGCAGCGCGCCACGAGCCGGCATCGCCATTTCGGATTGGAGGCGCGCAATGAAATTTATCGTCCTATGGAACGGTCTGCCGACTGCTGAGAGTTCCGTCATCGAACGTTTCATGAAGACCGGCGGGCAAATGCCGGACGGAGTCAAGTTGCTGGGCCGCTGGCACGCGATCGGCGGCTTGCGCGGCGTTGCAATCGTCGAAGCTGACGACAACCGCGCGATGGCGGCGATGGCGCTCGACTGGGGCGACCTCCTCACGATGGACATCTCGCCGGCGCTGACCGACGAAGACCTGGGCGCTGCTCTCGGCAAACGTATGGCAGCCGGTAACAAGTAAGCACGCCATGAGCACCGGGTTCACCGCGCCGCTGTCGAGCGGGCAACTGCTGCCGTTCCGCGAATCGCTGCTGGCAATGCTCGGCATCGCTTTCGTCGCGATGCTGGTGGCGCTGGATCAGACCATCGTCGGCACCGCGCTGCCGCGCATCGTCGCGGATCTGAAGGGCTTCGATCTTTACGCGTGGGTCGCGACGTCGTACATGCTGGCCTCCGTCATCACGATTCCCATCTTCGGGCGGTTGGGTGATCTGTTTGGCCGCAAACGGTTTCTGATCGCGGCGATCTTGTTGTTCACCGGCGCATCGGTGTTGTGCGGCTTTGCCAGCAGCATGCTGTTGCTGGTGGTTTCGCGTGGACTGCAAGGGATTGGCGGCGGCATTCTGATCGGCACGGTGTTCGCCACCGTCGCCGATCTGTTTCCTGATCCGAAACTGCGGCTGCGTTGGCTTGTGTTCGTCACGTCCGCGTTCGGCGTGTCCAATATGATCGGACCGACGCTCGGCGGAATGCTTACGCAATACGGCGGTTGGCGGCTGGTTTTTTTTGTCAACGTGCCGGTCGGGCTCGTCTCGCTGCTGTTCGTGCAGCGCTTCTTGCCCCCGCTGCTTCATCTAAGGCGCAAAGGTCCCGTGCGGCTCGACTGGCTCGGCGCGTTCGTGCTCGCGGTCACGTTCAGCTCACTGCAACTGCTCATCGAACTGTTTCCAAGGCGCGGCATCGACACGACGACCATCGTGCTGACCGTCGTAGCGGCGACCTGCGGGCTGATTCTCTGGCTATGGGAGCGGCGCATCGGCTATCCGATCGTGCCGGTGGACATGCTCATGGACCGCAAGCTCTCCGCGCTGTTCGCGATGTCGGTGCTCGGCGGCTTCGCGCTCTTTTCGCTGGTGTTCTATGTGCCACTGCTGTTTCAGGGCGGCTACGCGATGTCCGCGCACGACTCGGGCATGCTGATCACACCCTTGCTGCTCGGCACGACCGTGGGCAGCGTGCTCAACAATCGAATCGTCACACGGGTCCGCCGCGCCAACGGCATCATGTATGTTGGCTTTGCGCTGTCCGCGCTCGCCTGTCTGAGCGTGGTCGTCTTGCGAGGTACGGAACCGCATCTCGTGTGGGCCTCGTGCATGGGCATCAGCGGGCTTGGCCTCGGTCTGGTGGCCACCAGCCTGACCGTCTGTTCACAGCAGATCGTCGGGCGGGACCATGTCGGCGCGGCCACCGCGCTGCTTCAATCGCTGCGGACATTCGGCGGCATGCTCGGCACGGTGATGACAGGCGCGCTGCTCGGCCATCTCTATTCGCGCGGCGTGCATCGGTCGCTCGATTCTTATCAGGCGACGCAGTGGTTCAAGTCCTTCGCCAGCCCCGAGCTGCTGGTGGATCGCGCGGAACAGGCCGCGCTGATCAATCGTCTGGTGAGTGCAGGCCAGTCGGGCGACGCCATGATGCGGTCGGCGCGCGAAGCCTTGGTGCAGTCGATTCACATCGGCATTCTGGTGGCCGGCGCGGCGGCGTTGATCGGTCTGTGCCTCGCCTGGTTCGTGCCGCCGGTGCGCATCAGCTATCCGGAAACCGAACTCGCGCCGGATGGGCAACCACCCGCCGACGCCCTTCCGCCGCAACGCAGCGTACTTTGAGCGCGCGCCGTACATCGTCGAATCTTCTTCTTGCGTTCTGTATCGGTCGATATATAATCCGCTTCTATATCGATTGATACAAAATCGGCCGTCAATGACGCTGGAAGGATATTCATCATGGCAAGACCCCGCCAATTCGACGAACACGAGGTGCTGGAAGCCGCCAGCGCGGCCTTCTGGACGAAGGGCTACGATGCGACCTCCACGCGCGACCTGGTTAAATCCACCGGTCTGACGCAGCCAAGTCTCTACAACGCGTTCGGCGACAAACGCACGCTGTATCTGCGCGCGCTCGAGCATTATCTCGAGCACACGTTGCGCGAACGGATCAGGCGTTTGGAGCAGACCGTAGCGCCGGCTCTAGGCATCACGATGTTCTTCCACGAGATCCTCGAACGAACGCTCGCCGATCCCGCGCAACGCGGCTGCATGCTGGTGAATTCGGCGCTGGAAACCACATCGGAGGACGAAGCATTCCGTGCAATCGTCGCCACGGAATTCTCGGAAATACGCGCGTTTTTCTACCGCCGCATGATTGCCGCCAGCGAGAGCGGTGAAATCACCACAACCGTTTCCGCCGATGACGCCGCCACTCACCTGCTCGCCACGCTGATCGGCGTTCGCGTTCTCGCGCGGGTCAACCCGCAACAAACACTGCTTGTCGGCGCGATTGCGCCCGTGTTGCTGCTGCTTGGTTTGCCTGCCCTGCCGGCGACCGGCTCCGACGCCTGAGTCACGCGCCTGACAAGGCGCACCCCTTCGCTTTTCCACCGACATCCGGCAGCGCCGCCATCAGCGCGCGCACCGGTAAAGGAACCGTCATGTCCGCTGCTCCGATAACGTCAGATAGTCCAGTCTCACTCGATGCCCGCGCGCTCTTCGCCACGCTCGCCGGACTGTGCGGCAGTCTCGTCGCCATCGGCCTCGCGCGCTTCGCCTACACACCGTTGATTCCCTCGCTGATCCAGGCGCACTGGTTCACGTCGTCGCAAGCGGTAACGCTCGGCGCGGCGAACTTCGCCGGCTATCTGGTCGGCGCGTTGATCGGCCGCCCGCTCGCATCGGCACTGTCGAACCGCAGCGCGTTGCGCATGCTGATGGCGGTCGTGACCGCGGCCTTTTTTGCCTGCGCGTATCCGCTGTCAGTGAGCTGGTTTTTTGCGTGGCGTTTGTTGTCGGGCATTTCCGGCGGCGCGATCATGGTGCTGGTGGCGACGTCGATTCTTCCGCACATTCCCGTGCCGCGCCGCGGCTTCGTGAGCGGCATGATCTTTCTTGGACTCGGACTCGGCATCGCGGCATCCGGCACCTTGATTCCGAAGCTGCTGCACCATGGTTTGCAAACCACGTGGATCGGTCTCGGCGTCGTGGCGCTGGTGTTGACCGCGGTGAGCTGGTTCGGCTGGCCTTCGGCGAATCCGCCCGCACCGGTCGCGCCTTCCGGTACGCATCACGCAGTGCGCCCGCAAGGCTTGACGCTTCGTGTGCTGTACGCGCAGTACGCGGCAAACGCACTCGGCCTTGTCCCTGTGATGGTGCTGCTCGTCGACTATATCGCTCGCGGCCTGGGACGCGGCGCCGCAATCGGCGCTGACTACTGGGTGCTGTACGGCCTCGCTGCCATCGCCGGGCCGGTGATCTGCGGCAACG
Source organism: Paraburkholderia dipogonis (assembly GCF_042680985.1). Lineage (NCBI taxonomy): Bacteria > Pseudomonadati > Pseudomonadota > Betaproteobacteria > Burkholderiales > Burkholderiaceae > Paraburkholderia > Paraburkholderia dipogonis. The sequence continues at coordinate 272,405 of NZ_JBHUFR010000007.1, read as the reverse complement.
TGGCCGATCGCATCGGCTTCGGCAAGGCCTATCGCATCGGATTGCTTCTGCAAGCGGCCGCCGTTGCCATGCTCGCGTTCTCGGGCAGCACGCTCGCGCTGGTTGCATCGACTGTGATTCTCGGCATCTTCACACCGGGTATCGTGCCGCTCGTGCTCGGCCGCATTCATGAACTCGTGCAGCACGATCACATCGAACAGCGAGCCGCATGGAGTCGCGCGACGACAGCCTTCGCGCTTTTCCAGGCGCTCGGCGGCTATGGCTACTCGTATCTTTTCTCGCACACACATAACGACTACGCGTTGATCTTCGCTTGCGGCGCGGCTGCGCTCTCTCTCGCCTTCATCGGGGATCTGATTGCGTCGCGTGTCGGCGCCGCCCGCCATACGGCGGCATGACGGTTTTACAACGTCTAAAACTCGATCTATCGCCTCGGGCATGCAGCTTGCTCAACTATGACACCGATACTGCCTTTCGCAGGAACACGCGCGATGCGGGGCTTGCGTGTCTATCGTGAAGGCAGATCCTATCAACCAGGCGGAGGTCATTCATATGTTGGGAACTATTCTTCTAGTCGTGCTGATTCTTCTCCTCATCGGTGCGCTCCCCACGTGGCCGCACAGCCGGGCGTGGGGTTACGGTCCTACCGGCGGTCTCGGGCTCGTTGTGATCGTGGTGATCGTGTTGCTGGTCGTCGGCGTCATATAACCTGAATTGCCATAGCGTTGTGTAGTACCCGCATTGCTTAAAGTGGGTTGGCCGCCGGATATCTCCGCAGTTCGCTGCATGGATATCCGGCGGCCTTGCTATGTCGATGGTCGATGCACATCCCTATCTTGTCACCCGGGAGCAGCAATGGAAAAGTTACTCGCGAATCAAGTCGCTCTGGTCACCGGCGGCAGTTCGGGCATTGGTTCCGGCGTCGCCAAAGCGCTTGCGGACGCGGGCGCGGCCGTCGTCGTGAACTATCACTCGCATGCCGAAGAGGCGGAGCAAGTCTGCGCCGAGATCGAGAAAGCGGGCGGCGCCGCGCTCGCGGTGCAAGCCGACGTCGCCAATACCATGCAGGTCGAGAACATGTTCGCGGCAAGCCGCGCGCGTTTCGGGAGCGTGGACATCGTGGTCGCGAATTCGGGCGTGCAGAAAGACAATGCGTTTGCCGATATGACGCTGGACGACTGGCAACAGGTGCTGGCGACCAACCTCACTGGCCAGTTCCTGACCGCACAAGCGGCCGTGAAAGAATTTCGACGACGCGGCCCGACGACCACGTCCAAAGCGCTCGGCAAGATCATTTGCATGAGCTCGGTTCACGAAGTCATTCCGTGGGCGGGGCACGTCAATTACGCGGCGTCCAAAGGCGGCATTCAAATGCTCATGAAATCGCTTGCGCAGGAAGTCGCGCCCGAACGCATCCGCGTCAATTCCATTGCGCCGGGCGCGATTCGCACGCCGATCAATAAAGATGCGTGGGACACCGAAGCAGCGCTAAAAAAACTGTTGAAGCTGATTCCCTACGGCCGTGTGGGCGAAGCGGACGACGTCGGCAAGGCCGCCGTCTGGCTCGCCTCGGATGAAAGCGACTACGTGGTCGGCACGACATTGTTCGTCGACGGCGGCATGACGCTCTATCCCGGTTTCGCCGACAACGGTTAGCCGTTGCCGTCGAGCAGTTGCTCGAACAGATCCGCGTCGCCCATCTGGCCGCCTTTAAGCATGATCTCCATACCGTCGAGTTCCGCGCGATCGGCATGGAGACGGCACACGGTGACGCCCGCAGACAACGGCGCAAGATACGACAGCCCCCAGGCACCGAGCGCGCGCACTGCAAAACTCGACGTGTCGCCGCCCGCAATGCCGATGCGTTGCAAGCGCACGGCGCCGAGTACCTGTTGCAAGAGGGACGCACAGGCGTGCGCGAGTTGCGGCCGCGCGCCGCCTTCGTGCAACGCGCGGCGTGCCGTGAAAGCGAGCACGTTGCATCCGTCGCGCAAGGGGCCGGCGATCGCCGCCACACGTTCCGCCAGGTAGCTGGAGGCTGCGTCGCCGGTCATTTTCAGCGGGTCCAGTTCCACACGCAGATAGGATCTCGCGGTGCCGATCTGTACTTCAGTCAATGGCGAGAGGCTGCCTGCGAGCACGAACACGGGGTCGCGGGCGCGTGGCAACAGCGGTATGGTTCGGTTTTCGGCGGCGGCATCTTTAACGCGGTTGTCATGCGCCAACGCGTAAGCCTGCGCGACGCTGCTCGCACCGACCGCGAGCAACGGCGCCGACGCCGCGGCATGACGCGCGATCACACGGCCAATCGCCTGCAGATGTGAATCGTCGAGTACGTCGAACAGCACGGCGTCGGGTTTCGCATCGAGGCGGCGCTGCACTTCTTCTTGCAGTTCGGCATCGCCGCGCGCGTAGCAACGCCAGTCGATCGACTGCACATTCTTCACGCCTTGCTGCTGAAGATGCACGCGCAAGTCCGCTTCGTTCATCGGCGTGACGGGATGGCGGCTCATGGTCGGGTGACGGTCGATGCGGTAAATCGACTGCGCGTCATCGTCTGCGCCGGCTGCCGCAAACAGTTCGCCGAACACGCAATAGCGCCGCAAGTTCGGCTGACCGCCGACCACCGCGACGAGTTCGTTCGCGCAGTACTCGCGCAACGTACGAATCGCCACGCCGATGCTGCCCGTTTCCGGCGCGCTATCGAATGTCGAGCACACTTTGTAGTGCATCACCCGCACGCCGAGCGCGACGAAGGCGGCGCCGACGCGTTCGAGTTCCTGCCGCTGCGCGGCGGGCGCCATGGTCCGGGCGGCGCCCGCCACGCCAATCGCGTCGAGCGGGCCGAGCGTCGAAAGACGCGCAGAATCCGGCGGTGCGAAGAACAGCATGGTGCGCAAACCAGCGCGGGCGAGATGCGCCAGCGTGTCGGTTGCGCCCGTGAAGTCGTCACCGTAGAAAGCGTAAGCGGGGCCGCTGCTGTTTGCTTCGTCGCTCATCTTTTGTTCCGTGTCGCCTGAAGCGTTCACGCGCGGCTGCCGAAAAACGCCAAGGCGCGCCGCAACTCCGGCATGTGCTCGGCGTACACCGGCAACGGCGTGCCCGCCTGCACCGCCGCCCATGCCTGGCGCACGCTCGTCACGCCTGCCGCGGGCCCATCTGGATGCGCGAGAATGCCGCCGCCCGACATGAACAGCAGATCGGTGGAGCGCACGGCGTCGAAGGTCGCTTGCACGGTGCCGGCCCATTGCCCTGATGAAAACGCCGGCAGCACCGTATCGTCGCAACCCGCGGCGAGCGGCGTCGCGCAATCGCGGGCCGACTCGATCACTTCGGCGTCGCTCTGCGCGAATTTGCCGGCGAGGCCATGTACGTGCATATGATCGACGCCGCTCAAACGCCACAGCGTCTGATACGCCTGAAACGACATGCCCAACGCCGGATCGCGCGACATCATGCCGTAGCCGTTGCGGTGCGCGTGCAGCACGAGCGGCGTGGCGCGGCGCAGCGTCTGGATCGCGGAAAAGCCGCACCAGTTGATGCTCGCCATCACGCAATTGCCGCCTTCGCGCTCGACCAGTTCCGCGTGACGGCGCATGGCGTCGAGGTCGTCGGTGATATTGAACGCGACCATCACTGGACGGCCGCTGCGCTCACGGTAGCGGCGCACTTCGGCCATCACCGCGCGCACGCGTTCCGCCAGCGGCGCGTGTGCGGGATTCGCGCATACTTCGTCATCCTTGATGAAATCGACGCCCGCTTCGCACAAAGCGCGCACCAGTGCCGCCGTTTCCGCCGCGCTCAGGCCGACGTTCGGCTTGATGATCGTGCCGATCATCGGCCTGCCCTTCACCTCCGTCAGCGCGCGCGTGCCGGCCACGCCATGACGCGGCAATTCGAAACGCTTGCGGTACGGAGCCGGCAAGCGCAACGACAGCAGCCGCATGCCGGTCACTTCGCCAAGATCGTACAGATTGCCGGCGACGGTCGCGGCCAGCGTGGGCAGATTCACATCGATATTGGCGAGCGGAAACGACAGTGTGATGCGCGCGCGCCGCCAAGGCCCTGGCGTGCCTTGACGCTCGAGCCAGGCGTTCGGCAAGCTGGGCCGCGCCGCCGCTTCGAGTTCTTCGACGCGCAGCACGTTCGCGCGACTGCGCGCGCGCAGCGCATCGGATTCGTTGGCGACGCGCACGAACGTGCCGCTCGATTGCTCGCCGGCCATGACATCGGCGACGCGCGCGGGATCGAGCGGCGTCTCGATCAGATAGTCGGCCTGCAGCGAGTCGTTATCGACCGCTTGCTGTTGCAGCGTCTCGCTCATAGCGTGCCCAGATCGGGAAAGCGGCGCACCGGCTCGCGGCCGTCCCAGTCGCGCGACGCCGCGTAGATCATGTCGAAGAGCTTCCCCTTCGGCCCGGCGATCTCGGATAACTCGATCACCGTGCCGGGATGATTCTCCGTATCGAAGTACACGAAACGACCGTTGCGCCCCACCTCGCCGCTCATGGCAACTTTAAAACCCTGCTCCTGCAGTCGCGCGAGATCCGCGTCGAATGAAGTGGTCCAGTACGCGTTGTGCTGCAAGCCGGTATGGCCCGCTGCGAGGAAGTCGCGATACATGGAAGGCGCATCGTTGCGTGTCTGGATCAGTTCCACCTGCAACGGTCCCGAGTTTGCGAGCGCCACCGAGTTATGCACCTCAAACGATTGCCCACGGTAGGTGTAGTTCTCGATCGGCACGCGTTCGTTGTAAAACCACGGACCCACGCCGAGCACGCGGCTCCAGTAGTCCATCGCGGCTTCGATGTCCCGCACCACATAACCTGCCTGCCGGATTTCGCCAAAAAAACGACTCATGAAACTCTCCCGATGCTGCGGGTTTGAAAGACGAGCGACGCCCCGGCGCGGCGAAAACGCAGCGCCCGAAGGTCGAACCTGTTAATGAACTTGAGAGATCGGCTTAAAGAAACCCGATCGAAATCCAAGGAATCGCCGCGACCAGAATCAGGCCGACGATTAACGCACCCATATAACCGACAATCGGACGAATGCCCGCATCGGGATTGACCTTGCTGATCGCGCACGCCGAGTAGTAGCCGACCCCGAACGGCGGCGAGAAGAGGCCCACGCCCATCGAAAGAATCACGACGATTGCGTAATGCACTTCATGCACGCCCGCGAGCCGCGCAATGGGAAACAGCAGCGGCCCGAACAGCACAATGGCGGGAATTCCTTCGAGCACACTGCCGAGCATCACGAACACCACGATCGACACCGCGAGAAAACCGTACGCGCCGCCTGGCATCGAGCCCATGAGTTGCGCGAGGTCCTGAGAAAAGCCGGACTGCGTGAGCGCCCAGGCCATTGCCGTCGCGCAGCCAATAATAAAAAGAATCGCGCCCGACAAGGTCGCTGCATCCACCAGCATGCGGCCGAGCCGCCGCCATTCGAAACGGCGATACACCAGCAGGCCGATCAGCATCGAGTAAGCAATGCCGATGGTCGACACCTCCGTCGCTGTCGCCACGCCTTCGACCACGGCCATGCGAATCACGAACGGCAACGCCAGCGCCGGAAGCGACACGATGAACAACCGCCCGATCTGCCGCCTGCTGAAACGCTGCGCGCCGCTCAGGTCTTCCTTGCGATAGCGCCACCACACCACCACGCACAGAATCAGCGCGAGCACGGCGCCCGGCAGCATGCCCGCGGTAAAGAGCGCGGATATCGACAGACCCGTCACCGAACCGATCGTGATCAGCACGATGCTCGGCGGAATAGTTTCGCTTTGTGCGCCCGTCGTGGCGAGCAGCGCAACCAGATCGCCTTCGGAAGCGCCGCGTTTTTTCATCTCCGGAAACAGCACCGGCGCAATGGCCGCCATGTCCGCCACTTTCGAACCGGAGATGCCCGAAACCAGATACATCGCGCCGATCAGCACGAACGACAAACCACCATGCACATGACCGACGAGGCTCGCGAGAAACTCGATCATCGCGCGTGCCATGCCGGTCATTTCGATCAGCAAGCCGAGGAACACGAAAAGCGGCACGGCGAGCAGCACGAGATGCGACATGCCTTCGTCCATGCGGCCGACCACAACTTCGAGCGGCGTAAAAGTCGAGAGTCCCAGATAACCGAACGTGGCAAGCGCAAACGAAAACCCGATCGGCACGCCCGAAAAAATCCCGATCGCCACCACGCCGACGAAAAAGATCACGAGATTGGTTTTGCCGAGCGTTTGAAACCACGGCCCGGCGAACACGGCGACCGCGGCCAATACAGCGGTAATCGCGAGCACGATCATGACGTCGCGCACGCGGCTCACCTGGGCAAGACGAATCAAACCGACCAGCAACATGAGCGCCGCGCCGATGGGCAAAGCGAGCGCGCGCCACGCGTTGCTGATCTGCAGGGCGGGCGTCACGATCGCCGCCTCGCCGGACGCATAGTCGTACGCAGGCGCGATCAACAACGCTAGCAACGCGATCGACGCGGCGATCGCCAGCGTATCGACGAACGCGCGCCGCTGCGGCGACAGGCGGCTGACGAGTGCCGTCATCCGCATATGTTCGCCGCGCCGCAACGCGAGCACGGCGCCAAGCATGGCGAGCCACAGGAACAGAATGCCGGCCAGTTCATCCGACCAAACGAGCGGCTGGTGCAGCACGTAGCGGCACACCACGCCCGCGAACATCACGATGATTTCCATCATAAGCAGCGCCGCAGCGCACACTTCGACGAGCGCGATCAGACCGCGATCGAAGCTCCTCAACCAGCGGCGCGGCATGCTCGCCGCGTGCAGCGGCACGCCCGCGTCCGCTGGATTCAATGCGTGATTCGACATCCTGCTGTCTCCTCGCGGCGGCTCGCCGCGCTTCGTCTCAGGCTCACCCGTATGCAACACGATCAGGCCAGCTTGCCGACCGATTGTTCGAGCAGGTCCCACGCCTGATTGCCGAACTTGCTCTTCCACTCGGCGTAGAAACCGGCCTGACGCAGCGCCGCGCGGAAGGTGTCCGGCGCGGGACGATTGATCGACAGACCCTTGCTTTGCAAATCCGCAACCGCCGCGTCGTTCAGCTTGCGCACGTCTTCACGCTGCTTCAACGCCGACTGGTTGAACGCGTCGCTGGCAATGCCCTGCAGATCCTTCGGCAAGCGCTGCCAGGCGCGCGGGTTCAGCACGAACCAGTAGCCGTCCCACATGTGATTGGTGAGCGAGCAGTACTTCTGCACTTCGTAGAGTTTTGCGACCTGCACGATCGGCAGCGGATTTTCCTGCGCATCGACGATATGCGTTTGCAGCGACGAATAGACTTCGCTGAATTGCAGGCTGGTCGGCGAAGCGCCGAGCCCCTTGAACATATCGATGCTGAGCGGACTCACCGGCACGCGAATCTTCAGACCGTGCATATTCTGCGCGCTCGTAATGGGACCGTTGCTCGTGGTGGTTTGACGAAAGCCGTTGTCCCACATCTTTTCGAACGATTCGAGGCCGGCCTTCTGCATCGCGGCGCGCACGTAAGCACCGAGCTTGCCGTCCATCGCGCCCCACACCTGGTTGTAGTCGCTGAACGCGAAGCCCACCGCGTTGATCGCAACCGATGGCGCGAGCGTCGACACCACCAGCGCCGACGGCGTGAACATTTCGATGCCGCCGCTGCGCACCTGCGCGAGCATGTCGGTGTCTCCGCCCAACTGGTTGTTGGGGAATATCCGGATCTCCATGCGCCCTTTCGACGCCTCCTTGATCTGATTCGCGGCCTCTTGCGAGCGCACGTTCAGCGGATGCGTAAGCGGCAGGTTGTTGCCGTACTTGAACACGAACTCCGGGCCGGACGCCGCGCGCACGATTGCCGGAAAGCCCAGCGCGCCGGCTACCGGCACGGCGGCCGCCGCACGCAGCAGGGTGCGTCTCGCGAGGTTGGTCATTTGAGCGTCTCCTTGCTTATAATTGATGTGACTGTCGAATCCATCAAAAACCATCATCGTCCGCGCGCTACGCCCTGATTTATAGTCACCGGTGTCGCGTCGTCGTGTGATAGCTGCAAGACTAGGCGTGCGCGGCTAGCGCTGTCAAACCGCGAGCTTGATGTTTTTTGATGGACTTCCGTTCTGCGAAGGAAGGACTGCCATGTCCGATACGCTTCTCCTCAACGCCGCCGCGCGTGCGCGCATTCCCGACATTGCGCGCGCCGCCGGTGTGTCTACCGCCACGGTGGATCGTGTGCTCAATGGCCGTGAAGGCGTGCGCGCCGTGACGGCGCAACGCGTGCTGCAAGCGGCCGCCCAACTCGGCTATCTGCTCACGCCAGAGGCGCCCGTCGTGCCCGCCTCGAAGCCGATGCGCATCGCGTTCCTGCTGCCTGCCGGCACCAATCGCTATTTGCATATGCTCGGCGACTACATCGACTTCGCACACGATCAGTGGAACGCGCTGGACATGAAGTGCCGCGTGCACTACGTCGAGAGTTTCAACCCGAAGGAATTGGCCGACCGCCTGTTGCACTATGGACAGCGTGCGGATGGCGTCGTGTTCATGGCGCTCGAACATCCCGTTGTGCGCGACGCCGTAAATGCGTTGGCGGATCAGGGCGTGCCGGCCGTCACGCTGATTTCTGATTTATCGAATGCGCGGCGGCTCGCTTATGTGGGCATCGACAATCGATCGGCGGGACGCACGGCGGCGCTGCTGCTCGGGCGCTTCATGGGCCCGCGGCCGAGCGGAAAGATCGCGATGCTTGCGGGCAGCCTCAACTATCGCGGGCATGAGGAACGCGAGATCGGTTTTCTGCATTTGATCGAATCGACATTCCCACAAGTGCGCGTGATCGGATTACGCGAAGGGCACGACGATAGCGAGCGCAACTATATGCAGACGCGCAAGCTGCTTGAACAGCATCCCGATCTTGCCGGCATTTACAACAGCGGCGGTGGATCGGATGGCGTGGCGCGCGCGATTGTCGAGGCGCGTTCGGAGCAGAAGATTCTGTTTGTTGGGCATGGCTTGACGCCCGACACGCGAGCGTTGCTGATCGACGGCACCATGGATGCGTTGATCACGCAAACGCCGCAGGCTATGGTGGGAAATTGTCTGCGTATTTTCCGCAACGTGCGCGAGAAGCGCGATGCGATGAGCGACGTGAAGCCCGTGCAATTCAGCATTGTTCTGCGGGAAAATTTGCCCTGATGTTGGCTTGAGATTGCCATGGCGATGCCGGAGGCTCAACGCGGCACGTCAGGCACGCCGGATGCTCAATCACTTTCGTATTCAAACCTCGATACGAAAGGAGATCACATCATGCCTTACCTTCTCGGCTGGTTGCTTGGCGTCCCGTTGATCGTACTGGTTATCCTGTACCTCATCTTCCATTAATCGTCGCTAGGTACTCGCATGCGCGTTTGAGCGGAGGCTTGTTCTACTGCGCCGGGCTTATCCGGCTACAGCGCGAAAGGCGACGCCAGCGTCCCGGCGTCGCCTTTCGCGCGTCTGCGCGATGCGCGTTTGCCGACGTACTGGCGCACATATCTTTCCGCTTGCACGACGAGGAATGGCGCGTAAAACTAACCTTCCCTAGTCCGCACAAAATGCCATTTCTGCACACGTACGCTCGGCATGCGTACGAGCAAGGAGGGACCGATGGCAAGCAACGAATACACGCTGTCACACCAGGACGTGGTGAAGGCAGTCATTATTCATCAGGATATTCACGAGGGTTTCTGGACGTTGAACATCAACTTCGACGTCGCGGCCGGCCACGATCCGCAACTCCCCGATCCTTGCCTCGCCGTAACGATCAAAGGCATCGGCATCATGCGTGCGTCGCCTTCTGATCCGTTCTCGATCGACGCCGCTATCGTCAATCCGCCGGCACCTCAGCATGTGGAGGGAACAGTGCGCATCGCGGCGAGTGTCAACGGCACGCATCAAGGCGGCATGCAATTTTGCCGTGACGTCTATCGCAATGTCGCGGTACAGAGCGCGGCCAAAGCGCCGATCAAACGAGGTTGATTAAGCGGTCGCAGCTCGCTTCTCTCTCACAACGCACCGCAGCGTCTATGCGGATCGCGGATCACAGTCGCGCGACCGGTCATGCTGACAAGCATTCGGTGAGGAACATGCATCCATGCCCGGCGAGCGCGTCTTACGGCGCTGGTAACGCCGCAATTCGCCCGCGTGCAGCCTTTCCTGTAAAAAAGACGGCGAGACACCGGATGGCAGCTTGTGGCCGCGCAAGGCCGTGGGCGCGAGGCCCACGGCCCGGACGGTTGTCCCGGGCATGAATGCACCCTGAAAATATACTGGGACGCAGGGTGGATAGGCTTCTTAAAGCAACAGGCTTGCCCCGTGATGTCGGGACGATCTTCCTTTAGAATGCGATTTTAAGGGAGAAGCTTCTAGTGACGGCCACGACCATCCGAAATCGCCCGCTCGACAACCAGGATCGCAAGATCCTGCGCGAGTTGCAAAAGAACGCGCGCCTGAGCAATGCCGAATTGGCGGAACTGGTCGGCATGTCGACCACCGCGTGCTGGAATCGCACGCGTCAATTGGAAACCGAGGGGTATATCCGCGGTTACGTGGCGCTGCTCGATCAGCAGAAGCTCGGCTTCGCGGACATCGTCCTGCTCGAAGTCACGCTCAACCGTCACGACGACGACGCCCTCGCCCGCTTCGGCGCCGAACTGGCGACGCTAACCGAAGTGCTGGAGGCGTATCTCGTATCGGGCGACTACGACTACCTGGTGAAGGTGGCAGTCGACGGTACGGCAGGCTACGAGCGGTTTCTGCGTGAGAAGCTCTACAAGATCGCCGGCATCCGTCATAGCCGTTCGATGTTCGCCTTGCGTTGCATGAAGAGTATCCCGTCCGTGCAGGTGTGAAAAATGTGCAGCGCACGTGCCTGAATGCGTGGAGTCACACTCAGCGCAACGCCTTCTGACACGCTGCCAGCACCGCGCCGGCCGCGAGCAGCAGCGCGGAATAGACCAGCCCGCGCGCGAGACCCGCGCCGTCCGAGACCCAGCCGATCACCATCGGCCCGACGATCTGTCCGAACGCGAACACGATCGTGAACGCGCTGATGCCCTTGGCCCAATGACTCGCGGGCAGATTGTGGCGTACGAATGCCGTGGTCGACGCCACGGCGGAGAGAAACGTCGCGCCGAACAACACACCGGATACGAACGCCACCCATGGCTGCGAGAACAGCGCGGGCAACAGCGTCGCGATCGCGAGCAAAGCGTTCAGCACCGCAAGCGCCTGGCCGCCGCGCATGCGGTCGAGCAGCCCCGACCACACGCGCGCCGAGACTACGGTCGCCACACCGAGCAGCAGATAGAAGCACGTCACGATCGCCGCGCTCATGCCCGCATTGCGCAACAGCGCGACAATAAACGTCATGTAGCCGATATAGCCGACGCCGAACAACGTATAGCCCGCCAGCGCGAGACTGAAGCGCGGCCAGCGGGGTGCATCGGCGGCGGAGTGTGATTGCGTGGCCGACGACGCCATCGCGTGCACGCGCTCGATTTTTCGCGCTGCGCCGACGGCCACCGCCGCGAGCGCCGCACACGCGAGCGCGAGTGCGAACCACGCGTACTGCCAGCCGTGCGCGACGTTGAAGATGGTCAACGGCACGAGCACCGACGACGCCACGATGCCCCACCCCGTACCGCCGTAGTACAAGCCGAGGACGAGCCCCGCGTCGTGCGGTCTCGCCGATGCAAGCCGCGCCGCCAACACGCCACCGCTGATGAAAATCGCCGCGCTGCTCACGCCGGTGATCACGCGCAAGGCGAGCAGCGCGTTCGTGTCGGCAAGCAAGCCGCTGCCCGCCATCAGCAGCGCGGTCGCCACGCAACCGCCGCTGAACAATGCGCCGGCCGACCAGCGGCGCGCCAGGTGCGGAAAAGCCAGCGCGCCGAGCAGATAACCCAACGCGTTGGCCGTATTCATCGCGCCGGCTTGCGCGAAACTCCAGCCGAGGTCGAGTTTCATCGACGGCAACAGCAGCGCGTACGCGAAGCGGGCGAGTCCGAGCGCGATAGCGCTGCCGAGCGATAGCGACGCGGCGAGCATCAGCGTGGGGCGGCGTTGCGCTGCTTCGGTGGCCTCGGTGGCTCGGGTGGCTTCGGAAGTCGACGCGGCGTCGAGTGTTTTTGTCGGCATGGGCGAGCGAAAGTGGGCGAGAAGGCTGCAAGCCGCTTTTTGCCAGAAAGGCTGAATCCGGCACCTCGTCATCATATCCGCGGGCGCCAGGCGCGGTTGACCGTTAGTTGCGATAGTGGCTTGCAGAGCTCGAGTGCAGATACCGTGCGCATTAGTCGCCAAGCTCGGGACAGGCGCGCAACCCAACCGCGAACGCACCTTCTAAATGCGAATGATTTGCATTTACTAGAAAATTAGCTCATTATTCAACCCATACGATCAGCCGAACTCAAAATCATGACGACGCTAGACATCAGCCGCCCCGAAACCGAAAGCCAGCGCCCAGCGGCGGTAAAGCCTGCCACCGTCGCCGGCCCAGAAGCCTCGGCGGCACTCGACGTTCTGCTGTCGCGTCAATCGCAATGGCCGCTGACCGAGCCCGGCCCGGCGGACGCCGAACTCGACCTGATTTTCGACGCCGCCTTGCGCGCACCGGACCACGGCAATCTGCGTCCCTGGCGCTTCGTGACGATTCGCGGCGATGCGCGCGGCTCACTCGGCGACCTGCTGGTCGACCTCGCCAGCGCCCGCTCGCCGGACGAACCGCGTTCGGCGCACGCGCATCGCCGGCAGAAGGCATTCGCCGCGCCGCTGGTGATCGCGCTCGGCGCGGCGATTTCGGCGCATCCCAAGGTGCCCGAGATCGAGCAATTGCTGGCTGCCGGCGCGGCGGCGATGAACATGCTCAACGCGATCCACGCGCTCGGCTACGGCGGCTTCTGGTCCACCGGGCCGGACAGTTACGAAGCGCGCCTGCACGACGCACTCGGCTTCGCGCCGAACGAGCGCCTGCTCGGCTTCATCTTTGTCGGCACGCCGAAAACACCGGGGCAAGCGCCGACGCGTCCGGCGCGCAGCGCGCACGTGCGCGAATGGCAACCGACGCAAGCGACGCAGCCGGCTCAAAACTGAAGCAAGCGCCCCCAACGGCAACAAACGCATAAGCACCGGGCGCAGGCTCTGCGTCATCGCCCATCCGTCGCACGCGACAAGCGCTGGCCTGCGACGCGGCACCCGTCCCATCCGGCCGGCGCGATTCATGGACCGTGTCCATTCAGGAGCATCGATGAACTTTCGCTCTCAACACAGCAGCCGTCCGGAGCTGATCGACGATCACCCGACCGACACCGCCGACGCGCCCGACCGCACCGTCCTGAGCGCCGTCCGCACATGGCTGCGGCCCGCTTGCGAAACGGCGCGCGGCGGCGTGCATTGGCGCGACATTCTCAGCGGCGTCGGTTTGCGGCAGGACGGCATCGAACACTTCGATCTGCTGATGCGCTCGCTGATGCACGTGTCGTATCGCCCGCTCGATATGCGCTGCCGCTGCGCGAGCGACCTCGGCAAGGACGAAGCCGTGATCCTGCAGACCATCGCGTTGCTGCAAAAAACGCATAGCGGCGCGGCGTTGCGCCTGTTGAACGAATGGCTGCCCGCGCCCGCGGTGAGCGGCGTCCTGAAGCTGCTTCGCTGGTTCGCCATCGATCTGCTCGACGCCGGTGTGGAACTCGACGTGCAAGCACGGCGCGTCACCTACATGCATTGAGGAAGCAGGCCTATGTCATTGGAACTGGACCAGGTTTGCCCAACGGCTTCGCGTGAGCGCGACAGCCGAGAGTCACGCGAAGTCGTCGCTGAACGCGCGGCGGGCGAAGCTCCCGTACATGCCGCCGGCGTTGCACCCTTTACCGCGGCAGCGCCCGCATTCCTGTGCCATCCGCTGACGCGCAGCTATCCGTACAACGTCGCCGCGCCGCGCGCAGGCGAGTTGCATCTTTGGCGGTTCCGCTGCGAATGGCTGCCGGTGCCGGTGCAGGAAGGCGATACCTGGTTGTCGAAGAGCGAACGCGAGCGCGCTCGGCTGCACCCGAACGCCGCGTTGCGCAAACGCTTTATCAGTGCGCGCGTGGTGGTGCGCTGGATCGTTGGGAACCTGTTCGACTGCGAGCCGCATGCCGTCGATCTGCAGGACGACGGCAACGAGAAACTGCGGGCGCGTCATCCTCGCGACGGCCGCGGCATTACGATCGATATCGCGTACGGCGGCATCTGGATCGTGATCGGCGTTGCGTCGGCGACGCTGGGATTGAGCGTCGTCGTGCCTTCGCCCGGCATGGCGCCCGACGAGACGTCGGAAGCTTCGCGCCGGCGCGCTCGCTACGGCAGTCTTTGCAATGCGCTGCGTTACGCGCCGGTCGACATCGATATCGAACTGCTGTTCAGCCGCACCGCAACCGGTGCGTTCGATCTCGCAGAACATGGCCGTTGGCATGTGCTCGATGTCCCGATGGCCGGCAAGATCCACGCGGCGGTCGCGCTTGCGCAGCCGGCCAGGCAGCCGCTCACCCACGTGCATACGTTCGGCTGGCCGAAGGCTTTGGCGTTCGGGCAGGCAAACGTCTAGCGCGCTGAGTCGGTCTGCGATTACCGGAAAGGGGTCACGGACCACGCTACGCATGCGGCGTAGGCGTCCGGTGCGGCAAGCCAGTACGCCGTGACATCGCGCATATCCGCGGGAATCTGCTTGCGCAGCGTCACGCGCGTACCCTCACGCGGCAGCACCGTCAAATGCTGCAACCCGCGCGTGATGCCCACGCCGGTTGTTTTTACGAGCGCTTCCTTGGCAACCCACGCGTCGTAAAACGCAGCGCTCCGCTGGCCCGCGTCGAGCCGTTCGATCCACGCGGTCTCTTCCTGGTCGAGCGTCAAGGCCGCAATCGAACGCCAATCGAATTTGTCGCTGCACTGCTCGATATCGACGCCGACGCGCCGAACCGCCGACATCGCGATCAGTCCGTGCGCGCCCGCATGCGATACATTGAAATCGAAGCAATCCGAATCGGCGAGATAAGGGCGGTGGTTGGCGTCGGGCGCAAAACGCACGGCGTGCGCCGCGATATCGAGCCGCCGCGCGAGTTCTTCACGCAACGCGGCGCGCACGCTGGCGAAGCGCAGCGCGTCTTCATGGCGGCGAAAATTGCGGGCTCGCGTGCGTTCGTCGTCGCTGAGGGATGCAAAGGCAGGCGCGTCGAGCGAAGCAGTAAAGTCGATGTCGATCCGCCACAATGCAATGTCGGGCGGGCCGTCGTGAGGCAGCGGAACAGGGTCGATGGAATACATGGTTCGGACGTGATGGGTGCAATCGCGGACGCATAGCCGCGACTCTACCCGATATCACGTCCGAAGCCTTCGGTCTTAAGCGACGCTTCATGCCTTCGGTGTATCACCGACATGGTTCATCAACTGGCAAAGGGTGGGGTGACACCGAAGAGACTGCGGCGCGTTCTTCACACAGTCCACGAACTGCCCCGAGCAGAGTGTCTCATTCGACGAGGCTGCCTTAGTACGACTGGCGATTTTTTCACGACATGAAGCAAGCGTCGCGGCCAACGCTTTCGCGCTCAGGGGATTCGCGTAATTCACCGTTGGATAATCGCCGAACAACTGCGCTAATGGCGAATCGGCGGCGGACGCCAAATCTCCGACCGCGAGTTGCGTGGCAATCTGCAGCACTTCGCACTCGACTTCGAAAAAAAAGGATTCAGGCACGTCGACATCTGGCGCGTAATGGTTGATCCAGAGCAACGCCGATTCCGCAAACTGCGCGGGAGAAAGCCATCTTCCGTCGACCTTCATTGCCGCCAACTCTTGAACGACAAGGTCGCTTATCAAAAACAATTTCATCTCATGTCTCTTTCCAGCCGAACGCGGGAGATTTCCCACGGGCAACGCACAAGGACATGGTGCGCCGGCACGAAGCAATCTGGCCCACCAAAACGTCACACCTTATGCATCCCTGCTCAACAAGCCGGCTAGTATGAGGCAGCACATCAGCCACTTTGCTAAGAAGAATCTGATAGTCAGAAAGAAACAATTGAGAGAAATCGCGGGCTATTTACCACGAGTTTCAGAGGAAGCGCGCGCAACAAATCATTACTATCGACGTCTTCCCAAATCTGCGTTGCACAAGGTTAATGCAAGGTTATTTTTTGGTTTCACGATCTGCTTAAGCGGCTAGCGAATGCGCTTCACCATTTCGCGCCGGCATGTCGATTACGCCCTCGCGGGCATGCCGTATCGCTTCGAGCAGCGTGGCGTGATCGCCGATATGGTTGGCAAGAAGCAGGATGAGTTGCGCATTGGCCGATTGGCTCTGCGCATCGTCGAGATCGCGATGCATATCGATCAATGCCTCGTAGAAATCATCGGGGCGAGCGAGATTCGGTTGCGTGTTAAGTGTCATGTTTGTCTCCAGCTATTTTTTTGCTGATACCACGGGAGTACCGCTCAAGCGGCGTTCTGCGCACGTTCAAGCCGTGCCTTCGACGCACAGCGCGCGCTTCAACGCGTAGCCGACATCACCCGCATCGAGTTGCCGCCAGCGCGCGCAGACATGCTGGTCCGGACGGATCAGATAGAACGTGCCGGGTTTTGCGTCGTAACGTGCGTGAGCCAGCCCTTCGATATCGTGCGCGAGTTGCACAGCCGCCGACGTAACGGCCTGCGGATCGCCACGCGTCACCACGACGAGCTTCAACGGAATCGGCCCCGCGCGCAACGTGTCCAACGCGGTGTGAATCGACTGATCGATCCCTTGCTCGCCGCAGAACAGCACGCCGGTAAATTGCTGGCCGAGTTGCCGCAGCAGCCATTCCGGTTGTGCCGCGACTTGCACCGGTGCATCGACGCACGCCGCGCCGGGCACCATCGCCCCTCCAAACACGTCACGGTCCGCTGTATTCAGCGGAGAATCACGCAACACCGCCGGCACTGACAGCCGGCCGCTATTGGCCAATTGCCGCGCAAACGGATGATGACGCGAGAGCTTCAGCACCGCGTCGCGGAACACGCGGCTGGCAGGACTCTTCGGCGTAATGAAATCGGTGGAACGCGTGGAGTTGCGGATGTTCTCATCGGCGGCGAATTCGCGTTCGCTTGCATAGGTGTCGAGCAAAGCATCCGCGGCTTTGCCTTCGAGCACCATCGCCAGTTTCCATGCGAGGTTTTCCGCGTCCTGCACGCCGCTATTCGCGCCACGCGCGCCGAACGGAGACACGCCATGGGCTGAGTCTCCGGCGAACAACACGTTGCCGTGGCGGAAACGCTCCATGCGCAGACACGAAAACGTATAAACGCTGACCCATTCCAGCTCGAACTTCGCGTCCGGTCCGAGCAACGCGCGCACGCGCGGAATCACACGCTCCGGCGTTTTTTCGAGCACGGGATCGGCGTCCCACCCTAACTGGAAATCGAT
The DNA here is from genome assembly GCF_042680985.1 of Paraburkholderia dipogonis. Lineage (NCBI taxonomy): Bacteria > Pseudomonadati > Pseudomonadota > Betaproteobacteria > Burkholderiales > Burkholderiaceae > Paraburkholderia > Paraburkholderia dipogonis. The sequence goes on along the minus strand of NZ_JBHUFR010000007.1, from coordinate 254,934 downwards.
CCGCCACACGTTATCCGGCTGACGATGCAGCAGCACCGATTGATTCGGATGAAACGGCGGATCGAACCAGAACCAGCGTTCGGTCGGGAATCCCGCTTCCATCTTGACGTCGGCGATCAGGAAACGATCTTTAAACGTCACACCTTTGCTATCGAGTCCCATCAGATTGCGGATCGGACTGCGCGAGCCGTCGGCGGCGACGACATAGCGCCCGCGCAACGCGTACTCGCCATCGGGTGTATCGACCGTCAGCGTCACGCTGGCGTCGTGTGTGCCGGGCGTGCCATTTTGCTGCACGCCGACCACTTTGCTTTTCCAGCGGATCTCGAGATTCGGCATCTCCTGCGCGCGTTCGAGCAGGAAGCCTTCGACGTAGTACTGCTGCAGGTTGATGAACGCGGGCCGACTGTGGCCCGCTTCCGGTTGCAGATTGAACGTGTACACCAACTCGTCTTTCAGGAACACTTTGCCGACGTTCCAGCTAATGCCCTTCTCCACCATCCGCTGACCACAGCCGAGGCGATCGAAAATATCGAGCGAGCGCTTCGAAAAGCAGATCGCGCGCGATCCCGTGGACAACGAACAATCGTCGTCGACCAGCACGACCGGCACGCCCTGCTGCGCGAGATCGATCGCGGTGGCGAGACCCACTGGCCCCGCGCCGACCACGATCACGGGATAGGCCGCCTGTTCCGCGCCGCCCGGCGTGCTCTGTTCGCTCTGTTCACGGCACGGCTGATATTCGAACGACAGCGTCTGGTAGTTGATACTCATCTTGTGTCTCCGTCCTTCTCCGCTCTGCTGCTCTTGCTGTGCGTCTGTTCTTGTCAGGCTTGCAGCGCGTCCCACATTTCCTTGTCGCGCTGTGCGGTCCAGATGCGCGGATGCGTGATACCGCTTGCTTCATCGAAAGCACGCGAGACGTCGAACGGCAGACAGTGCTCGTAGATGAAGACGTGGCCGAACTTCGGATCCATGGCCTTGCGCGTGTGTTCCATCGCGGCCTTCAGATCGAGCTTCTGTTCGACGGCTTCGCGGCCTTGCTGCAGCAGCGTGGTGACGAAATCTTTCGTGTAATCGAGACCCTTGTTGACATCTTCCGGCGTGGTCAGCGCGGGGCCGCGGCCCGGCACAAGCTTGTCGGCTTTCAGCGCGCGCAATGCTTCGAGCGTGGCCGGCCACTGTTCGAGCTGCGCGTCGCCGCAATAGCAGGCTGCGTCGTACTCGACCAGATCGCCGGAAAACAGCACCTTTTGCGACGGCAGCCACACGACCGTATCGCCTTTAGTGTGACCCGCGCCGAGATGCGCGATGCGCACTTCGAGCTTGCCGAGGAACAGCGTCATTTCCTTTTCGAACACCAGCGTCGGCCACGTCAGGCCCGGTACCGTTTCGACGCCGGCAAACAGACGCGGGAAGCGTTCGATTTCCGACTTCATGTCCGCTTCGCCGCGCTCGACGATCATCTCGTACGTGCCGCGGCTCGCGATCACTTCCTGCGCGCCTTCCTCGAAATACGCCGACGCGCCGAGCACGCGCACCGCGTGGTAATGCGACAGCACGACGTATTTGATCGGCTTGTCCGTGACGCTGCGAATCTTCGCGATCAGGTCTTGCGCCATGGCCGGCGTGGCGGTGGTGTCGACGATCAGCACACCGTCGTCGCCGATGATCACGCCCGAGTTCGGATCGCCCTCGGCGGTGTATGCGTAGGCGTTCTCGGATAGCTTGGTCCACGTGACTTTCTTGACTTCCAGATCGGCCTGCGATGCGAATGCCTTTGCCATGTTTGTCTCCCTCAAAAGTTGGACGTGAGGCGAGACGGCCGGCTGCGCGAATGCCGCGCGGGCTGACGGTATTGGAGGATTGTCTCGCCCCGTTTCTTGACTCTATAACTGCGCCGGTGTGTCGGGGTGAATGCATCTTAGGACGGCGTCAGTTTATTTGTCAATAGCGAAATATATCGCTATACGCAAATCTTGAGAGGCCTAAGATAGGGATAGAAAGGCACGGGCTTTCGGTTAACATGGACGCTTTTTCACAGACGAGCGCGGGTGTGAGCAAAGCAGCGAAATCGGCCACGGGCAAAGGCGCGGGCGGCAGCGAGACGGCGGACGGCGGCAAGACGCAGCGCGGCATTCAGAGCGTCGAAGTGGGCGGGCGCGTGTTGCTGGCGCTCGCGCAGGCGCGCACGCCGCTCGCCTTGTCCGACCTCGCCGGCGCGGCGCAGATCGCGCCGGGGCAAGCGCACGCATATCTGGTGAGTTTGAGCCGGCTGGGTTTGATCAAGCGGGACGAGTTGTCAGGCCGCTACGAACCCGGTCCGCTGTCGTTGCGGCTCGGGTTGCTGCATCTGGAAAACCAGCCGGCGTTTCACGCCGCCGTGCCGCGCGTGGTCGCGTTGGCCGAAGCGATCGGCTTCAGCGTGGCGATCTGTATTGCCGGGCCGCAAGGGCCGACCATCGTCCGCTATGAGCATGCGGGATTTCCGTTGCACGTCAATTTGCATGTGGGCACGGTGATGTCGTTGCCGGCAACGTCGACGGGACGGGTGTTTTGCGCCTATTCGCCGCGCGAGGTGCTTGACGCAATGTGGGCGAATCAATCGGGCGCGATTGGCAGCGCCATGACAGCGTCTGACCATAGCGCCGCTTTCGAAGCGACGCTGGACGCGATCCGCGCACACGGCCTCGCGTGCAGCGTGGATGTGCCGAGTCCGGGCATCAGCAGTCTGAGCGCGCCCGTGCTGGATGCCGACGGCCGCCTGGCACTCGCGCTGACAGTGATCGGCTCGACCGGCGCAATCGACGTAGCCGCCGACGGTCCGATCGCGCGCGCACTGCTTGCGACGGCGCGCGACATCGGTGCAGAACTGGCTATCGTCCCTTCCTTGCTGGCTTCTTCCGCATCGTGACCGATTCTCTCGACACTTCTCACGTTCATTCCGCCGCCGATGCGAAGCCGCAGCGCGGCATCCAGTCGCTCGATAGCACGGGCGAATTGTTGGCTGCGCTGGTCGCGGCAGCGCGGCCGTTGAACCTGCGCGATCTTGCGGCGGCTGCGGGCATGCCGCCGGCGAAGGCGTTTCCGCATCTGGTGAGTCTGCTGAAAATCGGCTTGCTCAATCGCGATGCGTCGGGCTGTTTCGAAGCCGGGCCGCTCGCGCTGGAGTTGGGTTTGATCGGTTTGCAGCGCTTGTCGCCGACGCGTGAAGCGGAGCCCGAAGTGGTCGAACTGGCGGCGTCGACGGGCATGAGCGTCGCGATGGCGGTGCTCGGTCCGCTCGGGCCGACCGTCGTGCGTCTGGAGGAATCGGCGCGGCCGTTGCATGTGAGCCTGCGGGTCGGCACGGTGATGTCGCTGGCGAATACGGCGATAGGCCGCGTATTCGCCGCCTATGTCGCGGACGATGTGCGCGCGGGTTTGCTGGTGCAGGACCATCTGCGGTTGGCGGGGGCGGACGCGGCGGAGGTTTTTGCAGGAAAGCCGGCGCCGGCGGGCAAAGATAAAGCGGCGGGCGGCACGGACGCGGCGCTGGCATTGCCGCCGCTGACGCAAGCCTACGCGCAGCGTCTTGCGCAAATCCGCGACGATGGAATCGACACGGCGCTCAGCCGGCCTGTGCCGGGCATTGATACGCTCGCCGCGCCGGTGCTGGATCATACAGGGAGCATCTGTCTAGTTCTGGCGTTGATGGGGCCGAGCGGCAGCTTCGACAGTGAATTGGCGGGTGGGCCGGCGCGGACTTTGCGCGCCGCGACGTCGAGGTTGTCGCGACGGTTTGGGTGGCCGGGGCTTCCGAGTAATCGTTTTTTTTGAAAATAGGCCGTTTGTAATCGTTTCAAGAGCCGAATAATCAAACTGCGCGGAAAACAACGAGCTACTTCCGCGCTCTCACTCAATCCCCCGCCGCCTCCGGCTCATGCGAAGCCAGCCTTGCCTTCGCATGCCGCATCTTCTCGAGCGTCTTCGGCCCGGCCTTAAGCGCGACGCCGATCGCCAGCGCGTCCATGATGCAAAGATGCACGAGCCGCGACACGCCCGGCGTATTCGGATCGATCGGGCTCGGCACGCGCAGCAGCAACGGAATATCCACCAGCCACGCCAGCCGCGAGCCGACATTGGTCAGCGCGATCGTAGTCGCGCCACGCTCCTTGGCAATCTGAATGCTCTCGTTGACTTCAACGCTGCGGCCCGAATGCGAAATCGCGAAAGCCACATCGCCCGGTTCCATCAGGCCCGCGTAAAGACGCTGCAAATGCCCATCCGTAAACGCCGTGGATGCGATATCGAGCCGCAGAAACCGCAGCGCCGCATCTTGCGCGACCAGCCCCGAGCCCGAACCGACGCCGAAGAAGAACACCCGCCTCGCGCTCGACAACGCCGCGATCGCACTCTCGACCACCGCCGGATCCAGCGCGCCACGCGCATGCGTGATGCCGTCGACCGCCGCCTCGCCCACCTTGTCCATGAGCGTCTGCACGTCGTCGTCGCGTGCCACGGCCGTGGATGCATACGGCAACCCACCCGCCACGCTCTGCGCCAATTGCATCTTGAAGTCGCGCAGACCATGCGCGCCGATAGCGCGGCAAAAGCGCGTGACGGAAGGCTCGGACACCTCGGCGCGCTGCGCGAGGTCGGTGATGCTCGCGCGCATCGCGAAGTCGACGTCGCTCAGCACCATCTCGGCGACCTTGCGCTCCGCCGGCCGCAAATTGGCAAGTGCGCTGCGGATGTGGGGAATCAAGTTCGGTGCGGACACCCGGTGTTCCTTCAAAGCGCCCCCAGACCTGCCGCTTCGCGCCAGGCCCCCGACGGGGCGAGAAAACCTGGGGCGGCCCGGCGCATTCTCATGCGTTAAATAAATCCGCGTCGCGGCGCAGCGTCAGTGCGCCTGAGGCAAGCTCGTATCGGCCTCAAACGGCAACACGCGGTTCAGACCAGCCTGCGTCCACTCTCCGTATCGAACAGATGAATATGCTCGGCCGGCAAGCGCAGCGTGACGCGCTGGCCGGGCTCGATTTTCGAGCGCTGACGAGTCGTCACGCACCACGTGCTGCCGCCTATTTTCCCGTACAGGTGAGTTTCCGCGCCGGTCGGCTCGACCACTTCGACTTCCATCGTCGCGTCCGGTGTCTGCGTCATGGTTTCGATGTGTTCCGGCCGCACGCCGAGCGTGACCTTCGCGCCGGCCACCGCCGACGCGGGCGCACCTTCCAGCACGATCTCGCCGCCACCCGTGAGATTCAGCGCGAGGCCCTGACCTTGCGCTCGGCTCGCGATCACGCCTTCGGCAAAGTTCATCGACGGCGAGCCGAGAAAACTCGCCACGAACAGATTCGCCGGATGGTCGTACAGTTCGAGCGGCCGGCCGATCTGCTCGATCCGCCCCGCGTTCATGACGACGATGCGGTCCGCCATCGTCATGGCTTCGATCTGATCGTGGGTGACGTAGATCACCGTATTCTTCAGCCGCTGATGCAGCGCCTTGATTTCGGTGCGCATCTGCACGCGCAGTTTGGCGTCGAGATTGGACAGCGGTTCGTCGAACAGGAACAGCGACGGCTCGCGCACCACCGCGCGGCCCATCGCCACGCGTTGCCGTTGGCCGCCCGAGAGCGCGCGCGGCAAACGGTCCAGATAGCCGCCGAGGTTCAGCATCTTCGCCGCGGCTTCAATCCGCGGCTTGAAACTCGCCGACGACTCCTTGCGAATCCGCGGCCCGAACGCAATGTTTTCGTAGACGGACAGATGCGGATACAGCGCGTAGCTCTGGAACACCATCGAGATATTGCGCTGCTGCGGCGCGAGACTGTTCGCGCGCGTGCCGCCGATCATCAGATCGCCGCCGCTGATTTCCTCGAGCCCCGCCACCATGCGCATCAACGTGCTCTTGCCGCAGCCCGACGGGCCGACCAGCACGACGAACTCGCCGTCGTCGATGTCGAGATCGATGCCGTGCACCACTTGCGTGTCGCCATAGCGTTTGAAGATGCCGCTCAGTTGCACTGCTGCCATGCTGTCCTCACCGTCTTGCTTCGTTGACTCGATCTCGGGCTGCTCTTACGCGTTGCTTCTGGCCGTTCAGAGCGACTCGAGCGTCAGTTCTTCCGCCATCAAACGGTTGCCGGCCATCAGGCCGCCGTCGACCGGCAGAGCGACGCCGGTAATCACGCGCGCCATCGGCGAGGCCAGAAACAGCACCGCGTCGGCGATGTCGTCAGGCGTCGCGAAGTCGCGCAACGGGTACCACTTTTTCAGATCTTCGAAGACTTGCGGGTTCTTGTCGACGCGCGCCTGCCACGCCTGCGTCTTCACGGTGCCCGGGCACACGATGTTCGCGCGAATGCCGTAGCGGCCGAGTTCGAGCGCGAGCGCTTTCGTATAACTGATGAGCCCGGCCTTCGCCGCGCTGTACGCCGGATGACCGAGCGCGGCCATGCCGTTCACTGAACCGATCAGCACCAGCGCGCCCCGCTGCCGCTCGATCATCGACGCGCGCACCGCTTCAACCGTGTGATACGTGCCGTTCAGATTCAGATGGATGTCGCGCTGCCAGCTCGCGACATCGGTCGTGGCGAGCGTGAGACCTTCTGCCGCGCCCGCGTTGGCGACCAGCACATCCACCGGGCCGCGCAGTTCAACTGCGGCGGCCACCGCTTGCTGCACTGCGGCGGCGTCGCCGAGATCGACCGCGATCGGCGTGACGTGCGCCTCGCCGAGCTGCGCGCTCAGAGCCTTCAGCGCGGCGGCGTCGATGTCGAGCGCCAGCACCGTATCGCCCTGCTCCACGAAGCGCTTGCACAACACGCTGCCGATGCCGCCGCAAGCGCCCGTTACCAACACCACACGACTCATTGTCCGCCTCGCTGTTCAACCACGCGGCCAGCCCGGATTAGCGTGTAAATTTCCTACAAATCCGCAATCGCCGCAGTTGCCTAGTCATCCCGAAGATTGGGTATCCGTGACATCACATTGCGCAGAATATCCCTGCTTTACAGCATCTTAAGCACAAAACCGGCTGGCAAAAAATATGGCAGACCCTACGTGACAAGCTATTTTGCGTCATGTAGGATTTTTTCAAACAATTTAACCCGAAGCGGCCGGCGACGGCAGCAAACCATCCCAGGAGAGAGAAATGTCGTTGCATGCCCGTGCTTCCCTCGCGCTAGGCAAAGTTGCCGTGGCGCTCGCGTTTGCAGGTATCGCCGTCGCGGCTCACGCCGACACGGTTCGCGTGACCGTCGCGCACTACAGCGACGCGACCGCGCCGTACTTCGAAAAAATGGCCCGCAACTTCGAGAAGGCCAATCCCGGTACGACGATCAAGATCGAAGACGTAAACTGGGACACGCTGCAACAGAAACTGCAAACGGACATTTCCGGCAACGCCAACGCCGACCTCGCGATCGTCGGCACGCGCTGGCTGCTCGACTTCGTGAAGGACGATGTCGCCGAGCCGCTCGACGGCTACATGGACGCGAACTTCAAGAGCCGCTTCATCGGCCCGTTCCTCGCTCCGGGTGAAATCAATGGCAAGGTGTACGGCCTGCCGATCGCCGCTTCCGCGCGCGGGCTGTACTACAACAAAGACCTGCTCGCCAAGGTCGGCTATCCCGACGGTCCAAAAACCTGGAACGACGTGATCGAGGCGTCGAAGAAACTCAAGGCACAGGGCATTGCCGGCTTCGGTCTGCAAGGCAAGGAAATCGAAACCGACGTCTACTATTACTACGCCCTGTGGACCAACGGCGGCGACGTGGTCGGCAAGGACGGCAAGGCGGCCTTCAATTCGCCAGCGGGCATCAAGGCAGCCACGCTGTACAAGACGATGATCGACCAGGGCCTGACGCAACCGGGCGTAACCGGCTACAGCCGTGAAGACGTGCAGAATCTGTTCAAGCAAGGCCGCGTCGCGATGATGATCTCCGCGCCGTTCCTCGCCAAACAGATCAAGAAGGAAGCACCGAACCTGAAGTACGGCATCGATCCGATTCCGATGGGCACGACGCACGCTACGTACGCCGTGACGGACTCGATCGTGATGTTCAAGAACTCGAAGGTGAAGAAGTCGGCATGGAAGTTCCTCGACTATCTGTTCACGAAGGAACCGCGCGTAGAGTTCACCACGACCGAAGGTTTCCTGCCGACCACCAAGGCTGAGGCGACCGATCCGGCATTCAACGATCCGGACACTAAGGCCTTCGTCGCGCTGCTGCCGACCGCTCACTTCGCGCCGACCGTGACCGGCTGGGAAGACACCGCGAAGGCCGTGACCGATGCAATGCAGTCGATTTATTTGGGCAAGGCGAAACCGGCCGACGCATTGAACGCGGCGGCCACCCAAGCTAACAAGTCGCTCGGCAAGTAACACGCGCAGTCTCGCAGTGATCTGCTGAACCCGCAACGCGCGCCGCCCCTGCAAAGGCGGTGCGCGTTTCGGTCGTAATGCACTATCCGGCCCATCCCGTCGCGCCCGCCCATCAATGCGGATGCGTCTTACGATCGAGCACGCATGAGCCGCTCCGCTTCTTCGCGCCTGCAAGCGCCCTGGTTGCTGATTGCGCCGAGTCTGGTACTGGCGCTTTTTATCATCAGCTATCCGATTTTCAACATCGTGTGGCAATCGTTGCACGAGGTCTCGCGCTTCGGCGCGATTCGCGATTTCACTGGTCTGCAGAATTTCTACACGATCTTCAGCGACCCCGCGTTTCTTGCCGCCGCGAGGCGAACCCTTGTCTGGACTGTGTGCGTGGTGGGCGGCACGGTGCTGATCTCGGTGCCCGTTGCTCTGGTGCTGAACCAGGATTTCTACGGGCGCGGTGTGGCGCGCACGATCGTCATGCTGCCGTGGTCCGTGTCGCTGACCATGACCGCCGTGGTCTGGCGCTGGGCCTTCAACGACGACTACGGCATGGTCAACGTCACGTTGCAGCGGCTCGGCCTGATCAGTGGTCCGATTCATTGGCTGGCCACGCCGGAGCTCGCGTTTCCGGTCGAAATCGCGGTTGGCATTCTGGTGTCGGTTCCATTTACGGTGACGATTCTGCTAGGCGGTTTGTCCTCCGTGCCCGGCGATATTTATGAAGCCGCGCGCATGGACGGCGCAAGCGCCTGGCAGCAGTTTCGCAAGCTCACCATGCCGCTGCTGCGGCCGTTCATCAACATGACGATTCTGTTGAACGTGATCTACGTGTTCAACTCGTTTCCGATCATCTGGGTGATGACGCAGGGCGGCCCTGACAACAGCACGCACATTCTCGTCACGTATCTTTATGAACTCGGCTTCCGGCTCGGGCGTCCCGGGGAAGCCGCGGCGGTGTCGCTGATCATGCTCGTCATGCTGTTCATTTTCTCGATCGCCTATCTGCGCCTGCAGCCCGCGAAAGAAGGAGATCCGTCATGAGTCTCAGCGTCAAGATGAAGCGCTCGCTGTGGTGCTGGCTCGCGTTGTCGCCGCTGGTGGTCGTGGTGCTGTTTCCGTTTGCCGTCATGCTGTTCACCGCGTTGAAGCCGGCTTCCGAGATTTTTGTGTACCCGGCGCGCTGGTTGCCCGTGCATTGGCAGTGGAGCAATTTCTCCGATATGTGGGTGGCGGCGAATTTCGGCGTGGCGCTGCGCAATAGCACGGTGATCAGTTTGCTGTCGACCGCGCTTGCGCTGGCTGTCAGCTTGCCGGCGGCGTATGCATTGGCCAGATTCCCGTTTCGCGGACGCGGGCTTTACCGTCAGTTTCTGCTCGTCACGCAGATGTTGTCGCCGATTCTGCTCGTGGTCGGCCTGTTCCGGCTGGCAGCGATGATTCCGTATGGCGACGGCAACCTGGTCGACTCCAAGATCGGCGTGATCGTCTCTTACGCGGCCTTCAATATCGCGTTTGCCGTGTGGATGCTGTCCTCGTACTTTCAGACCGTGCCGCGGGATCTGGAAGAGTCGGCGTGGCTCGAAGGGTGCGGACGGACCAAGGCGGTCTTCAAAGTGTTCCTGCCGCTTGCCGTGCCTGCGATCGTCGTCACCGCGATCTTCACGTTCATCAACGCGTGGAACGAGTTTGCCGTGGTCTATACCTTGATCCGCTCACCCGAGAACAAGACGCTGACCGTGCAGGTGACCGACATGGTCGCCGGGAAATACGTGGTCCAGTGGCATCTGGTGATGGCGGCCACGCTCTGCGCGACGTTGCCGGTTTCCGTGGTGTTCGCGTGGTTGCAGAGGTATCTGGTGAAAGGGCTCGCGTTGGGCGCCGTGAAATAGATGCCGGGGCAAGCGCGAAACTGCATGAGCAGGTCGCGCTCGCCGTATCTTTCGCTTTCGTGTTACTCCGTGCCGCGCACAATCCGCAGATCGCGCTCGACGCCGTCGCCCAATGCCGCCAGCGCCTTCTTGTAGAGTTCGCTGTCGTAAGCGGCGATGGCGGCTTCGTAGGTCGGAAACTCGATTACGACCGTCCGCTCCTTCAAGCCTTGCTCACGCGCCTCTTCCGCTGCGCCACGCACGATGAACTTGCCGCCGGCAGCCGTCACCGCGGGTACCGCAAGCTGCGCGTACGCGGCCAGTTTGGTTGCGTCCTTCGTCGCGCGATATGACGTCACCCAATATCCCTTGCTCATTTGAAGCTCCTTTCAACGTTGGAAAAGCAGTCGTTATCGTGCACGACGGCGAAGAGGGATTATGACGCCTGCCGGCACCCCTATTGCCCGCGTGGCCAATGGCTCCAACTGCGGCAGGTGAATTGTAAGACGCCGGCTCGCGTTCCGTCACGAGGGCAGTCCTGCAAATACCGGCAATACGGGTTACGCTGTCTGCGGATTTCGTTTTGACACAGGACCGGAACACAGCAATGACCCAAGCGCTAACAATCGATTTTGTCTCCGATATCGCATGCCCGTGGTGCGCGATCGGCCTCTCCTCGCTCCAACGCGCGCTCTCGCGTCTTGGAGACGCCGTCGACGCGCAAATCGTCGTGCATCCGTTCGAATTGAATCCGGACATGGGACCGGACGGCGAGACCATTGTCGACTATCTCAGCAAGAAATATGGCCGTACGCCGGAGCAGATCGCCGAAACGCAGGCCGCGATCCGCGAGCGCGGTGCGAGCGTCGGTTTTACTTTTGGCCCGCGTACCCGCGTGTACAACACCTTCGACGCGCACCGTCTGTTGCATTGGGCGGGCATCGAGGGCAAGCAGTTGGCGCTCAAGTCGGCGCTGCTGCAGGCCTATCACTCTGACGGCAAAGACCCGAGCGATCACGAAGTGCTGATCGAAGCCGCGCAGTCCGTTGGGCTGGATGCCGTGAAGGCGCGTGACGTACTGCAAAACGGAACCTATGCTGCCGAAGTTCGCGCGGAGGAGCGGAATAACGAGGCAATGGGTATTCAGTCGGTGCCGGCCATTATCTTTAACCGTCGCTACCTGGTGAGCGGCGGACAGCCTGTCGAAACTTTCGAGCAGGCCATTCAGCAGATTCTGGCCGAGGCGGAGAACGAGAGCTCACAGGACACGTAACGCAGAGCGTCGTGCCCTGATCGTTCCGATCACTCAAGCTTTAGAGCAACAAGCTCGCATGACAACGCATGCCCTGCAAAAACAGAGCATGCGTGTTCACATCGCTCAACGCGAGCCTGCTTAGAACGCGTGACGCATGCCCACGGTGACCGCTACTTGCGAGTTGGTCGCGGACGGTGACAACGTGTTGATCATGGCATGCGAGAGGACGGAGTCCGCAGGCGCACCGTGCACGTTCTGATAGACGCCTTCGAGATAGAAGTCCGTGCGTTTGCTGATCGAGTAGTCGGTTTGCAGCATGGCCGTGTTCCATCCCGGCGACGAACCGTTATACGCGCCATGTGTGTACGTGTACGCGCCGGAAACGCTCAACGCCGGCGTAAGCGCGTACTTTGCGTTCACCTCGTAGTTGTCGAGCCGCAGCGAACCGCCCAGCGATCCCGCGGACGTATCGCCCGAACCGAGGTAGCTGCCCGTGCCGAACGAGAACACGCCCGACGCGTTGTCGATCTGAGCGTGGCTCCAGACTAGCCCGACGGTGGCCGGTCCGAACGTGTAGTTACCACCCAGCGACCAGATACGCTGGCGTTGTGCGAGGAAGTTCGCGCTTGCATCGCCCGAAGTCACCGCGCCGCTGCCATTGCCCGCGTTGTTCAGTTGCAGATAGCCGGCGGCAAGATTCACCGGACCTTGCGCATACGAAACGCCGAAACCGTAAGAGCGGTTATTCCCAAAGTCACCTGCCTTGTTGCTGAACGAGTACATCGTTTCGAACGTAACGCCGCGGTAAGTCGGGCTCGCGTACTTGACCGAGTTGTTGATCACGACGGAATTCGCAGCAAGATTGTCGTTTTCGAACGGATGCGCGGCCATGCTGCCGCCCCACGTGTTGAACTCCGCCGTGAGCGGTCCGACGAGATCGTTCATCACGTCGAACTGGCGGCCGAACGTCAACGTGCCGTACGGATCGCTTTGCAGGCCGACCCATGCCTGAGAACCGAAACCGTCGCCGGAGAATGCCTGCGCTCCGTTGTTCAGCAGGAAACCTTGCTCCAGTTTAAAGACCGCGTGCAGGCCGCCACCCAGATCCTCTGAGCCCTTGAGACCGAAGACCGTGTTCTGGGTCGAACTGCTCACTACCTGCCAGTTGCTATGCCCAAACTGATTGTTCGTGTAAACCAGTCCCGTATCGATGAGGCCGTAGAGCGTCACGCTACTTTGCGCGTGCGCCGACATCGCAAATGCGCCGAAGAGCGCGGCCGCGAGTAAAGATTTTTTCATACTTGTTGGCTCCGTGATCAAGCGGTAATTGAGGGTATCAATTGCTCTTTCCACCAGCGCCGTGAACACGCATGCAATACATTTACAACCGTTGTTGCGCAAACTGCGAGAAGCATAAGTAATTATTGGATGTTATTGCGCGACACGTCTTTTCAATGGCTATGCCAAAGCGTGCGCTTATCTTTTGCATGGTTTCAAGTCGGCTCAGTCGGCATGTGCTAGCCAGCGCGGCGAAAACGAGCCCCCCGATCATAGGGCGATGAAAATAAATGCGGTGTCAAAAAATAAGCGGCGTGGCGTCGAAAGAACAATGAGGGGCCGAAGCTTAACGCGTTGCGGCGTGTGCCGGAAGTCAGTGTGGCGCGATATTAACGACAAAAGTCGCGCGAAAGGAATACGTAATTTAACTGAAAAAACTCGTTTGAGTTCATCGATTCGTGTTCGTTTAATGCTTCCAGATACTGCCGCTTAAGGTTCTCTTAAGGGACCGGCTTACATAGTTCGGCCACTCGCGGTTCGTCTTGTCGAAACAGCACGACGTGATTCCCGACGACTTCTTCCTGGTGGCGACCTGGTATTCAGCGGGTCGGCCGCCGCTTCTCCATTGCCACGGCATCCATGAACATTCATAGAATTCTGGAGCGCGCCCGCCTGCGGCCCACGTTCCCACGAGTCCTGGTGCTGGAGTTTTTTCAAGAGCACGCTCGTGAACACTTCACGGCCGAACAGGTCTATAAGCTTCTCAACGAGGACATACGCAACATGAGTGTCGCCACGGTCTATCGTGTGCTCGGTCAACTTGTGGATGCGGATCTATTGTCTGGGGTGGCCTTTGGCGACGGCCGCATGGTCTACGAACTGAATGATGGAACCCGGCACGATCACCTCGTTTGCACGGTCTGCGGTCGAATCTATGAGTTCTTCGATGCGGAAATCGAGGCGCGACAGCAGTCTGTCGCGAACAGCCTCGACTTCACGGTGACGGGACGTCAGTTGGTTCTGTTCGGCATGTGTGCCGACTGTAGAAAGAGCGGCGCGAAGGCAAATGCCGTAGTGAGAAGATAGAGATTCGCGACGCTGCTTATTAGCTCATACTTGCGCCGCGGGAGCTTCTGCCTCTGCGGCTGTTGCGGCTGCGAACGCTCGGAAGTTCGCCGGCTTGGTAAAGGCGAGATACTGTTTGTAGCGCCTGACTTGCAGGCACCGAGGCTTATGGTCTTTTGAAGGCGCTATACAGCGTCTTAGCAAGCGCGCTCAACTCACCACCGCTCTCGCAAAGCGAGGCGATCTCCGCACCGCTTTCCAGCGTCCGTTCCACTCTGCCACTCCGATCACGCTTGATCGCGCCCAGAACAGCCTGCGGCAGCGCGGACAGTTGGTCGACCACGTCGAAATCGCCTAAGCCCGTGAGCATGGGATTGTCGGAGCCGCTAAGCATGGACCGTGCGTCAGCCTTGAAGAGCACGAGCGGTTTGCCCGCATGCCATGCCACCGACGCTTCGACAACCGTGCCTTCATCGGCAACGCGGCCGTTGAGGTTGGCGACGACCACATCGCAACGCCTGAGCAACTGATACGTATCCAGACTGAAGATGGCGCGGTCGAGCATGTCCGCGGCTTCTTCAACCGACGCGCCGAGCTTCTCGAGTTCCGGCTTCAGCTTCGCGAACTCCAGACCGTCACGATGCGGAAGAAATGTGGTCAAACCCGCAGCCTCCAGCGTGGCTGCAATCGAATCCATTTCGGTTCGTTCGGCTGCGTTGAAGAGCGGACCCGCGCAATACACTCGTGGCATCTTTATTCGTCTCCTGAGGACGGAGAAATCGTGAAGTATTCTCGCAACGCGCGTCGGCATGCGACTGCGCTGCGAGGACCGTTTACGATAACCGTCGAGGAAGCAAAGTCAATGCAGAGCGTCCGCCAACTTATTGCCCCGCATATGCGGCGCGCAGACAAGTACCTGCGCTACGCACTACGCCGCCGTCTCAGGCTCCGCTCAGTCGTAATGCCGATGCTTGTGATGACGCTTGCCCGACCGGCCGCCGCGGGAATAGTCGTCGGCGTAGGAGTTGGAGCGCGAGATGTTGCCGCCGAGCGCCGAACCCGCGCCGCCGCCCAAGGCTGCGCCCACGAGGCCACCGCCGCGGCCGCCCATCGCATTGCCGGCCGCCGTGCCCGCGCCGCCGCCCAGCGCGCCGCCAATGATGGCACCCGTGCGTTCCCTGCGGTTCGACGTGACCGCGCCGCCAGCGCCGCCACCCACTGCGCCGCCGAGCACGGCGCCCGTACTGCCGCCTACCGCGCCGCCCAGCGCAGCGCCAGCGACGCCACCGAGCGCGCCACCCAGCGCGTTGTTCATATCGCCGGCCATTGCCGACAACGACGCCGAAGCCGTGAGCGCTGCAACGGCAACAATCTTGAGGATTCTCATCGACATAAAAGCTCTTTCATTGATGTTGACGGCGCCGAGTATAACCGCGCTTTTGAAAGGCTTTTGTAACCACGTCAGGCTACATCGGTAAGACGTGTAACAAAATGATCGAAGGGACGAGAGCGGAGGCTTTTATTGCTTCAAGCCAAAACATGAATAGAAGCTCGTCCATTGCTTCCTGGATATCCATCGGATAGCTAATTATATTGATTGTCGCGCCGACGATACGGGCGAGCTGTCCGTAGACCGGCAGCCCGCCAACCGCTCATTCGAACCTTATCCGCGCCGCTTCTTTTTTAGCTCGACGGTCTCGAACAATTCGTAGTTTTGCGTCGGCACTTGATCCGCGCCGGGCGCGTGATAGTAGTTCATCGTGATCGTGGTCTCGCCGCCCGGATGCCCCGGATCATGATCGAACACCGCGATCCCATAACCGGTGCCGGTATCGCGTTGCGCCGACCAGATCGCGTCTTCCACGGCGTCCGCGCTCGCGCGCACGAAAGTCCCGGCCGTCGCGCCGGCCACCGGGCGGTTGGGACGCGTGAAAATACGCGCCTGCGGCAGCCCCGTGCCGGCATCCACGCCATAGACATCCAGCGGCGCGCTCGTGCCGCCGCCGCCGAGAATCAGGTGAATCGTGCCGTGGCTCGTATCGAACGTCGATGCGCCCGACGACACCGCCGACATCACCGGTTTCGGCTGCAACGTATCCACCGGCCGGCCCGTTGCGATGTCGGTGCCCTTGTTGTGGTTGCAACCGCGCACGGGGTAGCTGCGCTCGTAGTCATGATCGTGACCGCACAGCACCAGGTCCACGCCGTAGCGATCGAACAGCGGCAACCACGCCTCGCGGATGCCCTTATCGGACCCGTTGCCGGTCTTCGACGAACTCAGCGCGTCCTGATGCATCTGCACGATGATCCAGTCGACCTCGTCGTCTGCGGCGGCATGTTGCAGTGTCTTCTCGAGCCAGCGCGTCTGCTCGCCGGCGCTATAGCCGCGCACATAGAGCGACGTGCCGGGTTGAATGGGCGGATTGCCGGTGCTCGCAACCGGCACCAGCGGATCAGGGCCGGCAACGAACGCGGCCGCGT
The DNA here is from genome assembly GCF_042680985.1 of Paraburkholderia dipogonis. Lineage (NCBI taxonomy): Bacteria > Pseudomonadati > Pseudomonadota > Betaproteobacteria > Burkholderiales > Burkholderiaceae > Paraburkholderia > Paraburkholderia dipogonis. The sequence continues at coordinate 238,622 of NZ_JBHUFR010000007.1, read as the reverse complement.
CCTGATAGACGACGTCGTCGGCATCGAGCGAAACGAACAGCACGGAGCTGACGCGGAAGCTGTACCAGCGGCCCTGAAAGCGCGTGTGATTGTCCGGCAGCGTATAGCGCGCGAGATACGAAGCGAGGCCTTGTTCGCCATTGTGAAACTCGAGCTCGTGATTGCCCGGACACGGCATCCACGGCCGGTTCGACGCGGACGTCTGGCAGTTGTTGCCGAAGTCGCGCCACACCTCCGGCTGGTGCGTCGGATTCAGATTGGCGTAGCACAGGTCGCCGTTGAGCAGGTGAAACAGCGGCTGAAAGCGCTCGACCGCCTGCACCGCGAAGCGGCTTTGCGGCGACGACAAAACCCAACCTGTATTCGGCGTCGCGAGATCGCCATAGCTGGTCCAGCGAAACGGCGCACGCCCGCGCGGCGCCGTACGGAAACTGGCCGTGAAGGGTTGCGCCGCGTTGCTGTCGTTGTCGGCGCTCACCTCGTATTCGTAGCTCGTATCGGGTTTCAGGTCTCGCAGACGCGCGTGATACGTGAACACGACCTCGCCGTTGAGGCCATCGGTATAGGTGCTTTGGACGCCATGCACCGTATGTTTCCCCTCGCGTGCGCCGCTCACGCGCACCTGCGGGTTGACCGCCGGCGCAAGCGACGCCCACGACACCGTGACCTCGCGGGTCGGATCGTTGCCCCAGGTCAGATGGACCTGCTCCGGTGTGCCGTCGGGTACGCTGTTCGCCGCGCGCGCGGCCGATGAAAGCGTGCCCGCCGCCGTGGCGAGACTGGACGCGCCGGCCAACTTCAGGAACCCACGACGCGAGACGATGGAAGCGCCTTGATCGGTCGGCGAAGCCTTAGCGATTTTTGTGTTCGACATGTCTGGTGTTGTTGTACGGGGGTGGAAGGACGCCGACGCGCAGGCCGGGCACACCGCGTTCTTCGTGAACGGCGAGTGCGCTGGAAACCGGCGCGCAACGGAGACGACCAGCCATCGTAGTCGCCAGGCTATGACACTCAGATGAAACCGCGTGAAGCGCGAAGCGTTCACCCCATTCGAAGCGCAAGGGCGCGGCGACGACACGCGATGATTCGATGGTGAACGACGAGCGAGTTTCGCGTTGAATACCGGTGTGTACCGAGCGAACGCCGGGCAACGGCAAATGCAGAGAATGAACGGACAATTGACGACACTCAGAGCAAAGCGCCGGATTTGCCGGCGCATGGATTCCATCGTGGATCATGCGACCGGCGGCAAAGCATCACTCAAGTCTGCGGATTCGTGTCGTCCGTAGGCTGGGCGTTGTCGGCGACGTCCTGCTTGTCGTCGTCTTTCTTTTCGATCATTGATTCCAGCTTGCCGGCGCCTTCAAAACCGGCGATAGCGGCGATGCCTTTGGTTAGCAAACCCGCTTCCGGATCCACTTTTTCTGCTGCTTCAACGGCGGCGATCGCGCCCGCGATTTTTCCTGCTTCGTCCAAGAGTCCCATGTCGCTCTCCTCGAGAAAAAGTGAGCTTGCATCGTCTCATGAACTTGGCGTGTTGTCGTCAAATGTAAAACCGAAATGACGATTGGCTGACACCGCTGAAAGGAACGATGAACATTACGTTTGGTAAGTGTCGCGTCTATCGTTGGGGCGGCTGCGGGTTATTCGCCGGGTTGGTATCGAATCGTAAGACGCGCTGTATTCCGTCTTCACGGATCAACTGCAATAGTTCGTTCTCCAAGATATCGGCGACTTCTTTACCGTAGACTTCGCCGCCATTCACATAGACCGTAAACGAGCGCATGTACTTCGCTTTCTTCTCCGGGTTCTCGATCGTCTCGCGGGTCCACTGATAGAGCGGATAGTTTTCTGTGCCCTCGCGTTCTGCTTCGCTCACATAGTCGGCGAATGCATCGAACTGGCATTTCAACGTCGCGTCGTGCCTGCGCAGAACATCACAGAGTGCTGCATGCGAAGCACATGTCGGGTCAGCATGTAACGTATCGGCCAATTCCGGCGAGACAGTAATTCGCAACTGAAATTGCAAGCCAGGTTCCATAGTCGCCTCGGTGTCGGCATGCATGAACGCTCATTCTTTATCCGCGGAATGCGCGGCGACCTTTTCTTCGAGCCGCGCAATCTCGTGGCTTTGCACCGGCTTGCCGAGCAGAAAGCCCTGGGCGTGCGTGCATCCGCATAGGCGCACGAAATCCAGCTGCTCTTGCGTCTCGATGCCTTCCGCCGTGGTCGGTATGCCGATCTCCCGCGCCAGCGCGACGATCCCGCGCACTACTGCCGCCGATTCTCGACGATGCACGGACTCCTTGACGAACGAGCTATCGATCTTGAGCTTGTCGAACGAAAAGCGCACGAGCGTCGACATGGTCGAAAAGCCGGTGCCGAAATCGTCGAGTGCGAGACCGATGCCTAACGCACGCAGCCTGCCGACGTTGCGCCGGGTCACGACATCGTCGTTCAGCAGCACCGTTTCCGTGACCTCGATATTCAGGCGCTGCGGCGGAAGCTTCGTCTTGCGGAGAATCGCCGAAACGGTCGAAGCAAACGACTCCTCCCGCAATTGCACGGGCGATACATTCACGGCGACGGTGACTTTGTCTCGCCACGTCACCGCTTCCTTGCACGATTGCAGCAGAGCCCACTCGCCCAAGGACAGAATAAGGCCTGTACGTTCGGCGGTGGGAATGAACGCGGAAGGCGACAGTTCGCCGCGCGTGGGATGGGTCCAGCGCATCAGCGCCTCGCGACCGGACACCGCACCGCTGCTGAGATCGACGATGGGCTGGTACTCCATGCGCAAACCGCTGAACGAATGCAGCGCGCCTTCCAGATCGCTGCGCAGAAGGCTCAGGCTTTCATCCGACGCGTGCTTCGCCGCGTCGAAAATAGCGAATGCGCTTTTTCCGCTGCGTTTCACGGCATACAACGCGCGATCGGCGCAAATCAACAGTTGCGGGCCGGTTTTCGCGTGATCCGGATAGAGCGAGACACCCACGCTCGCGCCGATATGCACCAGCGCCTCGCGCAGCGCGAACGGACGCGCCAAAGTCTTCACGATGCGGTCCGCCAGAATGCGGACGTCGCGAGTCTGCCCCGTGCCATCGGAAAGCGCCACGAATTCATCGCCGGCCAGGCGTCCGACGAGGTCGCCGCTCGGCAACACTTCACGCAAGCGAATTGCCGCTTCCTGAAGGATCTGATCGCCGGCGGCATGGCCCAGGCTGTCATTGATGGCCTTGAATCCATCCAGATCGATCAGTAGAACAGCGAACGATTGGTCTTTGCGCAGCGCGCCCATCTCCGTGCGTTCGAGCAGCAGTTCACTGATACGCGCGCGATTGGGCAAACCGGTAAGGCTGTCGTGATGGGCGAGCCGGTGGCTGTTTTCCCGCGCCAGAAGCAACGCAACCGTGTCGCGATTGCTGCGCAGCGCAACCGTAAAGAAGCCGGCGGCGCAGAACGGCGCCTGGAACAGCAGCACCAGTTTGCCGGAGCCCGGCGACAGCGCTGCCCCGACAGCCAGCAACCCGAGAATGAACGTGATCTGCAGCAATACGAGCCGAGGGGTACCCGCATTACGGCCGGCCAATCCGCCAATAACGCCCACGGCGCAAACGTTGCCAAGCAGGAACAGTGTCTGGTCTCCACTGATATTGCACAGCAACGTGCCGTAGCCGAACAGCAGGCTCCAGAGAAGGCTCGCGAACAGAAACGCGGAGGTAGGAGTCGGCTGACCGTTGGCGCTGCGCGAGCAGCACAACCAGATCAATGCGAGCCGGGAAATCAGCAATGCAACAACGGCGCTGCCCCAGCTCGCGTAAAGAGCCTTGGGATAAAGGTAGTAAGCGGTGGCGCAGACGCTGATTTCACAGATCGACGCGAACACGATCGACGCGGTTCGCGTGAACAGATTGGCGAGCAGTATCTGGCGATTATCCGCGCTCAGATCCTGAGAGGAAGAGACGACCCACTTGAAAAATGGAGACCTTGGTTCGCTGAAAGCCATGACCTACGCATTTTTAATGGTTGATAAATCGAGACCCGCGCGTATTGCGATTATTGCGTAAACATAGAGGATCGGGTTAATTCGACTGAGGAAACGCGCCGACATCTCGCCACGCAGGAAAAAATGACCTACTGCGAGCCACGCGCCTTGCGCCGGGTCCGCGCCTGTTCGCGCTGCGTATCGGCGTGCTCGCGGATCATATCGATGAGCGCCCGTAACCCGGCGGGCGCGTGACGGCGGCCGGGATAGTACAAACACAGCCCGTCCAGCGGCGGCGTCCAGTCCTCAAGCACGCGCACCAGCATGCCCGCCTGCAGATCCGCGGCGACATTCCATTCGGTCAGATAGGTCACGCCGAGTCCGGCGCGTGCCGCTTCCAGCATCAAACCCGGCTCGTCGAGCGTCAGTGCGCCTTTTCCGTCGATCCGCACCGTTTCGCCGCGGCGTTCGAACTCCCATTGATAGATCGCGCCGCTCGGCATGCGCGTGCGGATACAGCGGTGCGCGAGCAGATCGGCGGGCGTGCGCGGCGCTTTGCGCTGCGCGAAGTAAGCGGGACTGCCGACGACCGCGAAGCGCTGCTTGTCGCCGAACGGCACCGCGATCATGTCCTGCGGCACGGTTTCGGCCAGACGGATACCCGCATCGAAACCTTCGACGACGATGTCGATCAGCCTGCCCTCTGTGACGAGATCGAGCTTCATGTCGGGATAGCGCTGTAAAAACGCGATGAAGAGCGGCATGGCTTGCTTTGCCGCGCCCACCGACGCATTGATGCGCAACGTGCCCGACAGCGTGTCGCGAAAGCTGCCGGCCTGCTCGATTGCGACGCGGATCGTGGACAACGCCGGCGCCACGCTGTCGACGAATTGCGCGCCCGCTTCCGACAGCGCCACGCTGCGCGTCGTGCGATTGAAAAGCCGGACGCCGATGCGCGCTTCCAGCGCCGCCACCGCATGACTGAGCGCGGACGTCGACACGCCGAGATCGGTCGCGGCCGCCCGAAAGCTGCGATGGCGCGCAACGGCCAGAATCGCCTCCAGTTCACCCAGACCCGAAGTTTTCATTGTCCCAAATTACTCAACATGACGTGCTTGATTGTACGGCTAGTCAACGCAATGCCGACGATCTATTGTGGTTTGTTCGAGACTTCTTTGGAGCAGGCATGCAGATCATCGACAGGATTTATATCGACGGCGCGTTCGTCACGCCGCACGGCAGCGAAATGTTCGACCTCTTCAATCCGGCGACGGAGCAGGTGATCGGCCAGGTACGCCTCGCCGACGCGCAAGACGCACGCGACGCCATCGCTGCAGCAAAACGCGCGTTTCCCGCCTTTTCGCGCACCAGCCCGAGTGAACGCATCGACATGCTAAAGCGCCTGCATGAAGCCGTCGTGGCAAAAGAAGATCAGCTTTACGAAGCGATCACCGAAGAATATGGTGCCCCGGTGTCGCGTGGCCCCTGGATGGCGCGGCATGCGAGCAGCGTGCTGCTCGAAGCGGCGAAAGTCTTGCAGGACTATGCATTCACGCGCCGCGCGGGCAGCGCCGAGGTCGTGATGCAACCGTTGGGCGTCGCCGGTTTGATCACGCCGTGGAATAGCGACGCGGGTTTCATCTGCGGCAAGCTCGCCGCCGCTCTGGCCGCGGGTTGCACAGCCGTCATCAAACCGAGCGAGATGAGCGCGATCCAGACGCGTATCGTGACCGAGGCGCTGCATGAAGCAGGTCTGCCCGCGGGCGTGTTCAACATCGTGACCGGGCGCGGCGACACGGTGGGTGCGGAGATCAGTTCGCATCCCGATGTCGCGAAGCTGTCGTTCACGGGTTCCACGGCCGTCGGCAAAACGATTTTGCGCGCGGCGGCCAACACGTTGAAGCGCGTCACGCTCGAACTCGGCGGCAAGTCGCCCGTGATCGTGCTCGACGACGCGGACTTCGACGAAGCGGTGCCGCTCGCCATTCAGGCAGGCTTCATGAATAGTGGCCAGGCGTGTATCGCGGGCACCCGCATTCTGGTGCCGCGGCAACGGCTCGCGGAGTTCGAAACGCGCGTGCGGGAAGAAGTCGCGCGCAGCCAGTCAGGCGATCCTCGCGACCCGCAAACAACCATCGGCCCGATGGTCAGCCAGAAGCAATGGGAGCGCGTGCAGCGTTATATCCGCATCGGGCTCGACGAAGGTGCGCGCCTGATCGCGGGCGGCGAGGGACGGCCGGATGGCGTCGACGCGGGCTGGTTCGTGCGCCCGACCGTCTTCAGCGATGTCACGAACGACATGACGATTGCGCGTGAGGAGATTTTCGGCCCGGTGCTGTCGGTCATTGGCTATGACGACATCGACGAGGCCGTCACGATCGCCAACGATACGAGCTACGGCTTGCAGGCTTATGTGTTGTCGCGGGACACGCAACGCGCGCACGAAGTCGCGTCGCGGATCGAAGCGGGACGCGTCCTGGTCAATACGCTGGCCCACGAACCAGCGGCGCCGTTCGGCGGTTTCAAGCAATCCGGCATTGGGCGTGAATACGGTACGTTCGGGCTGGAAGCGTTTCTGGAGCCGAAGTCGGTGCTAGGTGTTTTCTGACTGGCCATCGCCGTCCCGAAGCCTCGCGAGTCGAGTATCGATGTACGATGCCGTATAGTGGATGCACCGCTGATTTCCAGCGGCGTACCTGTAGATCGGCGCGATGGGGGACTACGAGATGACAGTCGCAAATACATCGATGAACGGCTCTCGCGAGCCCGTGCCAGAGTCGCTGCAGACCTTGGTCGAGTATCTCGAACTCTCGCTCGACAGGGCGGCGAGCGTGGTGATGACGCGCCACACGAATGCCGTTTGCACCGTCTATCTGGGCGACCCGGCCGGTCTGATCGAGGAAATGAAGAAGCTCGGCACGATTGCCATCCCGCTCGCCAATGAGATGCTGGAGTTGACGCGCTCGGGCGTCAACGAGATGGAAATCGGCGGCCAGGCGTATCGCTTTGTGCGCACTTTCACGCAGGTCGAAGACGCCGCGGCGGTCGTTTTTTCGGCGGCCTAGACGGCGGTGCGGATCGGTTTTACGGCGGTTTGCACGACGGTTTGCTCGGCGCGTCCGTCACTCGTGCGCGCTCGCGGGCACGGCCGCGGGGACGCACTTCCCGCCCGCCGTTGACGACCCGGCGATCCGCCGCGTTATACTCTGCCGATGGATACGAAGCCGATCACGCTGAACAGTTGGTGGCGCGCCTGACTTAGGCGGCCCGTTTCCACTCGACCATCGAAACGTGATGCCGCCAGTCCTGGCGGCATTTTCGTTTCTGCGCGCCGACGGCTGGTGGTATCGAAAAACGCACAACCCCAGACCATGACAGACGCAAAACCGACCACGAACCAACCCATTATCCTGACCGGCGACCGCACGACCGGCCCGCTGCACCTTGGCCACTACATCGGCTCGTTGCGCTCGCGCGTGCAGCTCCAGCACGAGGCGCAGCAGTTCCTGCTGCTGGCCGATGCGCAAGCCATGACCGACAACGTCGGCCGGCATCAGAAAGTCACGGAAAACGTCATCGAGGTCGCGCTCGACTATCTGGCCGTCGGCATCGACCCGGCGAAGTCGACCATCTTCATCCAGTCACAGGTGCCCGAGCTGGCGGAACTGACCCAGTACCTGCTCAATCTCGTCACGGTCGCCCGCCTCGAGCGCAACCCCACCATCAAGGCGGAAATCGTGCTGCGCGGTTTCGAGCGGGACATCCCCGCCGGCTTTCTGACCTATCCGGTCAGCCAGGCCGCCGACATCACCGCCTTCAAGGCGACGCGCGTGCCTGTCGGCGACGACCAGTTGCCGATGATCGAACAAACCAACGAACTGGTGCGCCGTTTCAACAACACGGTCGACCAACAGGTGCTGGTCGAATGCGAAGCCGTGCTTTCGCACGTTGCACGGCTGCCGGGCATCGACGGCAAAGCCAAGATGAGCAAGTCGCTCGGGAACGCGATCACGCTGGGCGCGACGCCGGACGAAATCACCAAGGCCGTGAACAACATGTACACCGACCCCAACCATCTGCGTGTTAGCGATCCGGGCCAGGTGGAAGGCAATGTGGTGTTCGCGTTCCTCGACGCGTTCGAGCCGGACGTCCCGATGGTCGACGAACTCAAGGCGCATTACCGCCGCGGCGGACTTGGCGACAGCATCGTCAAGCGCGCGCTCAACGAACGGCTGCAGTCGATGATCGCCCCGATTCGCGAGCGCCGCCGAGAATTAGAAGCCGACCGAGCCGAGGTGCTGAACGTCCTGCGCCGCGGGACGATGCGCGCGCGCGAAGTGGCAGGCGCGACGGTATCCGAGGTGAAAAATGCGCTCGGCCTGAACTACTTTCAGAACTGAGCGAAAGCCGGCGGGCGGCGCTCTGCATTCGGGCATCCGCTCGCCCGGCCTATGACTTGCCTTTGAGCGTGAATGGAGCCAGCAGGGACTGCACATCGATCTGCCGTCCCAGAAGCAGAAGCAGCCTTGCGTGAAGCACCGTGTTTTCGAGAACCAGCTTGGCGGTGCTCAGGAGGTATAGCGCATGGATGTCGGACACCGACATGTTGCCGGCTTCGACCTGATGGTGGCGTTCGACGAGCGAGGTCATCACCAGACGCCTGAGTTCCTGCTCTCCGAAAGGAAGGTCGGCGTAGTCGATCGGGTCGTCGGCTTCGACTTCTCGCAGCATGTCAACAAGCGCTTCCGTGCTCACTTCCATGTTTCGGCTCCCACGTTGTCGGTTAGGAACAGCATCGCCAGACTGCGTCGTGCAATGGTGTCAGACTAACGGGTCTGTTTGGGGGAGTCCAGTGGGAATGCGAGGTAGAGCGCATAGCGGGTTAGGCGGTGCTGCGCGTGTGACGCGTGGCCGGCGTCAACGCGGCGCTCCAGAAAAACGCCGCCAGCAACGACACAGTTGAATCGCCGCCGCGCCTTCCGCTCTCAGATAGCCAACGGCCTTACCTTCACGTCGCTTTACTCTTGTCCACTTTCGCCGGCGCACTTGCGGACGTTTTGTTCTTCTTCAAATGGGTCTGGTTGTACGCGATAGCGGCGCGGACGAGATTCTTTAGCGCCCGCGCATTGACCTTATCGCCTTCCAAAAAATCGATCGCTCGTCGCGCGTTGCCTTCGAGACCCGCGTTGAATAGCTTGTCAGGGTCATCGAGGCCGGCCCCATGAGCAAACGTGACCTTCACCTTCCCTTTGTGCGCGTCGGCGACCGCGATCATGCCGTCCCGAGACCACACCGGGCTACCCATCCATTTCCATTCTTCGATGATCTCCGGGTCGGCCTCAAGCATGATCTTGCGGACACTCGCGAACGTTTTGCCACGCCAGTCCGTCAAACCGGCAATCAGTTCGTCGATCCGTTCCGATGCACCCATTGGTTCTTTATTCATCGAATCTGGTCTCCTTTAATGCCGCCGCAATGGGAATGAGTAGCTACATCGCTTAATCGTCTGGAATATAAGCACTGAGATCGCGAGGGAGTCAAGCAGGATATGCCGACTGACTCCCTCCGATTTCCCGCCACCTGTCGAATGAGGGAAATCAGCGCGTGTGTATCGCCGACAATTGGTATCCTGTCAGACCGAACTCACGGAACATGCGATGACAAAACCGAAAAAACTCGCGCTTCTCGCGCTGGCATTCACCATGTTCGGTCTGTACAAGTTGATTGTCGTGTTCCAGGACATGCAAACCGGCTGTATCCAGTTTCAAACGCATCGAACGTGCAGCTACGAAAACGCGGAGAATTTCCAGGGCATGCTCGATCTCGAACTGATGTTGGCATGCGCGTGGGCCGCAAGTGCCGTGGTCTGCTGGATGGTCGCCGTGCAGGCGCATAAACAGGAGCGGTGATTCGTCCGGCACTCAGCCGACAGCAGGCTCCATCCCCTGATTCAGCTTGGCTCGGTCGCATTGCGACGAGGCCAGAAAAGAGAGGAACGCCTTCGCGGCATCTTTCTGTCCGGATGCCACGCATATGCCGGCAGAAAAGACCGTTACGATCTGAACCTCTGCGGGCATAGGACCAATCACATCGATGCCCGGCAAGTGCATCAATTCGCTCAACTGCTGAAAACCCAACTCGACGTCCTTGCGCGCGACAAGCGCGCCGACCGGAACACCGGGCGGAGCCTGCACGATCCGCGGCGCAACCACGTCGGCAATACCCCAGCGCTCGAACAGGCGGGTCAGATGTGCGCCGCTGGGCCCGGTCGAATAGCCAATAGTGCGCGCGGCGAGAACTGCGTCGCGCAGCGCCGCCTCAGAGCCGACGTCGGGTCGCGGAGCACCGGCCGCTACCGCGATCGCCACGCCCGAGCGGGCCACGTCGACCCGGCTGCCCGAAACGACATAACCGGCGGCTTCCAGTCGATCAATCACGTCGGCAGCGAGTACGACGAAGTCGAACCCGCTGCCGCTCTCGACGCGTCGCGCGGCTTCGACACCACCGACAGATTTGACCGCAACCGGCTGCCCAGAAAGCCGCTCATAGTCCTGCACCACGTCGGCGAGCACGGTACGGGTGGCCATCGACGAGATGCCGGTGAGCTGCCTGCACATGGTTTCTCCGCCGCTCAATCGATGTAGCGCAGTCCGGCTTGTCGCAACGGTTCGCGCATGCTGTACATGTCGAGACCCAGCAGGCCGCTGGCGAGCTTCGCGCGCTTCTCCCCTTCGTAGGCTTCGCGCGCCGCCGCCTTGTCGAGCACCTTCTGCGCCGACGCCGCGGGGACCACGACCACCCCGTCTTCATCCGCGACGACCACGTCGCCCGGATTCACCAGCGCTCCGGCGCACACCACCGGAATGTTCACCGAACCGAGCGTCGCCTTGACCGTGCCTTTGGCCGAGATCGCCTTGCTCCAGACCGGGAAATTCATTTCGGTGAGCACGCTCACGTCGCGCACGCCGGCGTCGATGACCAAACCGTGGGCGCCACGCGCCTTGAAGCTCGTCGCCAGCAGGTCGCCGAAATAGCCGTCCGTGCAATCGGCCGTGACGCCGGCAATCACGATGTCGCCCGGCTGGATCTGTTCCGCGGCTACGTGCAGCATCCAGTTGTCGCCGGGCTGCAGCAGCACCGTGACGGCCGTGCCGTGCGCACGCGCGCCGGTATAGATCGGACGCATATAAGGCTTCAGCAGACCGACGCGGCCCATCGCCTCGTGCACCGTGGCGGTCCCGAGCGCGCCGAGCTTCGCGGCAACGTCGCCGTCTGCCCGTTGAATGTTGCGATACACCACACCGAGTTCAACCATGATCAATATCCTTTCGTCTTCAATGCTGCGTCGAGGCGCGGATAGACGCGCCGTGCGTTGCCCTCGTAGATTTTGTAGCGCTCGTCGGCATCGATATGGGCGGCCTCGATATAACGCTTCGTGTCGTCGAAATAATTGCCCGTCTCCGGATCGATGCCGCGCACGGCGCCAATCATTTCGCTTGCAAACAGAATGTTGTCCACCGGAATCACGCGCGTGAGCAGATCGATGCCCGGCTGGTGATACACGCAGGTGTCGAAGAACACGTTGTTGAGCAGATGATCTTTCAGCAATGGCTTCTTGAGTTCCTGCGCGAGTCCGCGAAAACGCCCCCAGTGATAGGGCACCGCGCCGCCGCCGTGCGGAATCACGAAGCGCAGCGTGGGGAAGTCGCGGAACAGATCCGACGTGAGGCACTGCATGAACGCGGTAGTGTCAGCGTTCAAGTAATGGGCGCCCGTTGTGTGAAAGCACGCATTGCAGCTCGTGCTTACGTGGATCATCGCGGGGATGTCGTACTCGACTATCTTCTCGTAGATCGGATACCAGGAGCGATCGGACAGCGGCGCACTGGTCCAGTGACCGCCCGACGGATCCGGGTTGAGATTGATCGCCACGTTGCCGTACTGCTCCACGCACTTCACGAGTTCTGGAATGCAGGTGGCGACATCTACGCCGGGGCTCTGCGGAAGCATCGCGGCCGGAATGAAATGATCGGGAAACAGCCGACTCACACGGAAACACAACTCGTTGCAGATCGCCGCCCAGGTGCTGGACACCTGAAAGTCGCCGATGTGATGCGCCATGAAACTGGCACGCGGGCTGAAGATGGTGAGATCGAGGCCGCGCTCGCGCATCAGGCGCAACTGGTTGCTCTCGATCGATTCGCGCAACTCATCGTCGCTGATCTGCAATTCGGAGACCTTAGGCATTTCCGAAGGATGCTTGATGCCCGCGATCTGGCGGTTGCGCCACTGCTCCAGCGCCTTGGGCGCCGTCGTATAGTGGCCGTGAATATCGATGATCATCGCTACTCCGACAGTTAATTCGTTTATCGGGCGACGCCACGCATGGCGTCGCCCGACGGCTTTCTCAGCGTCAATGCGCCGCGGTCACCTGCACAGCCGGCTCGCCGGCCTTTGCGCGTTGAGCGACCATGATGGCGAGCGCAGCCAATGTTGCGGGCACGGCCAGCATCGCGAGAATCGCGCCGAACTGCCAGCCGAGGCCGAGCAACGCGCCGCCGATAGCGGAGCCGAAAATGCTGCCGAAGCGGCCCATACCGAGCATCCAGCTCACGCCGGTGGCACGCGCAACGGTCGGATAACGGCCGGGCGCAAACGCATTCAGGCCCGTCTGCGCGCCGCTCATGCAGAAGCCCGCCGCGAACACCAGCAACGCCAGCGACGACGACAATGCGCCGATCCACGCGAGTCCAAGAACGCACAGCGCGCCGCCGAGGTACGCCGCGCTGATCACCCGCGCCGGCCGCACCTTGTCCATCACCCAGCCGACGAGAACGGCGCCGATCGTGCCGCCGATCTGGAACATCGCCGTGACATTGGCGGCCGACGTGACCGTCAAGCCTGCGTCTTTCATCAACGTGGGCAGCCAGCCCGTCAGCAGATAGATGACGAGCAGACCCATGAAATAGGTCACCCACAGCGCCGCCGTCATGAAGCCATAGCCTTGCGAGAAGAGCACGCCGATCGGCTTGCGCGTGGGCAATGGCGGTTCGTTGGACACGAACACTTCGTCGCCGGTAAAGCGCGCACCGCATACCCGGCCGAGCACGGCGCCGATTCGCGCCGGCGATGCGCCGCGCACCGCGAGCAGGCGGGCGGACTCCGGCAGCAGCCACACTTGCAACGGGATCAGCACCAACGGCAGCGCGCCACCGAAAATCAGCACCGAACGCCAGCCATGGACGGGAATCAGCCAGCCAGCCGCGAAACCGATCAACGCCGAGCCCAGATTGAACCCGGTGAACATGATCGTGATCATCAGCGAGCGTTTACGCTGAGGTGCGTACTCGGAGAGAAGCGTCGTCGTGTTCGGCATTGCGGCGCCGAGGCCGATACCCGTCAGCAGCCGCAGCACTGCCATTTCCATGGGCGAGTGAGTGAAAGCCGTCGCAATGGTGAAAATGCCGAAGAGGAAAACCGAGGTAATCAGAACCCACTTCCGTCCGATACGATCCGAAGCCGGGCCCGCCGCCAACGCGCCGATGACGAGTCCCAGCGGCGCCGCGCTCATCACGAGACCAAATGCGGGGCGTGAAATCCCCCAATCGTGGATGATCGAGGGCGCCACGAAGCCCATGATCGCCACGTCCATACCATCGGCTGTCACCACGAGAAAGCACAGCGCCACCAGTAACCACTGGTAGGCCGAGATGGCTCGCCCGTCGATAAACGCCTTGATGTCGATCGCTTTTCCGTTTGTCATCGATTTACTCCTGTCTCCTTGCTTTGGCATATCGACGTAATTGACTGTGTTGTTTTCCGTCGCGCCCTGCTTCTATCGAGTCCGATACTTCGCCCGGGCGGCGAGTGCATCGGCGCTGTTACTCCATCGCTCAGCTCTTGCCTTTTTCTGCGTTGTCCCAATCAAGTTTTCCCGCGGTTTTCCCCGCCACCGAATACAGAGCGCCGGGCGCGTTGCGGGTGCGCTGGAAAGCCTCGAGCGTTTCGCCGCGCATGGCGGCGTAGATGTGCAGATTCGACACGCCTGTCACGGCGCCGAGCTTCTCGAGCATGAAAAAGATCACGCCGTAGTGCAGCAGGCCGCGCCAATCGCGGCGGCGAATCAGGTCGCGCTCTTCCTCGCTCAACGCCGCCGCATCGAAGCTCGCTTCCGGATCGCTCAGGAATGCTTCGCGATGGGCGGGCTCGACCATCCGGTGGAGGTAATCGTTGATTCGATAGGCCCGCACGGCGACTTCGATCGAAAACGGATAGGTACCCTCGAGTTTCTCGACATCGGCGAGTTGAACCGCCATACGCTGCCGGTGACGTTCGACGACCGAAGGTTTCGTCTCGCTCTCTTCGCTTTCGTAGATCGCGGTCGCAATGCCCGCCATCGAGGGCAGGTAGTAGCTGCGATGTTTGCAAACGACGTTGGAAGACAGCGCACCCCGCATCGTCAGCCACATGATCACTTCCGCGCCTTCGAAGCCGCCCAGCTCCGCATATTCGGCAAGCGTCATCTCGGCCAGTTGCTCGGGATCGTTTTCGAAGAGATCGAGAAAACGCTGGTCCCATTCGGTATTGTTGAAACCGGCACGTTCTCCGTGCACCTGATGCGACAGGCCGCCCGTCGCGACGATCGCGACCTTGAGATCTTCGGGGTAGCTCTCGATTGCGCGCCTCAATGCTTGCCCAAGCTTGTAGAAGCGCCGCGCGCTCGGGACCGGTAGTTGCAGCACACCCATCTGCATCGGCACGAGCTTCACCGGCCATTCGGGCTTGTGCGGGCAAAGCATCGACAGCGGCGAAAAGCAGCCGTGATCGAGCGACTTGTTCTGAAAGAACGACATGTCGAATTCATCGGTCATCAACGAGGTGCCGATGTGCGCGGCCAACGCCGGATGGCCTTTGATCGGCGGCAGATCGCGTGCGCCGCCCCCTTCGTCGGCGACGTTCCACTCGGGTCCCACGCCTAGCGTGAACGCGGAATAGTGGTCGAAGAAAAACGAAGTGACGTGGTCGTTGTAGATGACCAGCAATACGTCGGGACGCTTATCGGCCAGCCAGTCGGCCAGCGGGGCGAAGTTTTCGAAGATGGGTGCCCACACGGGATCGTCACGTTTGTTCTTATCGAACGCAAAACCGATGGTTGGTGTGTGTGAGGCAGCAATGCCTCCAATGATCCGTGCCATGCCTGTACTCCTTCAAAAACTCATTTGCACCGCCGGCGTAACCGACTCGGACAGCGGGGTCTCGGGATACCAAGGTATGAATTCCATGGCTCGGCAGAAAGTACGGGTAAACCCTTTGTTAAGCACTTGGACGTACCGTTGCGCTTTCTGCGGCTTGATCTGACGATATCGGCGGCCCGCGCCCTGTAAAGCGCTTTCGGGATCCCACGAGCGCTCCGGTCGGCCAACCGGTTTCAATGGCGTTTCAGATCGCGATAAACAAAACAGATGGGTCTGGATTGAAATCGCAAACTGCCGGACATACGGCGCCGGCTCGAAGACAACACAGAGGCGGGGAGTAAAAGGGGAACGGGCGCGCGGGGGACTTGATAAAAAAACATGTCCAGCGCGAGGGGATATGTGGGCCACTCCAAGGGAGTAAGCTTGCCGTCGATTGCAAGTTTGAGCCGCGCAACGCGTGCGGGTTTTTCCTGGTCTGAACCTGCGTCGATACCGGCGTCACCGGATCGTCGTAGGAGTATGTCCAACTTCTGTAATGAAAGGAGAACACACCATGGCTACCGGAACGATCCACCTCCACCGCGTCTTGCGTGCCACGCCCGAACGCATCTATCGCGCGTTCCTCGAACCGGATGCGATAGTGCGGTGGCTTCCGCCGTACGGTTTCACCTGTCAGGTCCATCACATGGATGCCAAGGTCGGCGGCACCCACAAGATGTCTTTTCGTAACTTCGGCACCGGCCACGGTCACTCGTTCGGCGGCGAGTATCTCGAACTGGTGCCGTTCGAGAAGATCCGCTACACGGACCGTTTCGACGACCCGAATCTGCCGGGCGAGATGCAGGTCACCATCTCATTGCGGCAGGTGTCGTGCGGAACCGAACTCACCGTTTTGCAGGAGGGCGTGCCCGAGGTCATTCCTGTGGAGATGTGCTACCTCGGTTGGCAGGAATCGCTTGTTCAGTTGGCGAGGCTCGTTGAGCCAGTGATTCCTGATTGACGGCGCAGGCAGCAGCGTCATCCGAGTTCGATCGGCTGTCCATGCGGCGTGCGGCGCGCCGCTGCGTCCCAAGCGCTGCGGCGACGGAGAAGCGAGTCGTCGGTCACGAGTCCCTTGATCGTGCTGATGCGCTCCAGTGCTGTCAGCCAATGCGCGTAGTAAGTGTCGCCGTGGTCCGCGTCGCCAGCGGCCTGCGCGTCGCGAATTGCCTCGTTCAGGCACACGGCCCACTCGCTCCAGCTGAACATGCCGCGCTCGTGCAACGCCAGCGTCATCGCAAACGCCTGCGCTTCCCACGGTGCGTTGAAAACCGGCCCTGCGTCGTCGCACGGCAGTGCCGGCAACGCAGCGCGCAGTTCGGGCAGTTTCGTTTGAGCGTCAGTCATCGTGGGCAGACGGTGGCTCGAGATAGGGTTCCCAACAGTCGACGCACACCGATGCCACAGTCGTATCACCTCCCCACAACTCCACACCGTCGAAGCGCACCGTGTAGAGCCATCGCGGCTGCTCGCCCAGGCCGATCGCGTTGGCGTCGGGAAAAACGTGCGCGCCGTGCACGGCAACAATGCGCCCGCGTTTGCCCCGACAATAACGCGGCAAACGCGTGTGCGAGGAAGGATTCATTTCCCGGGCCCGCACCCAATCGCCGATGGCAAACTTCGCCTCCGCGCCTGCGGGGCGATTGACGGGACTGCCCCGGAACAGCGCCGTAGATACGTCTTTGGCCATCAACACGCGCGGAACCGGCGCCGCTTGTGTCCTCGACTCGCCTGACTCGATTTCGTCGGGCGTGGCGAGACCCGTGCTCAGGATGAGTTTCTTCAAACCCTCGAACCAGATCTGGTAGTAGCTGCTGGATAGATATTGCGCGGGCGGCAAACTCTCCCGCGCCGCACGCGACATGTCGATGTTCCACTTGCCGGTTGCGCCCATGGCGATCGTGGTCGCGTGCGCCCTGCGCTCCCAGTCGGCGTGAAACGGCGAGACGTCGTTGTCCGGATATATCGGACCGAAAGACTGCATGCCACCAAGGTCCTGCGCGCCGTTCATGGTGTCTCCCGTGTCGATTGCGGAGTCTTCGGCAATCCCGTGCCGATCATCGAATCGCGCGTGACCAGTTCGGCTAGCTCCTCTTCGGAGAAGCCGTCAGTTCCTGGCGGCCGCATAGGCAACACGAGGTATCGAACTTCAGCGGTGGAATCCCACACACGAAACTCGACGTCCGCGGCTAATTCGAAGCCGAACTCCTTTAGTACACCACGGGGATCGATGACGGCACGCGAGCGATACGGCGCCGATTTGTACCACACCGGCGGCAGTCCGAGCACAGGCCACGGGTAGCACGAGCACAATGTGCAGACCACCATGTTGTGCGTCGCGGGTGTGTTCTCCAGCACGATCATGTGCTCGCCCTGCCGCCCCGTGTAGCCAAGTGACGCGATTGCCGCGGTGGCGTCGTCGAGCAGCCATTGTTTGTACGCCGGATCGCGCCACGCCTTTGCGATCACACGGGCACCGTTGCGCGGCCCGACTTTGTGCTCATAGGTTTCGACGAGTACGTCCAGCGCCTGCGGATCGACATACCCTTTTTCGACCAGCAGCGACTCCAGAGCACGAACACGCAGATCCATTTCCGACAGAGCGCTACCGTTATGGTCGTGCGTGTGGGTGTGCGGGTGCGCGTGGTGGTCGCCATCGGGATCGTTGCCGTTCATCGCCGTTCACCGCGAGCAATAAAGGAGAGAACAAGTATGGTTCGCACGGAGCAGAAATGCAAACTCAGTTAAATCGAGCGTGCATCGTCGGGGCATCGGCTGAAGGTAGCCGACCATCGCCTGCAAAATTCCAATAGAAAGCACCCTTCATGTGATCTGCTTCAACCGCGATGCTCCCGGGGTCATTTCAACAATACTTGAAATATAAAAGCGAGGGACGTATCCGCGTTTGCAAAAGAGGACGGCGAACAGGTGATAGATAGTGCGGGACGGAGGGTACGCTGATGCTGGAATGGCAGTCCCCGCCGTTACTGACCCGACGCGTGTGCCCTGAGAAACGCCACATAGCCGTTCTGGGTCTTAAGGATCTTCTCGGCGCACTCGTCGTAGTCCGAACCCTTTGCATTGTCCGGCCCATACATACCGCGGCACTGCGCAAAGAGCGTCAAGGTCGCGCCCGAACCCTTTGCCGCGCGAGTCGCCGAAAAGGCCACCTTGCCTGAACCACTCGGCACATCGGTGTCGATTGCCACCGCGTCCGCGCGCGTCACGGCCGTATCGGAATGCTGCTCGATATAGCGTTTCGTCAGCGCCCAGGCGGCGTCGCAGTTCGCCAGTTGGCAGTCGACCGCCGCATTGCGTTGAGCGGCGGCAAGATTGGTTTCGTTGTGGAGAAACTTCTGCTCTTGCTGCTCCTGCTTTTCGGCAGACGAGCAAGCGGTCAATACAAGCGCAACGAGCGCAAATGCGGCGGTCTTTTTCACGAGTAATTTCCCTGGCCATGTTCGAGCGCGATTATAGCTGCGCGCCGGAAGCGCTCACCGATTCGCTCGAACGGCATGCGCCCACGATTGCGCTTCTCACTTTCGCCAATTAGCTGCGGCGCAGTGATGATCTGTTCGTCCGCCAGGTTTTGACAAATACAACGCTAATTCGCGAACCACGTTACTCACTCGCCTTGCTGTTCCTTGACCCGCTTCCGGTGAGCGGCCACCTTCGCGCGATTCCCGCAAATTGCCATGCTGCACCAGCGGCGCGCGTGACCCCGCGTGTGATCCGCGAACATCAAGGTGCAGCGCGGACCCTCGCATGCCTTCACGTGCGTGAAATCCTCGTCACACACCAGGTTCGCCAGCGCTTCGGCGATCGGCATCAGCAATGACTCCGGCGACTTCCAACGCCGATTCGTCCGGAATTCAAAGGGCGACACTTCGCTCGCCGCAGCGGCGACGATTTCTCCATATCGGTCGTCGCGCTCGAGCAGTTGATTCAGCGGCGCGAGCTCACGCAAATCTCTCGCGGTTAATGGCCGCCCCTTCCTCTTCTGCGCAAACGCCCTGAACCACTCGCGCAGCGCGCGAGCTTGCGCCGCAACGGCGTCGAGTTCGGCCGGCGTGGACTGCGACCGCAGTCCCGCAAGCGCGGCGCGCGGGACCATTTCAGCCTGCTCAAGCCAGTCCAGCAATCCGCCTCCATCGCTGATCCAGTCGACCTGTTCATCCACCGGCGTCGCGATCGAGTTCAGAAAATCGAGGCCCGGCGCGTCGGCTACGAATATCGCGGGAATCTGACGGTAGTCCATTTTCTTGTAATCAATCTGCAATGACGATGACAGCATCGTAACCGCTAAAAATCCACTTGACAAGTTACATCATATATAAGTAACCTTTAAAACAACATCGAACAGGTTACGCAAAACGACTAATCTGGCTGCATTTCGCAAGCAGCATTCACTATCTTCAAAGGAGCGGGATATGTCTTCTAGCAATGTGAGCGCGGTGCTGGTGCACGGCGCATGGACCGACGGATCGAGCTGGAGCAAGGTGATCGACGGTCTGAAGAAACAGGGGATTGATGCCGTCGCGGCTCCGCTGCCGCTCACGTCGCTGAGTGAAGATGTGGCCGCGCTCGATCGGACGCTTGAGCGGATCGAAGGCCCGGTGGTGCTGGCTGGCCATGCGTACGCCGGCGCTGTGATCGGTTCGAGCCGATCCGACAATATCAGGGCATTGGTCTACGTCGCCGCGTTAGCACCGGATGAAGGCGAAACGGTCGGCGACGTGTTCTATCGCGGCGAAATGCATCCGTTGGCGCCGACACTCGCGCCGGATCGACACGGATTGATATGGCTGCCGCAAGAGGCATTCGCCCAGGCGTTTGCGCAACATGCAACTCCGCAAGAGTTGGCGGTGCTCGCTGCGGTGCAGCGTCCGATTTCCGTGTCGTGTATCGGCGAAGCAGTCGGGCGTCCGCTGTGGAAAGACCGTCCAAGCTGGTTCCTGATCGCCGAACAGGACCGGATGATCAACCCTGAAACGCAGCATTTCATGGCAGTTCGCATGAATGCGCACGCGCGCTCGTATCAGTCCGACCACACGCCGATCGTGACCGCGCCCGACGCTGTGGCGCATGTCATCGCCGAAGCGGTCCAGGCGGTTTCTGCTCGCTAACGGTATCCGCGAGTTCTGCGCGTGTTGCGATACCAACATCGCACGTCGCGCGTCGTCACCTGTTCAACTCTGTTCCCTTCAGGAGAAAAATCATGACTTCAATCGCTTATCGTCACGCCGACGTCGACGGCTTCAAGGTGTTCTATCGCGAAGCCGGGCGCCAGGGCGCGCCAAAGCTGCTGCTCCTGCACGGCTTTCCGAGCTCGAGCCATATGTTTCGCGACCTGATTCCGAAGCTCGCCGGCCGTTTCCATATCGTCGCGCCGGATCTGCCCGGCTTCGGTCGGTCCGACATGCCAAGCCGCGACGATTTTGCTTACACGTTCGACAATATCGCCAACGTGATCGAGCATTTCACCGAGGTGATCGGCTTCGACCGATTTGCGGTGTACGTATTCGACTATGGCGCGCCGACCGGTTTCCGCCTTGCGATCCGGCATCCCGAACGGATCACCGCGATCATTTCGCAGAACGGCAACGCCTACGAAGAAGGATTGAGCGAAGGCTGGAATCCTATCCGAGCCTATTGGCAAGACGCTTCGCCGTCGAATCGTGATGCGCTTCGCGCTCTGCTGACGCACGAGACGACCGTCTGGCAGTACACGCACGGCGTGTCCGATACGGCGTCCGTCTCGCCTGACGGTTACTCGCTCGACGAGTTCTATTTGAGCCGGCCGGGTGCGCACGAGGTACAACTCGATCTGTTCCGCGATTATCAAAGCAACGTAGCGCTGTACCCGGCATTCCAGCAATACTTCCGCGCGCATCAGCCGCCGCTGCTTGCCGTGTGGGGAAAAAACGATCCCTTCTTTCTGCCCGCCGGCGCCGAAGCATTCAGGCGCGACGTTCCGGGCGCCGTGGTGCGTTTCTTCGATACCGGCCACTTCGCGCTGGAGACGCACGCTACGGACATCGCCTCGGCCATTTCAGACTTCCTCGACCACTGACCTATCTGAAGCACTGAAGCGTCCTTCATTCAATCATTCAATCATTCAATCAATCGGGAGAAGCAACATGTCCAGCAAAGTCGCCATCGTGACGGGCGCAAGCCAGGGTATCGGCCGTTGGACGGCCATCAGACTGGCGCGGGATTTTGATTCGATCGTGCTGGTGGCCCGCAACCGCGCGAGCCTCGAAGAGACTGCCGTCGAGGTGAAGAATGCCGGCGCCGAGACGCTCGTCATCGACGCCGATCTCTCGGAACCCGAAACCGCGCGGCAAGTCGTCGAGCAAACGCTCGCGACGTTCGGGCGGATCGACGCGTTGCTCAACATTGCCGGCGCGGTGCCACAGATCGATGTGCTGGAGATGACCGACGAGCAATGGGACCACGGTCTCGCGCTCAAACTGCACGGCGCGCGCCGATTGACGATCGCGGCGTGGCCGGCACTGAAGGAGAGTTCAGGATCGGTCGTGCTGATGTCGGGGAATTCGGCGCAGTTTCCCAAGGCGCCCTATGCGGCCGTGGGCACGATCAACGCGGCAATCGTGGTGCTCGCGAAAGCGTTCTCGGATCGCGGCATTACCGATGGCGTGCAGGTCAACAGCGTGCTGCCGGGGCCTGTGATGACCGGCCGGCGACGCTCTTATCTGGAGCATTGGGCTCCGCTGCACAACATGTCCGTCGAAGAAGCGACGGCAAAGTTTCCCGCTGAAGCCGGTATCACGCGTTACGGCACGCCGGAGGAGATTGCCGAGTTGATGGCGTTCGTCGTATCGCCGGAGGCGCGCTGGATGACGGGATCGAGCTTACGGATGGACGGTGGAGAAGTGAAGTCGATTTGAGGCGCGGGTCGCGATGCTCGTGTATCGCGGCTGTATGTCCAGGCAGGACGTAAAACATTGGGTGTGCGGTTCGCCCGCATCATCACGACTTCTCGCCCACCCGCCCGTGTCCGCTGACGTGCGCGCCGGCATCGGGCGACAACGAAATGACATCGACTATCGCGATCACGCTCAATGCCGCCATGATCAGAAACGCGATGGTGAAATCGGCCGGCGCCAATGTTTGCCCATCGTGTCCATGCCACCACGCGGCGACCCGTAACGCGATTGCGCCGGCCGCGACGCCCATGCCCATCGTCATCTGGCCTAAGGTGCTCGATAAGGTCGACGCGCCGCTCATCTGCTGCTTCGGGACATCCGCGAAACCGAGCGTGTTGATCGCCGTGAATTGCAACGACCGCGCGACGCCGCTGACGAATAGCGCCAAGAGGATCCATCCATACGGCGTGGAGGCCGTCAGCAGACTCATGCTCGCCAGCGTCACAGCGGCGAACGCACCGTTGTAGAGAAGCACAGAGCGAAAACCGAAGCGCCGCAAGATCGGCGTCGTGACGAGTTTCGTCGACAGATTGCCGGCGAATACGCCAAGCGTCAGCAAGCCCGACTGAAACGGATTCATGCCGAAGCCGACCTGAAACATCAGCGGCAGTAGAAATGGCACCGAGCCGATCGCAATCCGGAACAGCGAGCCGCCGCCGATCGCCACCATGAAGGTCTTGATCCGGAACGCCGACAGATCGACCATCGGGTGCGCGCAGCGTCGCAGATGAAACCACGCTCCCGCGCAAGCCGCGAGGCCGATTGCCAGAAACACCAGCGCCGTACGCCACGACGAGTCCGTGCGGCCGATTGCTTCCATCGCGTACATCACCGAGGTGCCCGCGACGCCGGTCAGCACAAAACCCAGCATATCGAACGGACGACGATCCGTGTCGCGTTCCGCGTTGATGAAGCGCCACGCCAACACCACGCCCGCGAGTCCGAGCGGCACGTTCAGATAGAAGATCCAGCGCCACGACGAGTAGGTCGTAATGAAGCCGCCGAGCGGCGGTCCGAGGACAGGCGCGACCAGCCCAGGCCACGTGATGATGGAGATCGCGCGCATCAGGCCTTCTTTCGGCGTGGCGCGCAATACGGCGAGCCGCCCGACCGGCACCATCATCGCGCCGCCGATGCCTTGCAAAATCCGGGCGCCGGTGAATTCGACGAGGTTGTCGGTCAATCCACACAGCACCGATGCCACGGTGAAGATTGCAAGCGCCGCCGTGAACACCGTGCGCACGCCGGCCCGGTCGGCAATCCAGCCGCTGATCGGGATGAATACCGCGAGCGTCAACAGATACGAGGTGATGCCGACGCTTAGCTCGACAGGTGTGACATGAAACGAATGCGCCATTTGCGGCAGCGCGGTTGCGATGATGGAGCCGTCGAGGTTTTCCATGAACAGCGCGGCGGCGACCAGCGAGGTGATCAGCGAGGACGCGCCGGCGTGTGCGGTGGCGGATGACGAAGCCGACATCGGCTGACACTCCTGAAATGCGGGTGAGGCTGCGGGAAAGGCTCGCCGCGTTAGTCTCTGTACTCGGAGTACTTTCGCGAGTCGCCGCGGACTTTGTCGGCGGGATATTTTTGCCGATTAAGCGCCATCTTTTCCACCACGGCCTGAAACAGGTCGACATCCATCTTGTCGGCGAGGCGCACGAGGTACACCAGAACGTCGGCCATTTCGTGCCGGATAGCGGTTTCCTTCGCTTCGTCGAGTTCGTTTTTGTCGCCTGAAACAAGCCATTGAAAAGGCTCGAGCAGTTCACTTGCCTCGACACTGAGCGCCGTTGCCAGATTCTTCGGAGTGTGGAATTTGTCCCAGTCGCGCTCGCCGACAAACTCGCGAATGAGTTCGCGCAATTCCAGAAAGTCGTTTCGCAACTCAGTCTTTTTCACGTTGCTCCCGTAGTGCTTGCGTGGATCGATTACCGAGTCCGATAGCATACTGGCAGGGACCGGTCTCCGCCATCATGATACGCAACACTGCCGATACTACGCCGCGCCCGTCGCACTCCAAAACGCAACTCGGCCGCAGGTTCTATGTCGAAGTTCTTCGTCGTCTCCGTGACAAGTCTCGGTTCGATCCAGTTGCGGTCGTGTACGAAAGCCGGCGTCATCGCAGTTCGCCCGGCTCGTCACGCGGTTCCGAATGCGCCTGTCTTTTGTCCGATATTCATCAGGCACCCCGGCCTATCGTGGATTAGACTTTTCTAGCTATGCGGCTTTAAAGCGTGGCCGACTCACGAAGTCACAATTGCGCGTGCTTTGGTGCACCCCTTCTGCACGTGTCCGCCGACATCGAGCGAACAATGACCGCTTGATGAAACGTTTCGCCATCGATTGCATTGGCCTGCGCCTGGCCTTCTCGCCTCACTCTCCGGAACAGCCGGCCACGTCAACGGCCTCGCGTTCTTTCATCGCTTGCTCCGCAAACGGCGGCCGTTTTTAATTTTGTCTGTTCGAACTGGACACCTGATCCAGCCAGGCGATCGGCCTCCTACGCGCTGTGATGTTAAGCGCCTGATTCCCAATCAAGGAGATGACCATGAAGATCAAGCAACTATGCTTTCTGTCGGCAACTGCCGTTGCGCTTTTCTCGCTCAGCGGCGCCGCGCAGGCTGGCGACGGCGAACATGCGGGCGGCGGCGACCATTCCCGCGGCTTGTGTTCGAACGCGACGCTAAGGGGAGCGTATGCGTTTATCGGTCACGGAGAAATTCTTGGATTGATCGGTCCGGATAATCTGCTGCACCCGTACGCATCTCCATCTATCCTCGATGACGTCGCCCTCGTAACGTTCAACGGCGCCGGCCAATTCTCACGCACCGATTACGGAGTTATCGCCGGCCTGCCGAAAGGTGGGCAGACCACATTCAATCCAAACCAGAACGGCAGCTACACGGTGAACTCCGATTGCACCGGCACCATGCAAATCATCTATACAGCCGGACCAGTGCCGGCCGGCGTCGAGACTGATCTGCAAATCGTCGTCGCTGCCGACGGGTCGGTCGTCGAATCGGTTGTGTCCAAGGCGATCACGGTAGGCGGCCAGACGCCGGACGGCACAATTTGCCCCCCGAGTTGCACGCAAGGTGTGCAAGAAAGCTTTGAGGGGAAAAAGATCCTGGTCTATGGCTTTCGCTAGTCGAGTCTCGGACAGGTTCGCGCTTGCTTGCTATGGCACTTTCGCGAGGGGGCCGGGCCCGAGCTTTGGCGCAGGTTCGTGCTCTTGCATACCTGCGCGCACCGTCCTGCGGACGGCCGGACCCGGCCGGCAATACCCCCTTTATCGCACGGCGATCAGCTGACCAGGCGCATCGGTGGCGCCGAAATGGCTATAAAAGCCACTTTATTATGCAAACTCACTGTGGCCTCTCATGGACCGCAATTAGCTCCGACATGCTTCTGCTTACTGGACTCTCGTCATGGGGGGCGGGTAGTACGTGCCATTGGCCACACCGTCGAGTGGACCGTAGTACCGGAACGTCAGCCGGTATTGCGTACCGCGCGGCGTCGGCAGCCAGTTGCCCGTCGGTGCATTCACTGGTTTTTCCGCCGCAAAATACAGTGTCAACGAGCCATCCGCACCGTACGTCAGACCCTGCGCGTCGTTGAGCAGATATTTGTGTTGCGGATTATTCAGCACGCGGAACTGCTTGTCGTCGACCGCGATAACCGACCAGAAATATCGTGCAAAGCGCGTCGGCAAAGCGTCTTTCGGGAAGGTCAGTTTGTAGACGCGATCGCCGCTCAGCGGTGCGCCGTTTGCATCGATGGACGAGCGGTAATAGAGCACCTCCGGCTTGATGTTTGCCCAGATGCCGCCATAGTTGACCAACGTTCGAGCGAGATAATCGAGTCCGTACTCACCGACAACATCTGGGCGCGCCCAGCCGTCGTGTATCGCTCCGTGCCCGATGATCGCGCCGGCCTTGCCGAACTCTTCCATGGCGCGCGTGCGCACGACGCGATCAATGCGCGCTCGCTCGGCGGGTTGAGTTGCCGCTTCGGCCACGCGACGGGTCAACTGCTGCATCGACTGGAAACCAGGATTCAGATCGGGCTCGCTGTCGAGCGCTGTCTTCGCTGAATCAAAAGCCTCAACGCCCGGAAGCTTCTCTGGCTCGAACATCAAAGTCTTCGGAACGACGGGCAGCTTTGGAGAACCGGTCGCTGCCAATCTGAATTCGTGCTGCAGCGCGACTGCGCCATCCCTGTCAGTGCCCAGCGCCACGCGTGCCAACACCCGAGCAGACTTGACCGGCAGGTCGATCCGGCGGGCACCTTCCGGGATCGACACGTTGGCTCCACGCAGGCACACCGCAAAGTCGCCGTATGGCCTTTGCGGAAACACGCGCTCGTTAATGTTGGCCAAGGTTTCACCCCAACCATTCAAAAACTGCACGGTGAAGTAGCGACCCTTGATTTGCGGCACGCTCACGATAGTGCAACTATTCTCATCGACAGCGACCCACGCCTCGGAGTACGCGACGTCCAGATTGGGATTGGGCCAGTCTACCGCGCCGGGCTTACGGTGGACCAGTTCGTTCCATCGGAAGCCTTCCTTAAAGTCGAGTTGCTCCTGGCGCGCGACCAGCAGCCGGCTGAGCAGGTAGAGATAGGACTGACTGATGTCCTCATCGGAAATCGTGTTGGCATTGACGGCTGGCGACTCGCTGTTTTGCTGGGCGAAAGTCGAAATGGGAAATACAGTGAGTGCCGCTATAGCGATAACGAGGGCGTGGAGTCGTTTCACGAGACGGATTTTCCTTTGCTGCATGGACGCATCGCGACTGGCTCTCGGCCAGTCGTAGCGGGATGCGAGGATCCGCTGTTAGATATGAATAATGTAAATACGGTTTGCCAACAATGAATATTGGCTATGGAACCGATCTGTCCATAGCGCTGCGGTAAATTTTGACTCAGGTGCGTTGCGGCTCGCTCCGAAAGCAAGTGGTCGGCAGCTAACCGCTTTTTCGCGTATTTCAAGAACTTTTATTATTAGGCATCCTTATAGGATAACCGACCCACGTTCGCAATAAAACTCTTGAAACAGCCAGGTGTGAATTGGTCCCTCTCAAGAACCTACAGGGAAGCGCCGCCACACATCACAATCTGCTGACCTGTTATAGAACTGGCCCCTTCGCTCAACAAGAAACTCGTCAGGGCTGCTACTTCCTCGGGCGCGATGAATCGTCCAATCGGAGGGAGCTTCGGTGGTGTCGCAGCTCGCGCCGGGTCACGAAGAAACGGAGTATCCGTCGCCCCAGGGGCCACGACATTTACGGTGATGCCTCTCGGGGCCAACTCGGCTGCCCACGACCTCGACAGGCCGACTAATGCCGACTTTGTGGCGGCATACTGGCTCCGGGTCGCCGCGCCATTGGCCGTCCGGCTACCGATCAGCACAATTCTCCCGCCCGCCCGCATAGTCGGTAAAAGACGGTCGGCGAGGAAGGCCGCCGATTCAACGTGCAGGCGCCACATCGCGGCTCCGTCTTCGTGCGAGAGCTGACCGAGCGGCGCCGTCCGCATGAAACCGGCCGCATGTATCACTGCATCCACCGGTTCGAGTTCGTCGCAGACATGTCCGAGCGCATCGAAGTCAGTAACATCAACTCGGACAACCTTAAGCAGATCGTTCGTCACCACAAAATCTGAGCGGCACAGACCGGTGACCCGCCAGCCATCGGAGAGCAAGCGGTCGACAATTGCTCGTCCAATTCCTGAAGATGCGCCGGTGACCACTGCATGACGCAAGCCTGGCTTTGACTGCTCCCATGTATCCACGATGTCTCCGACCGCTATTGGACCTGCGAAGACCCGTTAGCTGTAGTGGCGGCCTCTACGCTTGCCGTCCGGACAGTAATCTTTTCCTGCGCATCAAAAGGCTCGAGTTGTTCCTGCTGGGCGCCATCGTCCGTGATAAGCGTCCAGGCGCGCTCGAGCGGAGCCCAGTGCTGCTGGCTGGCGTGTCCGAGCTTGTCCGCAGTGACTAGCACGAATACATGAGCTGCCTGACGCATCACGCACTCCTTGAGGTACGACTGGTCGGCGCTCGCTTCGCACAATCCAAGCTCGGCCACTACACCGTCAGCGCCCAGAAAGGCCTTGTCGACGCTCAGGCGATTCAGGGCAATTTGCGCGAGCGGGCCAAGCGTGCTCATGCTCGTCGACCTGACATCGCCGCCGATCACCGTCACCTGAACGCCTGAAGATACGAGCCCGCTCACGACCAGCAGATTGTTCGTGACGACGTGCACCAAGGTTCGCCCTGAGAGGAGCCGGGCGAGCGCCGCAGTGGTCGTCCCACTGTCCAAAAATATTGTGTCGCCGTCTTCGATAAACGTGTTTGCCAGGTGTGCTATGGCCTCTTTCTGCTCCCGTGAGCTGATTCGCCGTTCTTCAAGCGATGGCTCAGGCTCATGGGAACCCACCGCCGCGGCCCCGCCGTAAGTCCGGAGAACCCGGTTGTCGCGCGCGAGGGCACGCAAGTCCCGGCGAACCGTTGCTTCCGACATGCCGAAGTGCTCGCACAGCGTCGCGACATCGGTCATCCCGCCGAGTACCGCCTGCAGCATCGCCTCACGGCGTCTGGTTACTTTCATGTGCGTAATTTCTTGGTCCAGTAGAGTTCGCGCCTTCTTCCGCGCGTCCAGGACACCAAGTTTATCCAATTGCCGCACTGACCGACCATTTGTCGGGACCAGAGTCATCGCCCACGCACCCAGGATTCGTCGACGCTCACGTATTTGATTTTCTGACGGAACCACGTGAAGGCGATATGCAACGTGCCATCGGCTGACTGTACGATAGACGGATAGGAATATTCCCGATTCCGCTGGTCGGCCGAGTTGTTTGTCATGCAGTAGCCATCGCCGATTTCCAGATTGCGACGCCGGTTCCATGTTTTCCCGTCGTCCTCGGAAATCGCCAACGACATGGGCGAGCGCGGTGCGCCCCAGAACGCGGTGCCGCGCGGCGACGCCTTCTGGTCGCGCAACTCGCCGCTGTCTTCCGAATCCTCGATGTCATCATAAAGCGATGCGCGACGCTCCTTGCTATGCGAAGCGTCGCTTTCGTTGAACACCATCGCGAGATGGCCGTTGTTCAACACGGTGAACTGAATCGACGAATTGTTGTTCGGGACGTCGGTAGCCTGCGGCGCGCTCCACTCTCGACCATCCCGCGAGCGACTCGAATACACGAAGTCGGCCCAGCGACTGCGGTACAGAGCGAGCAGCGAACCATCCTTGAGAACATGGACGTTCATATGCACACAGCCAACGCTATCCGGGACCTCATGCAGTGCCCACGATGCACCCTGGTCGTCAGACACCATGACCGCGCTGATGTCATTGTTGCCAACCCATCGTTCGCCCGCTTCGGTCCGGCACAGAAACACCGGGCAGATCCATGCTCCGCTTTGCAGAACGATAATCGGTTGACGAACAAACGTCCCCGGCCGGTCGAATAGCGTCTCGACGGCTCCCCACGTCTTTCCGTTGTCCGTCGAAATCCGTCGACGAACAATCGCGGTGTTCTGGTGACCGGAAAGCTGTGCGGTGTAAATCAGCCAGAGCTGACCGTTCGGTGCCGTGAAAAGTACGGGGTTTTGCTCTGAGCGTGTCGGGTCGTCCGAGAGTTTCTCGGGTGCGGACCATTCGCCGGTTCCCGCCGCGAGGCGCGACATGTAGATGGAAACGTCAGGAATGCCTTCCTGGGTTCCACCAAACCAGACGCACAACAGGTCGCCGTTCTGAAGGACGTGAAGATTTGCGGCATGGTTCTGAACGCACGAGGTGGGAAGGAAAGCCTCCTTCCGTTCGGCATCCGTGTAGGCGGTGCGGACGCAGTTATCCGAGGTGGCGCCGGCCGCTTCAACGAAGTTCGTGTTCATGAAAATCTCTCTGATGGTTGGACAGGTCAGTGGGACTCGCGGTGAGTCAGCCCCTTGTCCTGAAGCTCCGAAGCCGAGCCATGAAACAGCAGCTTGCTGACGACGAGGACAATCGCCGGCGTGACGAGCGCAACGTACATGTTGTCGATACCGAACGGGTTGCCGAGCAGGTACCACGCCGTGGTTGCGAGTGTGGCGATAACCAGACCCGAGACCGCCCCGCGCTTGCCGCTGAAGAACGGGACATAGATGCCAATCAGCGCAATGACGGAAACCGAGAGGCGCAGCGCGCGGGTGAAGAAAGACAGCGCGAGAATCTGCGGTACGAACAGGACAAAAACAAGCGGAAGAAAGCCAACCACCAGAGAAATCCAGCGCGTCATTCGCAGTTCGACCTCCGGCGTGGGGTGAAAGCGCGGCACATAAAAGTCTTTCACAACCAGCGAGGCGATAGCCAGAGCGACCGTGCAGACGCTCACAAAGATGGAGGCCACGAGCGATGTCGTCACAACGCCTGCAAGGATGGGGTTCATGTGCTGCAGGAACACCGGCAGTGCATACAGGCTTTTGATGCCCGGATAAAGGTACTTCGCGGATACCCCGATGAATCCTAGCGCCAGGCCAATCGGTACGCACAGGAATGCCGCAATCAACGACGAAGCCCGCGCAGCCTCAGCGCTCCTGGTGGCCGAGATAGCCTGGATGATGAACTGCGTCGAAAAAATCGCACCAGCCGTACCGATGATCCACGCGCCAATCGTGCCGCCGGACAGGGCACCCGACCACGTGAAGAAATGCGGGGGCATGCTTGCCGCCATCGGCTTGATTCCACCCGTGAGCTTCCAGGCCATCCAGACAAGGATGCCAATTCCGATGAGCTTAACGGCACTGTGAACAATGGTCAGGTAGGCGACGCTCTTCAGACCGCCCCAGACAAAGTAGACGGTGCTCACGATTGCGGTGATGAAGGCTGCCGTCGGCAGGTCGATTCGCATCACCGTTGAGATGGCTGCGGCGCCACTCACGTAGTTGCCCACGTTCACGAGGAACAGCGCGTAAATCATGATGGCCGACACGACAAGCTTGGCACCCTTTCCGTATCTCTTGGCGATGAAGCCCGAGATGGTGAACTCGCCCGATGCATAAAGTCGTTTGGCCATGAACAGGCCAAAGAAGAGAAATCCGATTGCTGCAGCCACTACCGACCATGCGGCGGCCATTCCCGCGCTAAACGCTTCTTGCGACGTACCGACGGTCGACTTTGCGCCGATAAACTCAGACATCAGCAGGATGGCGACTACGACAGCAGGCATCGAACGCCCGGCCACCATGAACTGTTCAGAATTTTTGCTGCGCAGGCGAATGCTGAGCAGACTGGTAACGATGATATAGGCTACGACCATCCCAATGATGATGGCAGTGTCCCAATAACTGAAGGTGGCCATAACGTTGTCTCCTGATGACCTTTGGTTGATGCGCGTCGAGCTGCATTAAGGTGCGTCGAGCCACCCGGCATGTACCTGCCGGTATCGCTCTTTACTCAGTTGGTTGCTGCTAGCCCGAGTGCTTAAGCGGCGTTGGTGGCAGGCGCTTGCTCGTTGCGGCGCGTCGCGAGTTCCAGTGCCTGCCGGAACGCCTCGAGCATGCTGCGTTCGTCAGCGATGCCTTTGCCTGCGATGTCGAAGGCCGTACCGTGGTCTACTGAAGTACGGATAACGGGCAAGCCGACGGTAACGTTCACTCCGGCTTCAAGGCCCATGACCTTCACGGGACCGTGACCCTGGTCGTGATACATCGCGACCACCACGTCGAAGTCGCCTCGGCCTGCGCGGAAGAACAGCGTATCGGCCGGCAATGGGCCCTCCACATCCCATCCGCGCTCCTGAAGAAGCTTGACGGCAGGAACGATCTTTTCTTCCTCTTCCCCGTAGCCGAAGAGTCCGTTCTCGCCAGCATGCGGGTTGATTCCGCAGACGCCGATGCATGGATTGGCGATGCCGGCACGAACCAGCGTGTCATGGGCGCGTTCGATCGTGCGCTGAACGAGGCCCGGCTCAATCTTGCGAATCGCGTCGATAATACCGATGTGGGTAGTGACGTGAATCACGCGCAGGTTGGGCGCCACCAGCATCATCGACACCTCTTCGATGCCCGTCAGGTGCGCAAGCATTTCGGTGTGTCCCGGGAAGATATGGCCGCCGGCGTGCAATGCTTCCTTGTTGAGCGGCGCGGTGCAGATGGCGTCGAGTTCACCCGCGGTCGTCAATTCCACTGTGCGGGCGATGTACTGATACGCAGCATCTCCCGCGATGGCGGAAAGCTTTCCATAGGGCAGGTCTTCGGGAATCAGCTTGAGGTCGATGCAATCGACTACACCCTGACGAAACTCTCCGTCCGCGGGCTTGCTGATGGTGCGAACTTCGAGACTGACACCGGCTCTGCGGCCCGCATCGCGCAAACGCGCCGCATCGCCAATGACAACCGGCCGGCACTGGTCGTACACCGAGGCGTGCGCAAGGCTTTTCATGATGATTTCGGGGCCCACACCGGCGGCATCGCCCATGGTGATGCCAATAACGGGACGATAACTCATAGCTTCCTCTTCGCTCGGTTGACGCGGCGCTCGCGCGTCCGCTGGCTGCATGGCGACAAGTCGTTGCCACGCGCGATACAGTGTTTCGGGCTGGCCAAAGCCGCCCGCCTTGGTTACGACGGGCAAAGTACGGCCGCCGTGTGTGGCGGCAAGCAACGGCATACCGCGTTCAATTTCTTCAATGACCTGGAGTGATGCAATGCCCATCGTCGACAGCAATGCGCGGGCCGTCTCGCCTCCCGTTGCAATCAGACCACCCGCGTGTTCTGCCGCAGGCGCGAGTACTTCTGCGAGACGTCGCGCGAGCAACGCACCGTCGCTGACGGGAATGCGTTCAGACTGGTCAAGCGCGACGACTGCGTGACGTCCATTTCTCAGCGTCTCAGTGACGCCGGCCGCAAGCGCGAGCGCCGTCGAACTGACCGGGTTGAGCAATGATTGCGCGTTGGCTTCAAAAAAATCGACAGCATCGTGAGCATTCGACCGCAGTGTCGCGACCTGTTGATGCGAGACGCTGGACATGCTCCCGACCACGGCGAGGACACCACCATGAATCGACAGTTCCTTCATCGAGGTATAGCCAGTTGCGGTCCGGGCGATGGATAGTTGTGAGATGGATTCAGCCAGTACCTTGACTAACGGCAATGCGAGTCCGGCGGAGCCGACCCAGAACACGCCGCTCAGAGTGGCCGACGCAGCGGCTAGGGCGGCGAGGTCGTCGTCCGTTTCGCTATCGCAAACCACAGCCTGAAACTGCTCTCGCTGGCAGTCGGCGAGTTTCGCAAGCAGCGTGGCCACGCCGGCGCGCACCGTTTCCAATGTCACATGAGCGACGTGCAGACCTGCCTGTGTCAGCATCGCGCACAGGTTGGCGGTTCCCGTGATGTGTTCGTTCTTCCAGACCTCCGACGCTTCAAGGGGTACGCCGAAAATGAGCTGTTGTCCGTTGCGCGTCGTCCGCCCGGCTTGAGGAAACGCGGGCGCAACAATGGCCATTCCCGCAACGGGCACGAGAGCGGCGACTTCAGCCGCGACGTTGCCGCGCAAGGTCGAATCAACCTTCTTGTACACGCGACGTCCGTCCGCGAATACACGCCATGCCTGTACGTTTGCCAGTTTGGCTTCTGCAAGCGCGTGCCGGCGCGTGTCGGTATCGACGGCCATCACATCCACGTCACCCGCTGCGTGCGCTGCCCCGATGCCGAGCGTGACGACGCTGCGAAGTCCATGATGGGTGCAGGTGACGGCGCAGTCAGCGGTGCCGGACAGGTCGTCACCGATGATAAGAAGCCGCGCGTCGCCGCGGATGGAGGCGTTCATGGCAGAAGACGGCTGTAAATCGCCTTGATGTCGTCGAGACTCAAAGGCTTGGGATTGTTGCCGAGCAACCGCTTTACCTTGGAAGCTGCAACAGCGAGCGCGTCGAGATGATCTACCGATACGCCGAAGACGCGCAGGTCCTGAGGGATGGCGATAGCCGCCGTCCATTCGTGAATGCGTGCGAGCAATTTGTCCGCGGCCGACTCGTCGCTGTCGTCGTGCTGGGCAATGTCCAGCGCGCGTGCGACATTGGCGAGGCGGTCGACGATTGCGTCCAGGTTGAAGGCCATGACATGTGGCAACAGCATGGAATTCGCGACGCCGTGCGTGATGTTGAACATGCCACCGAGCGGATAGGCCAGGGCATGCACGGCGGCAGTGCCCGCTGCAGTCAGGGCCAGGCCGCCATACATGGAGCCGAGCAGCATCGCTTCGCGGGCCTTGAGCGACTGCCCGTTTTCGTATGCTTCAACGAGATTTGCACCGATCAGCCGCATTGATTCCATCGCGAACATGTCGCTGATGGGATTTGCCTTGGTCGAAATGTACGACTCGAGCGAGTGGATAAAAGCATCCATACCCGTTGCCGCCGTAATCGACTTCGGCAGGTTGAGTGTCAGGGTCGCGTCCAGGATGATGAGCTGCGGCAGCAGGTGGCGACTTACGATGCCAACCTTCAACTCTTCGTCGGGGAGCGTAACGATGGCGTTCGGAGTGACTTCTGAACCCGTACCCGCCGTCGTCGGCACCAGAACGAGTGGAACGCCTGGTGCCGCAATGAGGTCAATGCCCAGCCATTCTCGCAACGGTTGCGGGTTAGTAAGCCGGACAGCGAAAAGCTTTGCGGCGTCGAGCACGCTGCCCCCGCCGATAGAGAGCACGGCGTCGGGCGCGAACGGTTCAATCTGGTCGCGATAGACCGACTCGACATTTTCGATGGTCGGCTCCGGTTCCACGTCCCGGACAATCAGCGCTTCGACGTCCTTCGCCTTCAGGGCTGCGACGACACGACCCACCACGCCGTTTTCCTCCATGACCGGCTGCGTGATGAATGCAATGCGGCGGATCGGCCGGTCAAGCAGGGCAAGCTTTTCCGGCAACTGATCCAGGCTGTTCGGCCCATGCACGATGTGCTTGACGCCCTGGAAGTGGTAAGTGGTGTTCATCTCAGCTCTCTATATCTGTGAATCTGTGAATCGGTCAGTCAGTTCAGTCTGGCGCTCAATCAACGCGCGGATAAATCGCGATAGCTTTCGCGAGCCGCTCGCGTGCCGCATCGTCCAGTGGCTGCGCCGGGGAGCGTGCAGGACCCGCGGGCATACCCAGCATCATCGCGGCGGTTTTCAGAACGACCGGCATCGTGCCGAGCGCGAATGCATCGCGCAGCGCGCGCAGCGATTCCTGCGCCCGACGCGCAGCATCAATATCACCCGACTGGAAGCTGTTCCAGATAGACATCACGACGCTCGGGACGGCGTTTGTCGTCGCCGCTACTGCGCCGTCGCCGCCGGCAATCAGCGTCCAGAGAATCATCGAATCGGTGCCGGTAAATACGGCGAAGTCGTCGCGGCGCAGGTTAATCAGTTGCAGCAAGCGGTCGAAGTCGCCACCGCTGTCCTTGATGCCGCGAATATTCGGAATCTCCGAGAGCCGGCGCACTGTGTCGACGTTCAGCGTGATCCCCGCCTTGGCTGGAATCGTGTAAAGCATCACAGGCAGCGATGTGCCCCGTGCGATGCGCTCATAGTGTGTGAACAGTTCCTGCTGCGTCGCGCCGTTGAAATACGGCGTGATGACGGACACGGCATCGACACCTGTGTCCTGCATTTTCGCGTTCAGTTCGATGACGTCGCGCGTCGCGTAAGCGCCCGTCCCTGCGATAACGGGAACGCGGCCGCGCGCCTGCTCGACAGCAATGGCGGCGATACGAAGCTTCTCTGCTTCGGACAACCCGATGAATTCGCCGTTTGTGCCTAGAACAAAGAGGGCATGCACGCCTGCGCCAATCAGACGTTCGATGAGAGTACGCAGACCGGCTTCGTCGACCTCTTCGGCCGGTGTCATCGGAGTGATGAGGGCGGGAACGATTCCCTTGAAAGTGACTGACATGCTCGAAATCTCCACTCTGCTTCGGGCAGCGTTTGCTACCCGCATATCACCGGCCGCGCAAGCTGCGCAGTCGTTTCGGTTAGAACCTGTGGCGCAAGCCCAGCGCACCAACAATCTGGTGCGAGTTGCTCGATGCCGTAACCGGCCACAGCGCGGCGACAGCCTGCTTGCCCGTGGAGTCGACACCGCTGGCTTTCTGGTAGGCCATGGTCAGGTAGACGTCGGTGCGCTTCGACAGGAAATAGTCGCCTCCGATGTTCCCCTGGTCGTAGTGCGCGTTGCCGGCGCCGCGCGTATGGGTGTAGTCGTAGGCTACGCCAAGCAGCAGAGCCGGCGTTACCTGATAGTTGAAGTTTGCCTCGTAGTTGTCGAATACAACCGTCGCTCCCCTGTACCGGGCAATGGGTGCGGACGCGGCTGCCGAACCAAGGTCGCTGAAGTTTGAGTTTGAATACGCCAGGCCAAACCTTGCGGAACCGAGTGTGTAGTTCGCTGCGACGGAAGCGACGCTCAGCGTGCGCGCCGACGCATATCCCGAGTAGATGGGCGTGTTGTTAGGAGAAATGGCTGCGGCGCCCGCGGTGCCGTCCCACAGAGCCGTGTTCGGTTGAGCAGTTTTGATGTACGAAGCGCCAACAGCGAGTGGTCCACGGTTGTAGCCCGCTGCAACACTCCAGATACGATTATTGCTGAAGTTGCCTGCAGTACCGCCCAGACTGAACAGGCCGCCGACGCGGAACCCACCAAAATCCTGACTCAGATACTTGATGCTGTTGCTAATCCGGCCGTTGACGTAGAGGTTATCTGTGTCGCCTGGATGCGCACCGATACCTCCCGCCCACTGATTGGATGCAAGGAGGGGCCCCACGAAATCTGCAGACGGCTCGTTTTGCCGGCCGGCCGTGAAACTTCCGAAGGTCTGGGAAGTGATGCCGACGAACGCTGCCCGACCGAACATGCGGCCGTTCTGCCCCAGCGTGCCTGTCGTGCCGCTAAATCCGTTCTCGAGCTGGAAAATAGCTTTCAGGCCGCCGCCCAGGTCTTCCGCGCCTTTTAAGCCCCAGCGGCTTCCCGACTCGACGCCGCTTGACATCTGATAGTTCGTACCGCCTTTCTGGTTGTTTGTGTAGACCAGCGAGGTGTCGATCAGACCGTAGAGCGTTACGTTGCTTTGTGCATGCGCAGTCGCTGCGACGCCGAGGATGCCGAGTAGCGCCAAAGACCTTTTCATCAATTTGTCTCCAATTTTAGATTTTTTGACCGATTCGGTCACAAAGCGGTTGTTGGGTGAGCTTTTAGTCCGTCGATGGTGCGCTGGATTGACCGTTTTGTGCATTCTATGTAATCGAATCGATCAAAAACATGAGGGCAAACCCGATGTTTTGATTGACTCGGGCATTTAAAAAATGAATGGAAAGGTGTGGAGAGCGACGAATTGACTGATTCGATCAAAATGCGTCGACGGGCGCAGTGGGTGCGGACGACACCTGCGCGAAACCGGGGACGCGACAAAACCGGGCGGAGTGACGCCTTGGGACGCGAGACGCATGCGTCATAGGTTCAAAGATGGGAAACGGCTGGCGAACAAGAGAATTGGGCGAGCGCCCTCTCAAACTGCGGAAGAGACGTGATGCGCGTGTTTCACTCTGTGCGGGGTCACGCCTATCGATTCGCCGACATGCCCCGTTCATCCGCGTGACGGAGGAGCTACCAAACCGCTTGAACTCTCAGTCAGCCGAAGCGGATACCTTCAGCACAGTTCCTTCACCGAAGACGGACTGCTTGAAAAAGCTCCGCACGCTGGAGTAGACCGGAAAAGCCCTTGAGCCAGTCAGGGTCCGCGCGCGGGTTGGTTTAAATCGTCACCTCGACGAAATTGCCGTCCGGATCCGAAACGACAGCTTCAAAATAACCGTCGCCCGTCCAGCGGGGACCCGATACCAGGGCTCCGTCGGACTCCATCCGCCTCGCGAGAGCGATCACGGCATCCTCGGTGCCGAGTGAAATCGCAATATGCGCCCAGCCTGCTCGAGGGCCGTCCACCGAATGCGGCGCAAGCCTCGGCAAATGCATGATTTCGATCGCCGGTCCCTCCGGCAAGCGCGCAAAGCGCGAACTGAATCCTTGGGTCCGTTCACTTTTGTATGTTTCGCCGATCTCGGCTCCAAACATGTCGCGATAAAAGTCAGATGCGCGGTCGAGGTCGTTCGTCCAAAGCGCAACGTGAGTGATTTTCATAAAACGATTCTCCGGAAGAGGAAAACTGGCGCCGTCGAATGCGGGCATGCCGATCACTCCACTGGCCGAACCAGCGTTTCCATCAACGACTTCAACTCATGGGCAACCAGATAGCCGTTCTGTTGCTGCTTGCGCTTGCAGAACAGTTCGCAGCTCCACCATCCCTTGTATCCGGTCGCCTTCACCGCATCGGTCCATTCCTGAAGATCCAGTACGCCGGAACCCGTCGGCACATCGCGGAGCACGTTTTCGTTCGGGATACCGCCGTCGAAGCGAAGCGAATCGCAGACGTGGACTCCGTAGATCAACTCCTTGTCCAGTCTGGCGACATCGTCGGGCGTGACGCCCGACGTGTAGCAATGCCAGTAATCGATTACGACCTTGACGTTGCCGCGCTCCGCCCGCTCGATCAATCGCAGCGATTTTTCAAGTCCGCTCACCGGCGCCCATGAAAGCGTCTCCAGATACAGCAACAGCCCTAACTCCTGCGCCATATCGGCGAGCACCGCCAGATTCTTTGCGGTTATCGCAATCTGCTCGTCTTCCGGGTAACCCAGAACGCCGGCGTAAAGATTCGTACGCCCCGAACCGACCCATTCGATCACAGCCTGAACGTCGACCGGCCCCGTTAGAATCTGAACGCCTTTTGCTCCCGCCGTGACCGCGAGATGGAAGATTTCCCGCGCTCTGCGCCAGAGCGCTTCGGCGTCTTCTCCCTGACGCTCTATGTCGATGAGAAATCCCATGCCCGGTACGTACACATCCGCAAGGAGTTGCTTCAGGTCGCCGCTTGAATAGCCCGCGTCGAGATAGTTTTCGATCTTGCTGCTGGATAGCTCGACACCGTCGAAGCCCGCGGATCGCATGATGTCGATGTCAGTGACCAGGTTCGAATATTTCGCAACGGTCGCGTGCAGGACGAGTGTGTCTTCCTTCCCAGTCATCTCCGATTCCTCTGGTCTGTTGCCACGATAACGCGACCAGTCTGACCACCCAATAGTCGCTTGGCAATTTCGCAACCGCGTCGTTCGCAGACGCAACGCGACGCACTTTTTCCGACGAAGCGAATCGACGCTAGCCGCGCGTCACTTAGCGTCGCAAAACACAAAGTAGCGAAATTGCACACGTTAATTTGCCCTCGAATACTCGGACCTGCGCTCGCCCATCGAAAGTGGCGAATGTCAGCGATGAATATCGAAACCTATGAGGAGATTGTGCTGTGAAACCGAAATCGAAGCAGGGGCAGGTAATGGCGCGTGTCGTCGCATCCGCGGTGGCGAGCCTTGCTATTAGCGGCATCGCTGCTGCGCAGACGCAACAGGTCGAAGTGGTTCACCAATGGACGTCGAGCAGCGAGTCGTACGCACTTCAAGCGCTCAAGGATGGCTTGCAAAAGAAGGGCGTGGGCTGGAAAGACAGCGCGATCGCGGGCGACGACGGCGCCAACCAGCAGCAGGCGCTTCAGGCCCGGCTGGCGGCCGGCAATGCGCCTGCAGCGGCTCAGGCGCAACCGCAACTGCTGTACGCCTACGCGGAGCAGAACGAGCTTGGAAGCCTCGACAGCTACGCGAAAGCCGGCAACTGGGATCGCCTCGTTACACCGGAGCTCATCCCTTACCTGAAGTACAAGGGCACCTGGTACGGTGTGCCGATGGATGAACACCGCGAGAACATGTTCTGGATAAACAAGAAGATCTTGCAGAAATACGGCGATAAGGTTCCGA
Organism: Paraburkholderia dipogonis; assembly: GCF_042680985.1. NCBI lineage: Bacteria > Pseudomonadati > Pseudomonadota > Betaproteobacteria > Burkholderiales > Burkholderiaceae > Paraburkholderia > Paraburkholderia dipogonis. Next base: position 198,563 of record NZ_JBHUFR010000007.1, on the reverse strand, counting down.
CCACGTGGGACGAATTCAATACGCTCGCCGAAAAGATGAAAAAGGACGGCATTATCCCGGTGGCCTTGGGCGGAGAAGACTGGCAGGAGGCTGAGATCTTCAGCGACCTCGTCGTTGGAATGGGCGGCCCGGCGTTCTACAAGAAAGCGATTATCAACCACGACCCGGCTGCGGTTCAAAGTCCGACGATGCTCAAGGTCTTCGATGAACTCCGGAAGATCATTAGCTACACCGATCCGAATCGCGCGGGCCGCGATTGGAATGTCGCCACGCAGATGGTCATCGACGGTAAGGCCGGAATGCAGATTCACGCGGACTGGGCGAAGGGTGAATTTCTGCGCGCAGGGAAAAAGCCAGGCGTCGATTTTGTCTGCGCCGCGACACCAGGCAGCGGTCATGCGTTTATCTGGGTTCTGGATTCGTTCGCGTTCTTCAAGCAGAAGAATCCGGCCGCGCAGGCGAACCAGGCATTGCTTGCAAATACCGTCATGGACCCGGACGTACAGGAGAGCTTCAACCTGCGCAAAGGCTCCTTGCCGCCGCGGATCGACGTGGCGCAAAACAAGTTCGACGACTGCGCGAAGACCAACTTCGCGGACCGTGCCGCGGGCAATAAAGCAGGCGAAGTGATGCCGTCGTTTATCGAGAACGCGGCACTCGAACGCGATGTCCGCGCGGCTTATGTCGACGTCGTCACTCAGTTTGTGAACACGCCTTCAATGACGTCGGCGGACGCCGTCAAGAAGCTTGCCGTTGCCGCCAAAAACAACTGATAGCAGCACGTGGCTACTCCCCTTTCGAGAGGAAGGGGAGCAGGCGGAACAACCTTAAAGCTCGCGTTTCATGTGAGCGTCAGACCAGATTGATCACTTTGCCACTCCGCCGATTCTCTTCGGCTTTTGCCTTGGCGCCGATCTTACGGCCGCGAATCAGGTCAGAAGCCTTCTCGCCGATCATGATGCATACAGCGTTCGGATTACCCGAAATGAGATTCGGCATCACCGACGCATCCGCGACCCGCAAACCCTCGATACCGCGCACACGAAGCTCCGGGTCCACGACGGCAAGCTCGTCGGTGCCCATCCGGCACGTACCCGCGGGATGAAGCGCGGCATGCGCCTCCTGCTGGCAGAAGCGGCGCAATTCCTCGCGGTCCAGCACGGGTTGAAACGGCACGAAGCGCCGCTCGATATATTTGCGTGTCGCCGGCTGATCCATGATATCCATCGCTTTCGAACACCCCTCGACTACCGCGTCGAGATCGTACGAGTTGCTGAAATACATCGGTGCGACGCGCGGAACGTGTAGAGGATCGCTACTGTTCAACTTGACGACCCCGCGCGAACGCGGTCTGATTTGTCCGAGGTTGACGGTGCAGCCGTTACCTCCGGGCACGCCGTCGACGCCTTCTTCAATCCCTGCTCCGACCACCAGAAAATACTGGATGTCGGGCGTCAGCTCCGAGCTATTTCCCCACCAGAACGCGCCGCCTTCGATCAGATTGGATGCCGCCGGCCCGCTCCTGAAAAGCGCGTATTGCAAACCCGCCATGGCCTTCCAGCGTAGCTTCTTGTATTTGTCGTAGCTGTGCGGTCCTTTCAGCTGATACACGAGGGAGATCTCGATATGGTCCTGCAGATTCTCGCCCACGCCTGCAAGGTCCGCATTGATCTCGATCCCGTGCTTCGCGAGTTCCTCTTTCGGTCCAATGCCTGAGAGCATCAACAGCTTGGGTGAATTTATCGCACCGGCGCAGAGAATGACTTCGCGCTGTGCCCGCAACTGCTTCGACTTGCCGTCCTCGACGAATTCGACACCCACCGCGCGGCCTCGCTCGATGAGAATCCGCGTGACCCGGATGCCCGTGCGTACCGTCAGGTTGGGTCGCCCTTCGGCAGGACGAATATAGGCAACCGCCGAGCTGCTCCTCTTGCCGTCGCGCGCGGTGATCTGATAGAGCCCGCATCCCGTCGGATCACCCGAGTTGAAGTCCTCGTTATAAGGGAGCCCAGCTTGTTGACAGGCTTTGAGCCATGCTTTGGTAAGAGGGTGAATGTGGCTAATGTCGGAGACGCCGAGCGGGCCGCCTACGCCGTGGCTCTTGTTGCTGAAGCGCTCATTGTCTTCTGCCCGGAGAAAATACGGCAGCACATCGTCATAGCCCCAGCCGGCGGCGCCCGAGTCTCGCCACTGATCATAATCGGACGGCACGCCGCGAATGTAGATCATGGCGTTAACCGAGCTTCCACCGCCGAGTACGCTCGCCTGCACCATCGTCGGCGTTTCCTTGCGGTCCTGCTCCGCCGTCGGCACCCACGGAATGCGCTTGAGCAACGGACCTTGCGCAGTTTTGTAATAGGCGCCGGGAATGTGAATATAAGGGCTGCGATCGCGCGGCCCTTCCTCGAGCAGCGTCACCGTCGAGCTGCTGTCTTCACTCAGGCGAGATGCGATGACGCACCCGGTCGATCCGCCGCCCACCACAATATAGTCAACCATCTCAATCCCATCCTTTCCTGTTTCTAACTTCCCGTTCCCGCTACGCATTCAAGAATGCGAGCGTCTGTCGTTCTCGAAGGCCACGCGCTCTTCCTGCGTCAGCGGCAATGTCGTGGAGCGGCCCTCTCTTGCTGAAATCGCCGCGGCCTCTAAAAGCGCGATGAGCGCGACCGCTTCAGCAGGCGCCACCGGGTTCGAGCCTTCACCGCGTATCGCACGTTCGAGTTGGACATAGAACTGTGACTGGTCCCCTCGCGTTGCCGGCACCGCACGTCGTTGCGGCGAAGCGTCGGCCGCGTCGAACACAAATGCATCGTCCGGGTCGACTCCGTACGACGGGTCGCCCGGCAGCAGTCCCGCTATCAACTGGTGCTCCTGAATGTCCTGCGCCTGCTTCATCAACGAACGCTTCGTGCCGTGCACGAGGAAGCGCACGCCGAATCCCGGCACGACCTGAGCACCGCGCAGAACGACTCTCATGCGACCGTATTCGAGGATCACCGTGAACCAGTCGTCGGTCCTCGCCCCTGCTCGCTGCTGCGCGAACGAGGCGGTCACGCGCTCCGGCAACCCGAATTGCAGCAGCACCTGATCGGCAACGTGAGGGCCGAGGTCGAACCATGTCCCACCCGCCGGCACGGGCTCTTCGCGCCAGGCTTGCGGGACATTCGGCGCGTAGCGGTCGATGTGCGATTCGAAATGGACGATATCGCCGAGACTCTCGTTGCGGATCGCATCGCGCACGGTCAGATAATCGCTGTCCCAGCGGCGATTCTGGAAAACGGCGAGATGTGTGCCAACATGTTTAGCCAACGTCGCCAGTTCTCGCGCTTCGTCGAGCGTCGGCGTGAAAGGTTTCTCAACGACCACATGTTTGCCGGCCTCGAGCGCGAGCTTCGCGAACGGATAGTGACTTTCGTTGACGCTCGCGACGATCACGAGGTCCACCGACTCGGCAACCGCCGCGCGTTCCGGGCTCAAAATCTCGATGGACGGGTCGTCGAGGTCGACCTGCCCTGGGCGCCGAGTGCCGATGGCGACCAGTTGCATACCCGGCACGCTGGAGATCAGCGGCATATGAAAGTGACGGGTAACGAATCCATAGCCGATGATCGACACTCTGATCTTTTTGTCTTGCACAGCACGTCTCCTTTGAATTGCGCGGCGGCACGCCACATGCGCGTCCATACCCTATCGTCCGCGACTAATAACGCGGCATCAATTTCGCGAGCACTGCATTCCTGACGCAAACCGGCGCGCGAAATGCGTCACTGTGCGTCCCACCCGCCATAACTTCGCGCACGTCGTTCAACGCGTCACAGTGCGTCATAAAAAGCCGGGTTGCGAAGTTACCGCCACGCAAAGCGCTGACTACACTCGAAGGCCGGCGCCCTCATGGCGCATGCCTAAATTCACCCAGCCATTGCCCAAAAATCACATGGACACCACAAGCGTCAGCCGAAGCTTTGCGTCTTCCTCGTCCGCGCGCGCTTCCACTCGTGCCGGCTTCTTCTCCTTCGGATTGTTCCTTTCCGCGTGGGCGCCGCTAGCGCCACTGGCCAAACTACGCCTGCATCTGTCCGATAGTCATTTCGGCCTCGCACTCCTGTGCTTCGGCCTCGGTTGTCTCGTCGCGATGCCCGTCGGGACCGCTCTTGCAGCGCGCTTTGGATGCAGGAAAGTGATCCTGTCGGCGGGTCCCTTGGTGTGCGCGTGTCTCTATCTGCTGGCGACGACTGAAAATCCCGCTGTTCTCGTGGCCAGCTTGCTGGTCTTTGGATCGGGATTGGGAGTCACCGAATCGGCAATGAATCTGCAAGCCGCCGTCGTACAACGATCGCATGATGAACCGCTGATGTCCGGCTTCCATGCGTGGTTCAGCATCGGCTGCATTGCCGGCGCAACCGGCGTGAGCGCGTTGCTCTCAGCGGGGCTGAGTGCAAAGTTCGCTGTGGGCTGCATCAGCGCGATTCTCGTCTTCATCTGGAGCTACTACGGCAAAGACTTTCTCGTCGCCACGAACGAGGGTTCGAAGTTCGCTCTGACACTTCCCAAAGGACGTGTTCTCTGGATCGGCGTGCTGTGTTTCATCTCGTTTCTGGCGGAAGGCGCCATGCTCGACTGGAGCGGGGTGTTCCTCACTGTGGTGAAAGGCTTCGATCCTTCTCGCGCGGGCTATGGTTACGCGTGCTTCGCGGCGGCCATGACCGCGGGACGGCTATCGGGCGATTTCCTGTCGAGGTCGCTGCAACCGCGGCGTGTTCTCTGGGCAGGCGCGCTACTCGCGGCACTCGGTATCGGGGCGCTGGTGGCATCGAGCCACTGGTTGCTCCTGATGCTGTCATTTGCCCTCGTGGGATTCGGGCTGGCTAACATCGTACCGAGCCTGTTTCTGGTGGTGGCAAGACAGCACGTGATGCCGATCGCGGTGGCGATGCCGGTGGTCGCCACCATCGGTTACGCAGGTATGCTGACCGGCCCCGCCTTTCTCGGCACCATTGCCGAGCAGGCCAGCCTGCAGACGGCGTTTCTCACTATCGCCGCGATGCTCTTCGTGATCATCGCCACCGCGAAGGTCGCGGATTGATCCGGCTGATATCCGGCCGACTAAGCTTCGCGAAGCGCCGCCCGCGCACTCACCGCGATAACAGAGAGCAGAACGACGACCGCGAGTAGCGCCGAGCCCAGCGTGGTATAGCGTGCAATCGCGCCGATGAGCGCGGGCCCGACGAAGATCCCGCAATAGCCGATCGTCGTCATTGCCGCAACGGCGGCACTCGTCGGCATCCGCGTCTGCTTGCCGACCGACGAAAACAACACCGGCGCGATGTTCGAACAACCCGCGCCGACCAGCGCGTATCCCAACAGGTCCACCGCCCACGAGGTCGCGAAGGCTGCAAGCGCGAAGCCGGCCGCGGCACATAAGCTGCCTGCGATCACGATGCGGGTTCTACCGAGACGGCCCACCATCCTGTCACCCATCAGTCGGCCCGCCGTCATCGTTGCCGCAAATGCCGCGTATCCGTAGCCAGCGTACGCGTGGGACATGCCACGCTCCGCCGTCAGGAATACGCCGCTCCAGTCCAGCACGGCGCTCTCTGCAAGAAAGACAATGAACGTGAAGACACTCAGCACCAGCACGATTCCGCGCGGCACAGCAAAAAGCGTCGCCTGACTCGTCTGCGGTTCGGCTATGAGCGCGGGGTAGGCGTAGCACAGCGCAACAATCATCAGCAGTGTGGCGACGAGCGTCGACGCACTATGCGATAGACCGGCGGTAAGCAGCAGGCTTGCACCGGCCGCGCCGCCGATCCCACCGACGCTGTAGAACGCGTGAAATCCCGACATGATCGATCGCCCGCTCTCGCGCTCGACTTCGATCGCCTGAATGTTCATCGCGACATCGACTACGCCTGCCGACATGCCGAACAGCGTCAGCGCGAAGATCGCAGATCGCACGTCGTCGACGAACGCAAGGGCGGGAAGTGTTGCGCAAAGCACCGCGGTTGCAAACGTGATCACCGCTCGGCAGCCGAATCTCGCCGCGAGTCCGCCGGCAAATGGCATTGCCGCCATGGAACCCGCGCCGAGGCAAAGCAATAGAAGCCCGAGTTGGCCATCGTCGAGTCCGAGTCGGGCTTTGACGAATGGCACGAGGGGGGCCCACGACGCTCTTCCGTATCCAGCCACGAGGAAGATGGCACGCGTCGCGGCCTGGCGAGTGCTGAACGACACCCTGCGTAAAGCGAGATCAGAAGGCATGAACTGATGTGGGGTCGTTTAGCGCGCGGTCTTGACGGGCACATAGCCGGGGTTGGAAACCTCGCTATCGCGCGATGCCTGGCTCGTGATAGGCGGTCCCGGAAAACGTCTTCTTTCGAGGCCAAACCACGCAACGACAATGATGATAAAGAAGGTGATGAAATAGTGAATCAGGATATCGGTCGGCGGTTGCAAGCCGACCCAGATGATAAAGATCCCGCCGATGATCGCGACCGCGCCATACGGCTTCGACAACGCGCCGAGCCGATACGGGCCATAGGTACGATTGCGGGCGAACATCGCGGCGCCGATCGCCATGCCGTACGCCAGTTGATAAAAGAGCGCGGTGCCTGCAACGAGTGCGTTGAATGCCGACGAATACAAGGTCACGGCAATACCGGCAATCGCGCCGGCCCAAATCCCCGTGACCGGCGTATAGAAGCGCGGCGATACGCGACTGAAGTACTTCGGCAGGCCCTGGTCGCGAGCAAACGAATAGACCGCGCGCGACAGCCCGGTCAGCGCGCTGGCGCCGCACACGTAAGCCGAGATCGTCAGCGAAACGATGATCGCGTCTTTCAGCAAACGCGGTGCGCGGATCTGTTCGAACAGCATTGAAAAGCCGTCCCCACCTTTTTTCGCGATCGCGGCCGGATCGCTCATCGCCATGTAGAAAAGCACGAGAAGCGCCGCGCCCATCACCACCGACAGGATCACCGAATTGCGCATCGCTTTCGGAACGGCGCGCGCGGCGTCGACCGTTTCCTCCGACACGTGGGCCGCCGCGTCGTAACTGGTCACGATCCACATCGGCAACAGCAATGCATATCCGAAAGTCAGAAACACGTTCTCCGTGCGCGGTACCACGCCGCCGCCTGCATCGCCCGTATTGTTGGTGAACGAGAAGATGTGCGCGAGGTTGGTCAGATGAAGGTTGTAGAGCATCACGCCGATCAACGTGATGGCGCCGAGGAAAGTCACGTAAGCGCCGACGGTCACGAACCACGCCAAGGTCTTCACACCCACGTGATTGAGAACCGCCCAACTGGACATGATCACGACCACGCCCACGACCTGCTGCCAGTATCCCCAGTGCGAGGTGTCGATATGCAGCATGCCGCTCAGAATCAACTGATTGAACAGCAGGTAGAACGCAACGGATGTTCCGCCCGCCGAGAACACGTAGCCGATCAGGTTGATCCACGCGGTGGCCCAGCCCCACGCTCTGCCGCCCAGTACCGACGACCAGTGATAAAGCCCACCCGCGGTCGGAATAGCCGAGCTGATCTCGCCCAAGGAAGCGGCTGTGGCGTAAGCGAGTCCGCCGCCGATCAACCATGTCACCGTGATGCCGAACGCGCCCGCAGTGCCGAGGCCCTGCTGCATGTTGGCCCCGAGCGCCCAGAACAGTCCGATCGCCATGAACGACATTGCAAAGTTGCCGAAGCCCGACATCCCGCGTGAGAGCTCCTGCTTGTAGCCGAATTTTTCCAACTGCTCGGCGTCCTGCTTACCGATATCGATGGGTGCGCGGTCATTCATCACAATTCTCCGACAACATCTGCTCCATCAGGAAACAGACGATCAAAACTGCAAAATAGATATCGGCGTTCGTCGCAAGGTCATGCCATGCATAATTTCACGCCGTTTGACTTATACGTATAAGTCCCATGGTGGCGCGTTAAAAATTTGAAGTCAACAGCAGCCTAACCCCCTGTTTACCCTAGGATTTATCCGACGCAAATCGACGCGCCCGGTGCGCCACATTGCGTCGCACCCGTTTGGGTAGCGCTGTTATAGGCAACGTCGACACGCTTCGTTTAGTTAGATGAAAGAGGAAACTCGACCGGCTTCGCGAACTGGGGCATGGTGTCGCTCCGGCGCACTGCGACGGGTTCAAAAAAGGGCGCCCACGGCTGGAGTCGACCGCGGGCGCCAAATCGCACTACTCTCGCTAAAGCCTAGAACTTGTGGCGCAGTCCGACGATCGCAAGCAACTGCGATTGCTTGCCGGCGTCCACGTCATACGAGCCGACTACGGCCTGAGCATCGCCCGCTCCGTTCTGCCCGCTGGCATGCGTGTAAGCACCGGCCAGATAGACATCGGTACGCTTGCTCAGCAGATAGTCGACGCCGAGATTCCCCTGGTGATAGGTCGCCGATGAATTGCCGCCAGACCTGGTGTAGTTGTATCCGCCGATCAACTCGAATGCCGGCGTCACCATCCAGCTGGCGAACACCGAGCCGTTCTGGAAGTGTTCCGATCCGGTGAACAGCGAAGAAGCGTCCGCGGTGTATTGCGTGTACGAATAGGCGGCGCCGGCCGTCACGGAGCCGACTACGTATTGCCCGCCGACGCGCGCAATGTTGATCGAGCGCGCCGATGCATAGGCGGCATTCACCGAACTGTTGAAGAAGCTGTCCGCCGTCGCCGTGCCGCGCGTCGACAGTCCGGTATTGCCGTTATCGGCATGCAGGAAGCCGCCCGCGACACTCAGCGCCGCGCCGTTGTATGCAGCGGCGGCCGACCACGTCTGGCCCGAACCCGTAGAACCTGCGACGCCGCCCGGCGCATACATCGCCTCGACCACCACGCCCGCCCACGACGGGCTCGTCCACTTCACAGCGTTATTAAAGCGCGCGCTGTCGTCGTAGTTATCGATGTCGCCCGGCGGCGCGAACAGACCGCTGTAGTTGTCGGCGGTGAGCGGCTGCAGCAGATCCGTGACCGGGTCGTACTGGCGGCCGAGCGTCAATGCGCCGTATTGGGTGCTGGCGAGACCGACGAATGCCTGGCGGCCGAACTCGCGCCCGTTGTTTTGCAATTGCCCGGAGCCCAGATCGAATCCACTTTCCAGCTGGAAGTTGGCCGTGAGGCCGCCGCCCAGATCTTCCGTGCCTTTGAGGCCCCACTGGTTGCCCGACAGGTTGCCGGAAGACATCTTCCATTGCGAACTCTGGCCGCCGCTATTGTGAATGTATGCGATCCCCGTATCGACGACGCCGTAAAGAGTGACCGAGCTTTGAGCATGTGCTCCCGTGACGTAGGCAGCAGCACCAAGAGCGACTACGGAGATAATCTGACGTTTCATTGACTCACCCTGCTGGATGTTTGTATTGAGGAACAATTCCGGCGTGTACCGTTGGCTACTCTCCGCTGCACGGCCGGAAATATTGCTTAGGCACCACTTGCCTTGCAAAGAATCGTGGGGAGCCGGGTCTCCTCATTTTTAATTCGTCATACTGGATTGATAGATGGGTGGCTGATATGTCTCCTCACTTGCGTCGCAGTATTGAAGCCCAATAATCAACGCTCAATTTCGCAAACAGCCTATTTGTGGCGCATATCGACGCACAAACTGCGTCACCGCCGATGCCGGACGAAAAAAAATCGGCACTCTCGCGAGTGCCGACTTTCAGACAAACCCGAACCGGAATGACCTACGCCGGTTTGCTGAACCGGCGAACCCGAATGTCCGCCTGCTCCTTGTGACCTGCAAAGCCTTCCATCGCGCAAAGCCTCGAACAGTACTCGCCGACAAGCACGGAGGCTTCATCGGTCAGCACGCGCTGATAGGTACAGGTCTTGATGAATTTGCCGACCCACAGGCCGCCGGTATAGCGCGCGGATTTCATCGTCGGCAACGTGTGGTTGGTGCCGATCACTTTGTCGCCATACGACACATTGGTCCGGTCGCCGAGGAACAACGCGCCGTAGTTGGTCATGTGTTCGAGGAAATACAGCGGATCACGAGTCATCACCTGAACGTGCTCGGACGCGATGCGATCGGCCTCTTCCACCATCTCGTCGACGGTGTCGCACAGAATGATCTCGCCGTAATCGTGCCACGCGACCGAAGCAACCGCGGCGGTCGGCAGAATCGCGAGCTGACGCTCGATTTCGGCAGGCAACGATTCAGCGAGCGCTCGCGAATTCGTCAGGAACACTGCCGGCGAGTTGACGCCGTGCTCGGCCTGTCCCAGCAAGTCGGCGGCGACGATCTCGGCATCCGACGATTCGTCCGCGATCACCAGAGTTTCGGTCGGCCCGGCAATCAGATCGATCCCGATCTTGCCGAACAACTGCCGCTTGGCTTCGGCAACGTACGCATTGCCCGGGCCGACGATCATGTCGACCGGTGCGAACTGCTCCGTGCCGAGCGCCAGCGCGGCGACCGCCTGCACACCGCCGACGCAATAGATTTCGTCGGCGCCGGCCAGGTGCATCGCCGTCACGATAGCGGGGTGCGGCTTGCCGTCGAACGGCGGCGCTACCGCCACGACTCGCTTGACACCGGCCACCTTGGCAGTCAGCACGCTCATATGCGCCGACGCAAGCAGCGGATATTTGCCGCCGGGGATATAGCAACCCACCGAGTTGACCGGCACGTTCTTATGGCCCAGGATGACGCCTGGCAGGGTTTCGACTTCCACGTCCCTCAGCGCCGACTTCTGAACTTCGGCGAAACGGCGCACCTGTTGCTGCGCGAACTTGATATCTTCGATTTCGAGTTCCGACAACGTAGCGACACACGCGGCAACTTCCTCGTCGGTCAAACGGAATGACGCCGGCGCCCAGTTGTCGAATTTCTTCGAATATTCACGCACCGCCGAGTCGCCGTTGGCGGCGACATCGGCAATGATCTTTTCCACGGTGCTGCGAACCTGGACCGCGATCTCCGTCTGAACTTCCAGGGGTTTGCTCTTCTTAAGATACTCGATCACAACTGACCTCCAAGGGTATTTCGAGTGCCATCTCGCATCACCATGCATTTGGCTTCAATGCTTCAATGCGGTATGGCGGACGTTTCAATCAATATTCAACGGGACCGCTAAATTTTCGGTGCGCGCCGGAGCAAAGGCAATTTCGCACCGGCATTCGAAGTGACGCACTGTGGCGCACCCACACGACGCAGCGCTTGCAAGCGCGATCAGATCGACGCCTAACATCCGCAATGTGCGCTCGTCTGACAATCAGTATTTGGAATCAAATTTCCGAATTCAATTTCGCGGACTGCAAAAGCTCGACGCCATATGACGCACGAGCTGCGTCTCTCCGCGCCGCTCTCGTCAGATAAATGGGAAACGGCGCGAAACCCAGGTCTCCACCCACTTGACACCGGCAATTTGAAGTCGCAGCATTCACGAACTTATACGTATAAGTCAATCTGCGTTGCCTCACAGGAGTTAAACATGACACGCGTTTTTCATCTATACGGCGGCTGGCCGGGACACTTTCCCTACGAGGTCGCGGCATGGACTCGCGAACTATTCAGGGAACTCGACTGGGACGTCGAGGAATCGACGGATATCTTCTCGCTGGACCGCGACCTCACCCAATTCGACCTGATCGTGATCGGCTGGAATAACGCCGTCACGACCGAAACGCTGACCGCCTCGCAGGAAAATCGTCTGCTCGAGGCGATCGAGAAGGGCACCGGCCTTGCCGCATGGCACGGAGCCGGCGCGGCGTTTCGCGCGAGCCTTCGATATCACATGGTGCTCGGTGGATCGTTCGTCGAACATCCGACCGGCGAAGGCTACCCGCATCCCTACATGGTCAACGTGACGGATCGCTCGCATCCGGTCATGCACGGTGTGGAGGATTTCGAGGTCCGCTCGGAGCAGTACTACATGCAGGTCGACCCGAATAACCACGTGCTCGCCGACACGACCTTCGACGGCAATCCGTTCCCCTGGCTCAAAGGCAACACGTGTCCGGCAGCGTGGGTAAAGCAATGGGGCGAAGGCCGAGTCTTCTATCACTCGATCGGACACGACACCGGCAATCTGTCGGACCCCAACGTGCGCAGGATGACGCGGCAAGGTCTTCAGTGGGCGGCTCGCACATGACTGCGGCGTTCGCGTCAGGCACATCTGAGTCGTTGTAGAGAAAGCGCAGTGTTCCGCCCGGGTGCGTGATCCCGCGCGGCTATTTATTTCACCTTTGCAGGATCTGGAAATGGCAAAGCTCACAGGCAGTCAAATCGTCGCTCAGACGTTAAAGAACTACGGCGTTGAATACGTTGCCGGGATCCCCGGTCACGGAATCTGGACGCTCACCGACGCATTTCTCGAGAAGGATTCGGAAATTCGTTTCATCCAGGTGTTTCACGAACAAAGCGCGGTCCACCTGGCAGACGGTTACTACCGGGTCGCCGGCAAGCCGATGGCCGCGGTCACGTCGATCGGCGCCGGCGCCAGCAACACCGTGATCGGTATGGCGACCGCCTTCACCGATTCGACCAGCGTGATGCTGATAACCGGTGGGCCGCCGACGCACATGCGCGGCCACGGTCTGCTGCAGGAACTCGAACGCTACACCGATAACGACTTCCCGAAGATCGCCGAGGCGGTGTCGAAACGTCATTGGGTGGTACAGCGCGTCGAGGAACTTCCGTTCGTCATGCATCGCGCGTTCAGTGCGATGGTGACGGGTCGCCCCGGTCCGGTTCACATCGAGATTCCGATGGACACGCAGGCGGAGGCCGCTGAAGTCACGCTTCACGACCTCGAAGAGCGCGTGCCGGTCGGCAAGGTTTTTCCCGATCCGGCCGCCGTGAGCAAAGCCGCCGACGTATTGCGCAGTGCGAAGCGGCCGGTCATCGTGATCGGCGGCGGCGTGATTACCGGTGAAGCCTCGGCCGAAGTGCTGGCGCTCGCCGAGAAGTGGAAGATCCCCGTTGTCACCACGTGGAACGGCAAGAGCGGCTTCCCTGAAGACCACGAACTGTTCGCTGGCAGCGTCGGCCAGACAGGCACGTTGTGCGGCAACAAGGTTGCGTCCACTGCGGATGTGATTCTGGCCGTGGGCTGCCGTTTTACCGACTGGTCGTCGTCGAGTTACGCAAAGGGCGTCACTTTCTCGATCCCGCCGGGCCGGCTGATCCATATCGACATCGACCCGCACGAAATCGGCAAGAACTATCCGGTCACGGCCGGCATCGTCGCCGACGCGAAATATGCACTCGCGCACATCGTCGAGGCACTGAAGGACGACTCGGTCGAGCGCACCGAATACCTCGATCAGGTTGCCGGCTACAAAGCCGAATGGGAAGCGAAGCTGTCGACCCGTCGCGATTCGGATCGCTTCCCCTTCACTTCGCAACGTCCGCTCGGCGCGTTGCGCAAGGTCTTCCCGCGCGACACGATCGTGGTGGTCGGTTCGGGCAACACCCAGGGTGCGGTCAAGCAGACCTTCCCGGTGTACGAACCGCGCACTCACCTCACGTCGGGCGGATTCTCGTCGATGGGCTGGGCCGTACCGGCGGCGATCGGCGCCAAGCTGGCAGCGCCGCATCGGCCGGTGGTCTGCGTGCTCGGCGACGGCGACTTCCTGATGACGTCGCAGGAAATCGCGATCTGCGTGACGAACAACATTCCGGTGGTGTTCATCGTTCAGAACAATGCGGGCTACATGTCGATTCGCGGCGGCCAGCGCAAGCAGACGAGCCGTCATATCGGCACCGAGTTCAATCATCCAGACGGCACGCCGTACTCGCCCGATTTCGAAACGCTCGGTAAAGCATTCGGTCTGAAGTCGTTCCGCGTGAACAGCAACGACGAACTCGAACCGATCCTTCAGGAAGCGCTCGATTCGAACGCGCCTGTGCTGATCGAAATCCCCACCGATCGCGACGCGGCCGGTCCGTGGGTGCCGGGCTGGTGGGACTTCCCGATTCCGGCGTACATCACCGATGAACGTCAGGACGAGTACACGCAGTTCCGTCAATCGGAACAACATCTGTAAGACGAAGAGGCTGTATGAGCGATGCAACGATTGTTCATCGCGCAGTGTCCGACTTTGATGCCTTCGCGCCGATCCCCCGGCGCGAAGTGCAGACAGTCGTTCCCGGCGACGATGGCGTGATGACCTGCGACGTAGCGATCATCGGCTCGGGTATGGGCGGCTCTACCTTCGCCCACACTCTGGCCGGACAAAACCTCGACGTACTGGTCGTGGAGCGAGGCGACTTTCTGCCGAGGGAGATTCAGAACTGGACGACCGAATCGGTCTTTGGCGAGGGCCGCTATCGCAACGCCGAGCATTGGATCGACGACAGCGGCAGGCCGTTTTCGCCCGGCGTTTTTTACTACGTCGGCGGCAATACCAAGGTATTCGGCGCCATGCTGCCGCGCTTCCGTGAAGCCGACTTCGGCGCGATCAGCCACGCTGAGGGCGTGTCCCCTGCGTGGCCGATCACGTACGCCGATATGGAACCTCACTACGCAGCGGCAGAGCGTCTGTACAAGGTTCACGGCGAGCGCGGCAGCGATCCGACCGAACCCTGGCGCTCCGGCGACTATCCGTTTGCCGCGCTGGAGCATGATCCGGCGCTGCACCGGCTGCACGCCTCGATGCGGGCTCAAGGCTTGCAGCCTTTTGCGATGCCCGCCGCGGTCGATTACGGCAAGGATCGGCCATGCGTACTCTGCTCCACATGCGACGGTTATCCTTGCATGGTCGATGCCAAGGCGGACGCGGAAGTCTCGGCGCTGCGCCCGACAGTCGGCAGCGGCCGCGCGCGCCTGATGGTCCAGACGAAGATCGACCGCCTCATCATGTCGTCCGACGGCAGCAGGATCGAAGCGGCAACCGGTACCCGAAACGGCTTGCCGGTTCGCATCAGGGCGAGTCGCTTCGTGCTGGCATGCGGCGCGGTCAATTCATCGGCGCTGCTGTTGCGATCCGCGGACAAGAACCACCCGGAAGGAATCGGCAATAGCTCGGGACTTCTGGGCCGCAACTACATGGTTCACAACAGTACCTTCATGATCGCGGTCGACCCACGCCGCTTCAACAAGGTTTTCTTCCAGAAGACGCTCGCGATCAACGACTGGTATCTCCCCTCGAAGTGGAACGAGTTTCCGCTCGGCAACGTTCAGATGCTCGGCAAGATTCGCGAGCCGATGGTAACGGGCATGTATCCATGGTTGCCCAAGGCCGTCTCACGCTATGTCACCGACCATAGCGTCGATCTGTATCTCACCAGCGAAGACCTGCCCGATCCAGAAAACCGCGTGACGTTCAACGCACAGCAAGGCCGGATTCAGGTGCGCTGGCGCCCGAACAATTTGCGCGCTCACGAAGAGCTCGTGAAAAAGACAGTCGCGATGATGCGCAGGGCCGGGTATCCGTTCGTCTTCACCAAGCGCATGGGTATCGCGACCAACTCGCACCAGTGCGGAACCGCGTTGATGGGCACAGATCCAGCGAAAAGCGTTCTCGACACGAACTGCAAATTGCACGACGTCGACAACGCGTGGATCGTGGATAGTTCGTGGTTCCCATCGTCCGCCGCGGTGAACCCCGCGTTGACGATTGCCGCCAACGCGATTCGCGTCGCCCGCACGTTTCGCTGAAAAAGACCGGCGTGGCCGGCTGGCCCGCCGGCTTTCTTAGCCGCGTTTTTTCCGCCGGGCTTTGGTTGTCGAGCGAACCACTAACTCGGTCGGCAGGATGATCCTGGTTGCGGGCGGCTTTTTCGAAGGCGGCGCATTCAGAAGTTCTGTCAACACGCGGGCCGCGTGGCGTCCCTTCTCGATGAGCGGCTGACGAATCGTCGTGAGACCAGCGCCCGCCGCTTCGGGAATATCGTCGAATCCGATGACGGAGAGTTGATCTGGAACGGACACGCCTTGTTCATTGGCGATCTTCAGGAAAGACAGGGCCATCACGTCGGACGTGGCGGCCACCGCCGTCAAGCCCTTGTTCGCCAGCATCTGTTCGGCCGCCCAGTCGCCGGAAGCGTGATCGAACCCTCCCGCCTCGATGATGATCAAATCGTCAAAGGACAGACCCGCAGCTTTCCCCGCCGACAGATAGCCCTCGAGCCGGGCCCTCACCACATTTTCCGTCGACTGCCGGAAGCGCTTTTGTGTGACGGGGCCTCTTGATCCATCCGGTTTCAGACGGTCGGCAATGATGCCGATCTTGCTATGACCAAGGTCGAGGAGATGCTTCATCTGAAGCTCGCCCGAGCCGAAGTCGTCGATTCCGACGAACGGCGCGCCCTCCATGATCGGTGCGTCGACTACGACGAACGGAATGTTCTGCTTACGCGCCATGGCGACGACCGGATAGTCGTCCGGCAGGTTGTACGCGATAAGGCCGTCGACAAAACCCCGCACTGCCAGGCTGACGCTACCGGGTTCCCCCGACTGATTGACGAGGTCTTTTTGCAGCGGAAATAGTGCGAGAGCAACGTTCGACAGCTCGCCAATTTCGCCGATGCCACGCAGGAGCCCGGTAGTGGACGGATCAATGAACGCATAAGGAAGCTCGTCGGAAATCATCAGTCCGATAGCGCCGACGCGCCCCGAGCGCAGACTGCCCCCTCGAACATTCGGCCCAGGATAACCGAGCTTCTTCGCGACCTTGAGAATGTGCTCACGCTGAGCCTCCGATATCTCGGACGGCTTGTTATAAGCGTATGAGACGGCAGGCTGCGAAACCCCCGCGGCGAGCGCAACATCCTTCATCGACACTGTTCGTTTCATTTCGAAAGAGGGCATCCAGTCCTTGTACCGCCGGGAAGGGTATTGTACAGGCAGTGTCGCGCGCGCCTTCAGCTATCGCAGGCTGACTGCGAGCGTTTGAAGTGCCTGAGAGTGCAGAGCCGGAGTCGAGGCAGCGAGTACGTTTCCCGCCGCGTTCTCGGTCAAGGCTTGCCCTTGCCAATCGGTCATCACGCCGCCGGCTTGTCGAACAATCGGAACGATGGGCAGGAAATCGTGGAGCGCGAGGCCAGCTTCGACGACGAGATCGCAGCGCCCGGCTGCAAGCGCCGCATAGTTGAAACAGTCGCCGCCATAGCGATGGACCGCAACCGCTTTAGATAGTCGATCGAAGCCGATTCGTTCGACGGATGTGAATTTGTCGGGTGTCGTCGTGCAAAGCCGGGCTGCTGCAAGCTCCGAACAACGGCTCGTCCGAATCGACTCATCTTCGATGTCGAATGAGAAAAGCCGCTCGTGTAGCGCGGGCATTTCTATTGCGCCCAGCCACGGCGTTCCTTCGTTCAACACGCCGATCAGGGTTCCCCAAAGGGGACTTCCGGTGACGAAAGCCTTCGTGCCATCCAGAGGATCGATAACCCACCTCGGGGCTGATGAGCGGCTTTCCGCGCCCGCCAGAAAGCCGAACTCTTCGCCGATAATGGAATCGTCCGGATGTCGCGAATTGATGCACGCGCGCAATGCGAGTTCTATCTCCCGGTCCAGTTCCGTGACCGGCGATCGGTCTTGCTTGCGCTCGAACTGAAGCAATTCCCCCGCATGCGATGACCAGATGGAACGGGCCAGTTCGCACAATCGCCGAACCGTTTGCTTGTAGTATTGCCCGTCCCGCCTTTGGACTTTCACTCCACGCGCTCTTCAGTGACTGCGTCGAATATCAGCACCTTGGCCGTATTCGCTTTCAGCCGCACGGTCTCGCCCACTTGCCCGACGCCAGGCGCGAAGCGGATCATCAATGGTTCGCCCGCTGCGGAAACCAGAACGAAGTTGTCGGCGCCAGTGGGCTCGACCACATCGACGACTGCCTCGAAACCCTCGTCGCCGGCGCCAAACGAAAACCACTCAGGCCGGACGCCGAGTACGATCTCGCGCCCGATATGACGTTGCTGTGCAAGCGACAACGGCCCTAGCGAGATTTTCAACGGACGCTTCTTGTCTGGCCCGCCGACAAACGTGGACGAAGTCCCATCGCCCTGAAGCGTGCCCTTGATGCAGTTCATCGCTGGGGAGCCGATGAAGCGCGCGACAAATAGATTGCTGGGCCGGTCGTACACGTCTTCCGGGGATCCGGTCTGCTGAACTTCTCCGCCCTTCATCACCACGATCTTGGTGGCGAGCGTCATCGCTTCGATCTGATCGTGTGTCACATAGACCGTGGTGGTGCCCACCCGCTGATGCAGCTTCTTGATCTCCGCGCGCATATCCGTGCGCAGCTTGGCATCGAGGTTCGACAACGGTTCGTCGAAGAGGAAGATCTTGGGCTCGCGAACCATCGCGCGGCCCATCGCAACACGTTGCCGCTGACCGCCCGACAACTGGCTCGGCTTGCGGTCGAGCAACTGGTCGAGTTGCAGGATCGACGCTACCCGCTGCACCGCGGCTTCCTGTTCGCTTTTCGAAGCGCCGCGCACGCGCATGCCGAATGTCAGGTTCTTTCGCACCGTCATCGTCGGATAAAGCGCATACGACTGGAACACCATCGCGATGTCGCGTTTGGCGGATTCGATATCGTTGACGACCGTGTCGTCGATAATAATTTCGCCTTCGGAAACCGGCTCGAGGCCTGCGATCGCGTTCAGCAATGTCGACTTGCCGCAGCCCGACGGTCCGAGAAGAACCAGGAATTCCCCGTCGTTCGCATCGATATTGATGGCTTTCAGACAGGCCACGTTGCCGTAGTTTTTACGAACATCCCGAATATGCAAAGAAGCCATCATTACCCCTTGACCGCGCCGGCCATCAGCCCGCGCACAAAATATTTACCAGCCAGAACATAAATGACCAACGTGGGCAACGCGGCCAGCAAAGCCGCCGCCATGTGCACGTCGTACGGGCGCTCCCCCGCGCTGGCGCTTACCATGTTATTGAGCGCGACCATGATCGGCGTATTCTGCCCACTCGTGAACGACACGCCGAACAGAAAGTCATTCCAGATGCCGGTGAATTGCCAGATCACGGTAACGACGATCATCGGTATCGAGAGCGGCAGGATGATGTGGCCGAAGGTCGTCCAGAAGCCCGCTCCATCGACGCGCGCGGCTTTGATCAGGTCCTGCGGGACCGTCATGAAATAGTTGCGGAAGAACATGGTCGTAAACGGAAGTCCGTAGACCGTATGCACCAGAATCAGTCCACCGAGATTTCCCGAAAGTCCTAGCGTACCGAGTGTCTTCGCGAGCGGAATCAGAACGGCCTGATACGGCGTAAAGCTGCCGAACAGAATGACCCCATAGACGAAGCGCGAGCCCCTGAAATTGAACTTGGTCAGCGCGTAGCCGTTGAGCGCGCCGAACAGCGCGGAAAGCACAACAGCGGGCACCACCATCAATACCGTGTTGAAATAGAAACCGCGCAACCCCACGCAATCGACGCCGACACACGCGTTTTGCCACGCGTCGACCCATGGCTGCACGGTCGGCCGCAGCGGCACGGAGAGTATCGAGGTCGAGCGGATTTCCGCCATATCCTTAAGCGAGGCGAACACCATCACGACCAGCGGCATGACGAAGAACGCGGCAAACCCGATCAGCACCGCGTAAAGAACGACGCGGCTGAACGTGCGGGTAATGATCCGGCGACGATTTCTCGGGCGTGCCGGACGATGGGCGAGATTAGAGGCTATCGTGGTGCTCACGCTTAAACTCCGAAAAGAGATACGGCACAATAATGACGACCACCACCAGCAGAATCATCACGGAACTCGCCGCGCCTTGAGCCAGTTGGCCTCGGCTGAAGGTGAGGTTGTACATGAACGTCGTCGGAAGATCGCTTGAGAAACCGGGGCCGCCATTCGTCAGGGCGACGACCAGGTCGAATGAGCGCACCGCCTGATAGATCAGAATGACGATCACGCTGAACACGGACGACCGGAGCATCGGAATGATGATCGTCGAATAGATGCGGAACACGCCGGCGCCTTCCATCTGCGCCGCTTTGACGATTTCACCATCCACACCCCGCAGTCCCGCGAGAAAGATCGCCATCACAAAGCCGGCCGTCTGCCAGACTGCGGCGATGACCAACGTGTACACCGCCATCTTTGGATCAATCAGCCAGTTGACGTGAATGCTGGTCCAGCCGATCTCGTGGAAAAGCATTTCGAGTCCGAGCCCCGGATTCAATATCCACTTCCATGCGGTGCCGGTCACGATCAACGAGACCGCCATCGGATAGAGATAGATCATCCGCAGCGACCCTTCGGCGCGCACCTTCTGGTCGAGGAAGATCGCGAGCAGCAGGCCGATGACAAGCGAGATAACCATGAACGCCACGGAAAACAGCCCGAGGTTGACGACGGCCACATTCCAGCGATCGGAGTTCCACAAGCGCACGTACTGCGCAAATCCGACGAAATCGTAGTTCGGCGCGAACTTCGAATTCGTGAACGAGATCAGCACCGACCAGCCGATAAAAACGTAGACCGCGATGGTCAGCACGACGATGCTCGGCGTCAGCGTGAGAACCGCGGGATTCCAGAATTGTTTGCGTCGCGGGGCTCGCGACATTGCGCGTCCGCTCGCATCTCCGGACTTCAGAGATACGTTCAGTCTGCGACTCGTATCCACTTCCATAACCTTGCCTCTGTAGTAAGACATCAACCAAAAACGGAACGCGGCGGGCTCGACCCGGGCATTGCCGAAGTGCTCGATACGTTCACTCGACAGCACTCCCTTCTGGACGGCGCATCGAACTCTTTTCCCCTGAGTGCCCAGGACTTCCGCACAAGCCTGCTAGCGACGCGTAGTCTTCACGAGCAGTCAGAATTTCCACGAGCGCCGGTCCGCCACTCGACAACGCGCCCCTCAACGCTCTTTCGAGTTGCGATTCGTGCTCCACGCGCCAGGACTCCAGTCCGAAACTTCGTGCGATGTCGGAGAAGTCCGGCGAATATGGCTTTCCGTTGGGCATGTTGAATTCAGACCCGACATGACGCCCCAGCAGCTTTTGCTGGAGAAATCGAGTCGACATGTGCCCGCAGTTATTCAGAACAACGAACACCAGCGGCAAGCCGTGCATCACGCAAACGGCCATCTCCGGAAGAGACTGCAGAAAGTCACCGTCGCCGACCACGCATACGACATCCTTTGCTGGCACCGCCAGCTTTGCGCCGATGGCGGCGGACACCGCCCATCCGACCACGGGTGAGTTCGCGCAGGTCAGTTGCGTACGCGGCTGGTAAGCGCGGAATACCTGCTGAACGGCCATCAATGCCGTGCCGGGTCCTGCCACGACAACCCCGTCCCGCTCCATGACCTGCCGAAGCACGCTGATCGGCCGTTGAGCCGAGAACGGCGTCTTGAGAACATCCGAGCGGACCGCGACGAGTTGCAGCCAGCGCGTCTTCAGCTCTTCGACGGTCGCGAGCCAACTCTCGTGCCGCGACAATGCGCGCCGCGATCGTTGAGGCGATATTGCAACCGACATGTCGCGCAGCGCGCCGGACACATCGGCATGGATATCCAGTTGCCAGGTCTGATCGTGCTGCGGAGGTTCGAGCGATACGCGGATCAGCGTCCGTTTATCCGAACTGCCGGCTGCATGCGGCACATCCGGAACCCCGGCCCAGTCGGCTTCCTTGCAGCCCAGGACGAGAATCATGTCGGCACGCGCCAGAATCGAATTGCCGGCCCCGGTGCCGAATCTCCCGGCAGAGAGGCCGCTCACCGAATGGTCTTCCGGTACGATTCCCTTGGTGCTCGCCGACGTCACAACGGGCGCGCCGAGCCTGGTTGCCAGTTTGAGAAGCGCGTCTTTCGCCTCGGCCGCCTGGGTCTCGATCCCGACAAAGATCGCCGGTCTCATCGAAGACAGAAGCAGCGCCACGGCCTTTTCAATCAATCGATGATCCGCTGTCGGCGGCTCCGTCGCCTGCTGTGCATGGAGTGCGTTCATATCGATATCGAACAGTTCGCACTGAACATCGAGAGGCACTTGGATCTGCACCGGCTTCGGCTGACTCGCCAGCAGGACGCTAAACGCCGACTGCAACACATCAGGCAACTGCGCCGCGCGCTGCGCCGCATCGGCGGCGGTGCGGCCGGCTATCAGCAACGCCGCACTGGAATGCGCTTCCATCACATTGGTATCGGTAGGCATCGGCATGTCATTCCCGCTTGCCCCTCCTATGAGCGCCATCGGGCAGCCGCAGGCACGATGGAAGCCATCAGCAAGGTGGACGGCGCTCCTCGACTGCATCACCTGAATGAACGGAATTTCCCTACCGCCATCGAGAAACGCGTCCAGCAGCGGCAGGCAGTCTCTGCCCGGCACACCGGCAACGTACTGGACGCCGTAGTTCTTCATTGCTTGCGCAATGACCTGTGCGCCCGTTAGCTTCAATCTCGTCTCCGTCGGGTTTAGTGTCTCGGGCGGCAATCCGCTTAAAGTCACTGCCTACTCGTTGGAGAGGAGTATTTGCCACTAAAAAAACCGACTCAATTTCGCAGACGGCGCAAACGAGACGCACTGTGACGCACGGAAAGCAGTACACTGAATCACCCCGAGGTTTGCCGGCCCGTGACGGCTCGCGTCGTTGAAAACAACGTGGTTTTTGCGGGGTTTCTATCAGTTGGCATGGAGCCGACGAGCGCGTACCATCCGGCGATTCACAGCGAGGCCGGCGTCGGCTTGCTTGGCATTCCCGCTAAACAATTCGGCAGAGTCCGAAACTCTACGCATACAAAGACATGGATCGACAGCAAGACCTCGCAAATCTCGCCACCAACCTGTCTCTGCTGGTGGCTTCGTTCGATTCTGTCGCGGACTTCTGCCGCAAGCTCAACATAAATCGCCAGCAGTTCAATAAGTATCTTGCCGGCTACCATGTTCCTTCGCAGAAGGTCCTTCTGAAGATAGCAAAGTTCTTCCTGATGGAGCCGAGCGATCTGTTTCTGGCGCCCGCGGAATTCCGGAGCTTCTATGAGGGCCTGGAATATGAACTTCCGCTGGACCTGAAGTCCGCCCCGCAATTCGTAAGGTTCTTGCCGCTCATCAAATCTTCGGTTGCGCCGCTGCAGGACTTCCTCGGTGTCTACCACCGGTATCACAACTCGTCGATCTACAAAGGGCGGATTCTGCGCTCCGTTACCTGCATCTACGAACACGATTCGTCCGTGCGTTATGTGACTGTCGAGCGTTTCCCGCTGCAGGACAGCACCAACAAGGTCGCGTATTCCTTCACCTATCATGGGTTCTGCTTTTTGCTCGGCGACCGGATCTTCATGATCGACTTTGAAGGACATCAGAAAAACGAAATGACTTTTTCCGTCCTCACGCCGCAGCACAGACGACCGATCCGCTTTCTTTACGGCGTCGTCACGGGTGTAGCCTCTTCGTCTTTCAGGCAACCCTTCTCGACACGCCTTGCCTTGTGCTTTCAGGACCGTGGTTCGCTTCGAAAAAAACATCTTCGCCAGGCAACGGTCCTACTTCCTAGCGACCAGTCGTTGCCACTCGAGATACGGGAGTACATGACCGGCGACCAGTCGACCATGGTGTGGGGTGGCGAAGGCTGACGGAAATACCACATGCACGTTTAATTTTTCTAATTTGACTTATTCGTATAAGATAGACAGGGTTAGCCAAAGGTTGCGAGCAGGAATGCCCATCGTTGTTTTTGCATCCGCACCTGCTCTATCTGTATGAGGAGTTCCGCCATGCCAGGAAGTCTTTATGTTAATGGGTCCGCTATAGCGGTCCTGTTTAAGTCACTGCCCATCGCGATTGAAGTTGGCGTTTGTATCGGTGCAGGCGCTGTACTTGTCGGCGTGATGGCGGCACTCGTTAAATTCGTAAGACTGGATGCGACGCAGATTTGAGCTCAGGCGAGATTCGAATGTTCTAAACACAAAACGAGAAGTAGCAGTGTGCGGCCTTCTGGCCCATAGACCGCTTAGCACGGCGATCGCTATATTCCGCTCTATAATGCGCGTTATTGCTCATTATGTTTGTTCTTCGGAATAGCCAATGCTTACTTACGAGGCCCTTCCCGACGAGCGTCAGCGGCACATACGTGCATTGCTCGCATCCAAGGGAAAAGTATTCGCCGCCGACCTTGCCGCAGAATTCGGTGTTTCGGAACACACCATTCGGCGCGACCTCACAGATCTCGCAAAAGGCGGGGCGTGCCGAAGAGTCTATGGTGGCGCGGTCGCCATTGCGCCCAATGGCGGAAGCCTGCAGCATCGAATGGAGCGGGAACCGGAACGGAAAGGCGCTCTCGCGGTTGCGGCCGTGTCGCTGCTCGGTGAAAACCAATGCATATTCATCGACGCCGGCAGTACCAACCTGTCCATAGCGCACGCGATTCCTGCGGATCTCAACCTTACGGTGGTCACCAACTCGCCGGTCATTGCGTCAGCGCTTCTTGAAAAAGACAACGTGATCTTGATCACATTGGGAGGGCAGATCGACAAGACGATAGGTGGCACCGTTGGCGTGCTCGCCGTCGAGGCAATTCAGAGGCTGACATTCGATCTTGCGTTTCTGGGTGCCTGCGCAATCGATCCGCAGGAAGGGCTAACCGCCTTCAGCCTCGAAGACGCGTCATTCAAGCGGGCGGTTGTGGCCAGAAGCGGGACGATCGCGATAGCCGTCACCAAGGAGAAGTTGTTGAGCGTTGCGACGCACAACGTTACGTCCGTTGACGCCATCGCGACAATCATCGTCGAAAGCGACGCCCCCAAAAAACAGGTTAAAGCTTTCGCCGATAGCGGGCTGCAAGTTCTGGTCGCGTCCCGGTAGGTATTCCGCGCAATCAGTGACTGTGTTTGCGGAGAGAGATGCAATTGATCTTTGGCAAGCCGGGGAATTCTCATGGCGGAATTCCCCGCACTGTCATTTACACAGACCGAAATCGGCCAGTTGATGTACCGCGTTGGCAGCTGCATCAAGTCGCAACGGATCAAGCTTGCCGCCCTGGACAGCATTGACGATGGCGGTCGCTACTTCGTCGATGTGAGGCACCGCGTTCGGTGATAACAGAAGCAGATCCGCACCGGCCGCAAGCGCTTCAACGGCAACATTTCCGACGGACTTGTTTCCGATGGTGGCCTTATGATCAAGATCGCACGTCATCACCAATCCTTCGAACTGCAGCTCCCGGCGTAAGAGTGCGATGAGTTCAGCCGATAGCGATCCAGCTACCGCTGGTTTGAACGCCTCGAAGCGTGCTGGCCCCATCATGACTGCACTGACGCCCTCTTCAATTCCCGTCCGAAAGGCACCCCATTGAGCGCGCAGATCGTCCAGAGATGCAGGCACCGTCGCTTCGTCTTTCGCTGGATGGCCTCGCAAAACCGGATGCCCGGGGAAGTGTTTTAACGTGGTCTTCAGACCCGCACGGCGCGCGCCGCGTATGTAAGACCGCACCATTCGCGACGCCGTCTCCGGGTCGTCCGCTAACGTGCGCCCCTCGAGCCACTGGTTGCTTCCTGTCAGCACGTCCGCCGTAGGTGAGAGTGCAAGATTGATACCGGCATTAGTGACTCCACATGCCATTTCAAAACAGACTTCTTCCAGTTCAAACTCTGACATTCTTTGTGCAGCATCGCGAGACGGCAACTTTGCCGAGACTCCTTGCAGCCGATGTACCGCTGCAATATCGGCGTCGGCCGCCAGGATTAACTTGCCCGCGCGCGCCTTCGCTTTCTCGATCGCACTATGCCAGGCTTCAACCGTCTCTCGACTGAGCCGTTGCTCGCTCATCTGGCCAGAGACATATTCCTCACCTGTCTCGCCAAACAAAAGGCTGCGACCACCTCTATCAAGAAAGCGACAGATATTGCCGTCGATTTCGAGTGTTTCCAGTACCGGAAACAGCACTGCATGCACCTGACGGGAAAGTTCACTCATGGCGATTAGCTGCCTCTTTTGCTGTTCATGCCAACATCACCGTCATTTTCCAGCTCCAGTGCTAATGAGCGCACTCGCCGGGCCGCCTCAGCGAGGCGCTTCGGTTCGAGCTGCCCGCTCTTCACCGCCTCAACTATCGTCCGGACGATTACGTCGAGACCTGACTGGCTCGAGACCAGGAGCAGGTCCGCGCCCGCGACCAGCGATGCCACCGCTGCCGCCTCGACTGTTCGCCCGCGCAGAATGCCCGGCGCGTCCAGATCGTCCGAGATAATCAGGCCGTCGAAAGCAAGCTTCCCACGCAGGAACGACAACGTTTGAGGAGACGTACTGGATGGTTCTTCGGCGTCCACGGCAGGGACCAACGCGGGGCCTGCCATTACGGCCCTGACACCAGCGCTGATGACATCCCCGAACACTTCGATTGTCGGTAGCAGGTCTTCTCGAGTGGCGTTGACTACCGCGGCATGGAGCGCCGGATCGAGTTCGGTAACAGGATGACCAGGGAAGTGCTTGGCTGTCGCCGCGACGCCGGCCGCCTGGATACCGCGCACAAACGCGCATGTGATCCGGCTCACTTCGGCCGGGTCGACGCCGAGATTGCGCCCCTCGAGCCATGGGTTGACACCAGACACAACGTCGACGATCGGCGCCAGAAACAGATTGACACCTAGACCGCGCGCCGCCTTGGCTACTTCAAACGACTGCCTGGCGATTTCTTCCGCCGACAGCTCACGTGCGGTCTTAAAGTCAGGCAGAGCGGGCGCAAGCCGATGAAGACGCTGAATGCCACCGAGCTCCTGGTCGATAGCAGCGATGACAGCGCCGCCCGCGTGTCGTCGCGCAAGGTCGACGACGCTTTCGAATTGCTCGGCCGTTTCGGTCATACGCCGTTCGTTACTCATGGACCGAGCGACATACTCGTCCCGGCTTTCGCCCAGGAGGATGGAAACCCCGCCATTGTCCAGATAACGCAAGACGGCGTCGTCAAGTTCGAGACCCGCAAACGCCGGGAGCAGGACCGCGTGAGCGTCCTGAATGAGTTCGTTCAAAGAAAATCTCCTGTCAGTGAGTTGCAGGCGAGCGACACGTCGGTATGGAGCTCGGCTCGCTCATCGCTTCATATTGCACTATCTTGCTCAGTATAGCTCGTTTTTATCCCTGCACAAGCCATTTTCGCGCTACGTTACTGCTCGATAATGCACGTTTGCAAGTTGTGGTGCGGCGGGAGGCTGGCATCTCACGCGCGCAGTCCGACAACAACCGTGTCTGATAGACAACTTCGGCAAAACTTCGATAACAGCCGTACTTCGAAGTGTCCGTTTTTTACTTTCGGTCTGAGGTCGCGGTTCTGCCGCCCGACTCTGTTTCTTCCGATCAATCACTGATCGCGCCCACCACCCTCGCACAGCCATATTTACTTGACATCTAAACTATCGAAGCCTAAATTACCCACATCAGCAGCGTTCACACATGGGGAACAAGCATGCGCATCGTTTGCATTGGTGGCGGCCCGGCCGGCCTGTATTTCGGGCTTTTGATGAAAAGCCGGAACCCGGCCTACGATGTCACGGTCGTCGAGCGCAACCGTCCGTACGACACATTCGGCTGGGGCGTCGTGTTCTCCGACCAGACGCTCGGCAATCTGCGCGCCGCCGACGCCCCCAGTGCCGACGCCATCCTCGACGCCTTCAATCACTGGGACGACATCGAGATCAATTTCCGCGGCCGGCAAATCCGTTCGTCGGGTCACGGCTTCTGCGGCATCGGCCGCAAGCGTCTGCTGAACATCCTGCAGGCGCGCTGCGAAGAACTCGGCGTCAAGCTGGTTTTCGAAACCCAGGTCACGGACGACAGCGTCTACGAAGCCGACTTGATCATCGCGTGCGACGGCGCGAACAGCGCGGTCCGTCAAAAGTACGCGGCCACTTATCGGCCCGCCATCGACATGCGCGATTGCCGCTTCGTCTGGCTCGGCACTAAAAAACTCTTCGACGCCTTCACCTTCGCTTTCGAAGAAACCGAATTCGGCTGGTTCCAGGCGCACGCTTATCGCTTCGACGATCAGACCTCCACGTTTATCGTCGAAACCCCGGAGCGCGTCTGGCGCGCCGCCGGCCTCGACGAAATGAGCAAGGAAGACAGCATCGCGTTCTGCGAAAAGCTGTTCGCGAAGTATCTCGACGGCAACGCGTTGCTCTCGAACGCGGCGCATTTGCGCGGCTCGTCACAATGGATTCGTTTCCCGCGTGTCGTCAACGACGAATGGGTACATTGGCGCAATAACGCCGACGGTACGCAGACGCCGATCGTCCTCATGGGCGACGCCGCCCATACCGCTCACTTTTCGATCGGCTCGGGCACCAAGCTCGCGCTTGAAGATTCGATCGAACTCGCCAACAGCATGGGCGCGCATCCCGGTGACCTTGCGGCTGCGCTCAAGCACTACACCGACGTGCGCAGCATCGACGTATTGCGCATTCAGAACGCGGCGCGCAATTCGACGGAATGGTTCGAGCATGTCGACCGCTATACCTCGTTCGAGCCGGAACAGTTCGCGTATTCGCTGCTCACGCGCTCGCAGCGCATCTCGCACGAGAATCTGCGTGAACGTGACGCGCAGTATCTGTCCGGTTTCGAAGACTGGCTCGCCCAGCGCTCCGGCGTGAATCGCGCGCCGGAGAAGCACTCCGTGCCGCCCATGTTCACGCCCTTCACGTTGCGAGGCGTCACGCTGAAAAACCGCGTGGTCGTGTCGCCGATGGCGCAATACTCCGCCGTCGACGGCATTGCGGGCGACTATCACTTGATGCACCTCGGCGCGCGCGCCATGGGCGGCGCAGGGCTGGTCATGACCGAAATGACCTGTGTCTCGCCCGAAGCGCGCATCACGCCCGCGTGTCCCGGCATGTATGCGCCCGAGCATCTCACTGCATGGAAGCGCATCGTCGACCTGGTGCATCGTCAGTCGGATGCGAAGATCGGCATTCAGCTCGGCCATTCCGGCGCCAAAGGCTCGACTCGTGTCTCGTGGGAAGGCATCGATCAGCCACTCGCGGAAGGCAACTGGCCGCTCCTCTCGGCATCGCCGCAACAATATCTGCGTGGCGTCAGCCAGCATTCGCGCGAAGCCACACAAGACGAGTTACGCGAAATCGAAGCACAGTTCGTCCGCGCCACGCAAATGTCAGCCGAAGCCGGTTTCGACTGGCTCGAATTGCATTGTGCGCACGGCTATTTCCTGTCGAGCTTTCTGTCGCCGCTCACCAATCATCGCACTGATGAATACGGCGGCTCGCTGGAAAATCGTCTGCGTTATCCGTTGCAGGTTTTCAAGGCGATTCGCGCGGTCTGGCCGCAAGACAAGCCGATTTCCGTGCGCATCTCCGCGAACGATTGGGTCGAAGGCGGCACGACCCCGGACGACGCGGTCAAGATCGCCCAAGCCTTCAAAGCAGCCGGCGCCGACATGATCGATGTGTCGTCGGGCCAGGTCAGCAAGGAAGAAAAGCCGGTATTCGGACGCATGTTCCAGACGCCCTTTGCCGACCGCGTGCGCAACGAAGCAGGCATCGCGACGATCGCGGTCGGCGCGATCTCCGAAGCGGATCACGTGAATAGCATCATCGCTGCAGGCCGCGCGGATCTGTGCGCGATTGCGCGCCCGCATCTGGCGAATCCTTCGTGGACGTTGAACGAAGCGGCCAAGATTGGGTACTTCGACGTGATGTGGCCGAACCCCTACACCGCGGCCAAGTCTCAACTCGAACGCAACCTCGAACGCGAGCGCGCCCAAGCCGCCGCGAACGCGGGGCTCTCGCCGCAAGAACGCGCGCAACGCGCCGAAGGAACCGTGTGAACACACTCAATTCGACACTCGCGGGACAGCACGCGGTCGTCACCGGCGGCGGCAGCGGCATAGGCGCCGCCGTCGCGGAAGTTCTGCTACGCGCCGGCGCGCGCGTCACGTTGATGGGCCGCAACGCGGAACGGCTCGACGTGCAGCGTGAGAAATGCCGGGCACTGGGCGACGTGGCTTGCATCAGCGTCGACGTGACGCAGGAAGACTCCGTCGCGAGTGCATTCACCGAGGCCGGCGCAATCGACAT
Organism: Paraburkholderia dipogonis; assembly: GCF_042680985.1. Lineage (NCBI taxonomy): Bacteria > Pseudomonadati > Pseudomonadota > Betaproteobacteria > Burkholderiales > Burkholderiaceae > Paraburkholderia > Paraburkholderia dipogonis. Next base: position 168,603 of record NZ_JBHUFR010000007.1, on the reverse strand, counting down.
CCTCGTCAACAACGCGGGCCAGGCGCAAGCCGCGCCGTTCACGCATACCGACATGGCGCTCTGGCAGCGCATGCTGGACGTGAACCTCACCGGCGTTTTTCTCGGCACGCGCGCGGCGCTGCCCGGCATGCTCGAACGCGGCCACGGACGCATTGTCAATGTGGCCAGCACGGCCGGCCAAATCGGCTACGCGTACGTCGCGGCCTATTGCGCCGCGAAACATGGCGTGATCGGTCTTACGCGATCGCTCGCGTTGGAAGTCGCGACGAAGGGTGTCACCGTCAACGCCGTGTGCCCCGGCTACACCGAAACCGAACTGCTGCACGCATCGCTTGAACAGATCACCAGCAAGACCTCGCGCACCGAACAGCAGGCGCGCGAAACCTTGCTGCGCTCGAATCCGCAACATCGCTTCGTGAGTCCGGAACAGGTCGCCAACGCGGTGCTGTGGCTCTGCCAACCCGGCTCGGATGCCGTCACGGGGCAATCCATTTCCATCTCTGGTGGAGAAGTGATGTGACCAAGTCATCGAACATCAAGAAGCCTACGGCGGCGGCTGATACGAAACCGCCGCGCAAGGGCGTACCTAAACCCGCGGAGAACGTCGTGGACCTCGAAATGAGCACGGGCGCTGATAGTCACATGGGCCTGCGCTTGTGGCTGCGCATGCTGACGACGACCAACCTCGTGCAAGCCGAACTGCGCAAACGGCTGCGCAACGAATTCGACACCACGTTGCCGCGTTTCGATCTGATGGCGCAGTTGGAGCGTCATCCCGAAGGCCTGAAGATGACCGAACTGTCGCGCCGTTTGATGGTGACGGGCGGCAACATCACCGGCATTACGGATCAGCTCGAAAAAGAAGGCCTGGTGTCACGCGACAACGATCCGAACGACCGGCGCTCGATCAGTGTGTGCCTGACGCCGGCGGGACGCAAAGCGTTCGACAAGATGGCGACCGCGCACGAGCAATGGGTGGTCGAACTGTTCGGCGGCCTGAGCCTCGATGAAAAATCGCGCACGCATCAGCGCCTCGGCAAACTCAAGCAACATCTGCTCGACAGTCTGAAAGACTGATCGGCATCGAACCGCGGAGAGAGACTCATGACACGATCCAACGCCGACGCCCTGCTGGCCGGCAATCGCATCACGCTAGCCGGCTACGAAGCACGGCACTTCGGCTGGTCGGTCGCCGACAAGGTCGCGACGATCACGCTGAATCGCCCCGAGCGCAAGAATCCGCTGACCTTCGAGTCGTACGCGGAGTTGCGCGACCTGTTCCGGCAATTGACCTATGCGACCGACGTCAAAGCAGTCGTGATTCACGGCGCGGGCGACAACTTCTGCTCCGGCGGCGACGTGCACGACATCATCGCGCCGCTGATCGATTTGCCGATGCCGGAACTGCTGCTCTTCACGCGCATGACCGGCGATCTGGTGAAAGCCATGCGCCATTGCCCGCAGCCGGTGATTGCCGCGGTCGACGGCGTCTGCGCCGGCGCCGGCGCGATTCTCGCCATGTCGTCCGATATGCGGCTCGGCACCGCGCGCAGCAAGCTCGCTTTCCTGTTCTCGCGCGTCGGTCTCGCCGGTTGCGATATGGGCGCCTGTGCGATTCTGCCGCGCATCATCGGCCAGGGGCGCGCCGCCGAACTGCTCTTCACCGGACGCTCGGCAAGCGGCGAAGAAGGCCACGCATGGGGTTTCTACAACCAGCTATGCGAACCGGCAGCGCTGCTTGAAGAAGCGCACAAGCTCGCCGCCGATCTCGTCGCCGGCCCGACTTTCGCGCACGGCATCACCAAGAAGATGCTGCATCAGGAATGGAGCATGAGTATCGACGAAGCGATCGAGTCGGAGGCGCAAGCCCAGGCCATCTGCATGAGCACACGCGATTTCGAGCGCGCGTACAGCGCGTTTGCCGCGAAGTCACGTCCCGTGTTCGAAGGAGATTGAGTTGAGCGCCAACAGCGAACTGGATCTGCATAGCGCGCTCGCGTGGCCGTTCTTCGAGCCGCGTCATCGCGAATTGGCCGCGGGTATCGAAGCATGGTGCCGCGAGAAGTTGAAGCACGAAGACCACAAGGACGTCGACGCAACCTGCCGTCACCTGGTGCGTGAACTCGGCGCGGCGGGCTGGCTGAAATATGGCGTGGGCGGCGTCGCGTACGGCGGCCACGGCGACACGATCGACACGCGCGCCGTTTGCCTGCTGCGCGAAACGCTGGCCAAACATTCCGGACTCGCGGACTTCGCTTTGGCGATGCAGGGACTCGGTTCGGGCGCCATTTCGCTTGGCGGCACGCACGAACAAAAGACCCGCTATCTGCCGCGCGTCGCTAACGGCACGGCGCTCGCAGCGTTCGCGCTATCCGAACCCGAAGCCGGCTCCGATGTCGCCGCCATGGCGCTCTCAGCGCGCGAGGACGGCGACGCCTACGTTCTTGACGGCGACAAGACGTGGATTTCCAACGGCGGCATCGCCGATTTCTACGTGGTGTTCGCAAGAACCGGCGAAGCGCCGGGCGCGCGCGGCATCAGCGCGTTCATCGTCGATGCGGACACGCCGGGACTGGAGATCGCTGAACGCATCGACGTGATCGCGCCGCATCCGCTCGCGCGTTTGCACTTTGCCGGCGCACGCGTGCCGCGCAGCCAGATGCTCGGCGCGCCCGGCGAAGGTTTCAAGCTCGCCATGCGCACGCTGGATATTTTCCGCACGTCCGTGGCGGCAGCATCGCTCGGCTTCGCGCGTCATGCGATGGCCGAAGGTATTTCGCGCGCCGCATCGCGCAAGATGTTCGGGCAGACACTCGGCGATTTTCAACTGACGCAAGCCAAACTCGCGCAAATGGCGTTGACCATCGACAGCAGCGCGTTGCTCGTCTACCGCGCCGCGTGGCTGCGCGATCAAGGCGAAAGCGTCACGCGCGAAGCCGCGATGGCGAAGTGGCACGCAAGCGAAGGCGCGCAACAGGTGATCGACGCCGCCGTGCAACTCTTTGGCGGCATGGGCGTGCAAAGCGGCACGGCTGTCGAGATGCTGTATCGCGAGATTCGCGCGTTGCGCATTTACGAAGGCGCGACCGAAGTGCAGCAACTGATTATCGGACGCGATGTGTTGAAAGCGCACGCTGCCGCGTCTGCCGGAGACAACGCCCAATGAGCGCGTCTTTCGAACGGCCCGTGCGCATCCGCTTCTCGCACTGCGATCCGGCGGGCATCGTGTTCTTTCCGCAATATCTGGTGATGACCAACGCGCTGGTCGAAGACTGGTTCAACGAAGGCCTGAATATCGACTATGCGCACATGATCTCGCAGCGCCGTGTCGGCTTGCCGATCGTCAAACTCGATTGCGAGTTTTCGCGGCCGAGCAAGATGGGCGAAACGATCACGCTGACACTTAACGTGGCAGCAATCGGCCGCCGCTCGATCAGCATCGATATCGCCGGCCATTGCAACGGCGAAACCCGGTTTCGCGCGAAACAGGTGCTCGTCACGACATCGCTCGAGCGCGGCACATCCATCGACATTCCCGCCGACATCGCGAGCGCGCTCGCGGCGTTTGCCCCACAGCCGGACTCCACTGAGGCGCATCGCTCATGAAAAAAGCTCTTCTTCCCGCCGGCTGGGTCAAGCCGCGTGGTTACGCCAACGGCGTCGCGGCAATCGGCACGCAGGTGTTCATTGCCGGTCAGATCGGCTGGGACGAACAGGCGCGTTTCCAGACCACCGACTTCGCCGCGCAAGCCATCCAGGCGCTCAAGAACGTGCTCGCCGTTTTGCATGAAGCGGGCGGCAAGCCTGAGCATCTGGTGCGATTGACGTGGTATGTCACCGACAAACGCGAGTATCTCGCGTCGTTGAAAGACATCGGCCGCGCATTTCGCGAGTTGATCGGCGACTACGACATTGCGATGAGCGCGGTGCAGGTGGTCGCGCTGATCGAAGACGAAGCGAAGGTTGAAATTGAAGGGACTGCGGTGATTCCGCAGTAGCGCAGCACATTCAAAAAGCCACCAAGCCAACCGAAGCGCATTCAGCCGGCTCAACGCCCGGGAGACCATGATGGAACCGTCAGCACACGTCGATACCTTCGCGCGCGACAATCTTCCGCCGCAGGATCAATGGCCCGTCTTTCTGCTCGACAACCCGGACGTCGCTTACCCGGCGCGCTTGAACTGCGCGACGGAGTTGCTCGACAGAACCATCGACGCGGGCCACCGTGATGATCCCGCGATCTGGTCCGATGTCGACGGGACACCGCGCGCCACCACTTACGGCGAGCTGCTGGCATTGGTAAATCGCAGCGCGCACGTGCTGGTCGACGAAATGGGACTGCAGCCCGGCAACCGCGTTTTACTGCGCGGCCCGAACACGCTGCATATGGCCGTGACCGCACTCGCGGCGCTGAAGGTCGGGCTCGTCGTGGTGCCGACCATGCCGCTCCTGCGAGCCAAGGAGCTGAAGCAGATCATCGAGAAGGCGCAAGTTAGCGCGGCGTTGTGCGACGCGCGCTTGACGGCCGAACTCGCACGCTGCAGCGATCCAGAAGACGAATTTCACTGCGCGGGCCTGAAGCAAACCCGCCTCTTCCACGACGACGCCCCTGATTCACTCGACACGCTCGCGATCAACAAGCCCGACCACTTCACCGCGTGCGACACAGCCGCCGACGACGTCTGCCTGATCGCCTTCACCAGCGGCACGACCGGCGCCCCGAAAGGCTGCATGCACTTTCATCGCGATGTCGTGGCCATGTGCGATCTGTTTCCGCGTCACGTGCTCGAACCTACGTCGAGCGATATCTTTTGCGGCACGCCGCCGCTCGCATTTACGTTCGGACTCGGCGGCTTGCTGTGTTTTCCGTTGCGAGTGGGCGCGTCCACGGTGCTGATCGAGAAGCTCACGCCCGAGACTTTGCTGCAGACTGTGGAACGTTTTCATGCGACCGTCATGTTCACCGCGCCGACCTTCTATCGGCAAATGGCGCCGCTGGTTGCGCAGCACGATGTCTCTTCGTTGCAGAAAACCGTGTCGGCAGGTGAGGCGTTGCCGGATTCCACGCGGCGTTTATGGCGCGACGCGACCGGCATCGACATGATCGACGGTATTGGCGGCACCGAGTTGATCCACATTTTCATTTCGGCGCAGGGCGACGAGATTCGCCCGAACGCCATCGGCCGCGCGGTGCCAGGTTACGCCGTGCAGGCCGTGGACGACGACATGCAACCGGTCGCGCCGGGCACGATCGGCAAACTGGCGGTGCGCGGCCCGACCGGCTGCCGCTATCTCGCCGACGAGCGGCAAAAGAAGTTCGTGCGGGACGGCTGGAACTTGCCAGGCGATTCCGTCTATCTCGACGAAGACGGCTACGTGTTCTACCAGGCCCGCGCCGACGACATGATCGTCTCCGCCGGCTACAACATCTCCGGCCCCGAAGTGGAGAGCGTCCTGTTGCAACACGACGCGGTGTCCGAATGCGGCGTGATCGGCGTGCCCGAGGAAACCCGCGGGCAGATCGTCAAGGCTTTCGTCGTGGTGAATCCCGGGTACGAGCGCGACGACAAACTTGTCGCGCAACTGCAGGAATTCGTGAAAAATAGCGTGGCGCCGTATAAATATCCACGTGTCATCGTTTTTGTCGATTCATTGCCGCGCACCGAAACCGGCAAGCTCAAACGTTTCGAGTTGCGTACCATGGCATAGCTCAGATTATCTGCATGGAGACACACCGCATGGCCGCCTCTTTCATCGAAGTCGTCGCCCAGGATGGCGGCCGTTTCAATGCCTACGTTGCGCGCCCCGCGCAAGGGTCGGGCCCGGGACTCGTGCTCCTGCAGGAAATTTTCGGCATCAACGACACGATGAAGGCGTTGGCCGATCGCTTTGCTGAAGAAGGATATGTGGTGCTGGTGCCCGATCTGTTCTGGCGGATCAAACCGGGCATCGTGCTCGGTTATGGCGAAGCCGACATGAAACAGGCACTCGACTATCTCGGCCAGTTCGATACGGATCTGGCCGTCGACGATATCGCGGCCACCCTCGCCGCATTGCGTGCCATGCCTGAACAGGCCGGCAAAGTCGGCACCGTGGGCTACTGCCTCGGCGGCAAGCTCGCGTTCCTGAGCGCCGCACGAACCGATGTCGACTGCGCGGTCAGCTACTACGGCGTCGGCCTCGAAGCCTATCTGGATGAAGTACCGGCAATTCGTTGCCCGATGGTGTTTCATTTCCCCGAAAACGACTCGCATTGTCCGGCGGAAACCCGCGAACGGATCAGCGCCGCCTTGCGCACGCGGCCGCAAATCGAGCAATACGTGTACCCGGGTTGCGATCATGCGTTCGCCGCGCCGTCGCGCCCGCAATACGACAAACCCGCCGCGATGATGGCGTATTCGCGCACGCTCGCGCTGCTGCGCAAGGTGCTCGGCCCGGTCTACGATCTCAACGCGCTGTGGGAAGCGCATTGCTATTACGAGTTCGCCACGCGCGACGTGGATGCCGTCATGCCGACCATGGTCGCGCAACCCTACGTCAATCACGTTCCGACCATGACTGGTGGAGTCGGTCATGACAATCTGAAACGTTTCTATACGCATCACTTCGTCAACTCGAATCCCGTCGATACGAAGCTGATTCCGATTTCGCGCACCATCGGCGCGGATCGCATCGTCGATGAATTCATTTTCAGCTGCACGCATAGCTGCGAAATCGACTGGTTGCTGCCCGGCGTCGCGCCGACCGGTAAGTATTTCGAGGTGCCTATGCTGGCGGTCGTTTGTTTCCGAGGCGACAAGCTCTATAACGAGCACATCTATTGGGATCAGGCTTCCGTGCTGGTTCAGGTGGGCTTGCTGAACCCCGAGGGACTGCCGGTGGCCGGCATCGAAAGCGCGCGCAAGCTGCTCGACGAAACGCTGCCGTCGAATCAGTTGATGGGCGGCAAATCACGCGTGTGAGGTGCGACTAGAGGCCCGCCTCTGCGCAACGTCCTTATGATGTGACACTCCACTGGCCACCGTCACTCGACCCATGCTGATCGTCCATCATCTGAACAACTCCCGCTCGCAGCGTGTGCTGTGGCTGCTCGAAGAACTCGACGTTCCTTACGAGATCAAGCGTTACCAGCGCGACCCGAAGACCATGCTTGCACCGCCCGAGTTGCGCGCGGTGCATCCGCTCGGCAAGTCGCCCGTGATTACCGACGACGGTCAGACGATCGCCGAGTCGGGCGCGATCATCGAGTATCTGATCGGCAAATATGGGCAGGGACGTTTTGCGCCGGCACCGGGCACGCCGGAGCGACTGCGCTACACATACTGGCTGCACTATGCGGAAGGTTCGGCGATGCCTCCGCTGCTGCTCAAGCTCGTGGCGCTGCGCATTGCCAGCGCGCCGATGCCGTTTTTCGCAAAGCCGATTGCGCGCAAGATCGCCGGCACGCTGCAATCGAGTTTCATCGATCCGCAGTTGAAGCTGCACCTCGGTTATATCAATCAGGAGTTGAGCAAGACCGGCTGGTTCGTCGGCAACGACTTCACGGCGGCGGACGTGCAGATGAGTTTCCCGCTCGAAGCCGGCACGGCGCGCGGCGGCATGGAAGGCCAGATTCCGGCCGTGGCCGATTTCCTGAAGCGCATTCATGCGAGGCCGGCGTATCAGCGCGCGCTGGAGCGTGGCGGCAAGTACGAGTTGCTCGGCGGCGATTGAGAGTCGCGCCGACCTGGAACTCGTAGTTGTAGGTCGAAATTCGCGGGTGCTAGACTGACAAATCCCATTGTCGTCAACGAGTTGCCAAACGGTTGGTCTGGACTGCGCCCACATTTTTCTGGCGCGGCATCTGCTTCAGCCGCGGCATGTTCGGCATCCCATCGACCATGCCTAAGGAGTCGCCCGCATGACCCATTCTATCCACGGTAACAAGCGCTGGCTCGCACTGATCGTGCTGTGCCTCGGCGTGCTCATGATCGTGCTTGATACGACGATCGTGAACGTCGCGCTGCCGTCCATCGCTGCGGATCTTGGGTTCACCGAAACGTCGCTCGTGTGGGTGGTGAATGCGTACATGCTGACGTTCGGCGGTTGCCTCCTGCTGGGTGGGCGGCTCGGCGATCTGTATGGGCATCGCAAGCTGTTTCTTATCGGCATCACGTTGTTTACGCTGGCGTCGCTTGCTTGCGGGATTTCGAACTCACAAGGGCTGCTGGTGTGTGCGCGTGCGGTTCAAGGTGTAGCGGGCGCCATCGTCTCGGCGGTTTCGCTGTCGCTCATCATGAATCTGTTCACCGAACCCGGCGAGCGCGCGAAAGCCATGGGCGTGTACGGGTTTGTGTGCGCGGGCGGCGGCAGCATCGGCGTGTTGCTCGGCGGGCTGCTCACCAATCTGCTGAGCTGGCATTGGATCTTTCTCGTCAATCTGCCTATTGGTATTGCCGTGTACGCGCTCTGTGTCGCGCTGTTGCCGTCCGCGCGCGGTCATGCGCACGGCGAGCGGCTCGATGTGGCCGGCGCGGTCTCCGTCACGGTCTCGCTCATGTTGGCCGTGTACGCAGTGGTGAATGGTAATGAGGCAGGTTGGACTTCGGCGCAGACGCTCGGTTTGCTGTTTGCGGCGCTGGCGCTGCTGGCCGTGTTCCTGGTGATCGAGTCGCGCGTGCAGCATCCGTTGATGCCGCTGGGTCTGTTCCGCTTGCGCAATGTGGCGACGGCGAATGTGGTCGGCGTGCTGTGGGCGGCGGCGATGTTTGCCTGGTTCTTTATCTCCGCGCTGTATTTGCAGCGTGTGCTCGGCTATCGGCCGCTGCAGGTCGGACTTGCGTTCCTGCCCGCTAATCTGATCATGGGGTTCTTCTCGCTCGGGCTGTCGGCGCGGGTGGTCATGCGCTTCGGACTGCGCGTTCCGCTGGCCGCGGGGTTGCTGGTCGCGGCTTGCGGTCTCGCGTTGTTCGCTCGCGCGCCGGTTGGCGGCAGTTTTGTGCTCGATGTCATGCCGGGGATGATTCTGCTCGGCTTCGGCGCGGGTATTGCGTTTAATCCGATGCTGCTAGCCGCCATGAGCGATGTCGATCCGGCCGATTCGGGGCTTGCGTCGGGTATTGTCAATACTTCGTTCATGATGGGTGGCGCGCTTGGGCTTGCGGTGTTGGCGAGTCTTGCCGCCGCGCGAAGCGAGGCGGTGCAGGCGTCGTCTGGAGATGCCGTGGCTGCATTGAATAGCGGGTATCACGTCGCGTTTTTGTTTGGGGCAATTTTTGCGGCGGTGGCGGGGATTCTAGGCGGCTTGCTATTGCGCACGGGGCACGCAGGTAGTGCGGGTGCGCATGAAGACGCTCACGGTCACAACACGGCGGCAGCGGATGAACATTCCACCGCCACGGGCAACAAAGCCGCGACCGAAAACTACTGAACGCGTTTCCGCAAAACCGCAATCCCGATCAAACACCTCGCGTCGGCGCTCGCTATGCTGGTTCCATGCTGACATGAGAGCCCAAATGAACCCGGTCGGAAAAGCGCTGTGGTTTATCGAAAGCCACTTTGCCCATGAGTTGACGCTCGACGACATCGCCAACTGCGGATGCGTGTCGCGTTTTCATCTGGCGCGCGCCTTCGAAGCGGCCACCGGGTTTTCGGTGATGCGCTATGTGCGCGGGCGTCGCTTGAGCGAAGCGGCGCGTCGGTTGGCGAGTGGCGCGCCCGATATCCTCGCGGTCGCCATCGACGCCGGCTACGGTTCTCACGAGGCATTCACGCGCGCGTTTCGCGAGCAATTCGGGCTTACGCCCGACGCGCTGCGCGCGCGTGGCCATCTCGACAATCTCGCCCTCGTGGAGCCGATCAAAATGGACGAAACTCTCCTTACCCATCTCGAACCGCCGCGCTTTGAAGACGGCAAAGCGTTTCTCGTCGCGGGCCTGAGCGAGCGCTACACCAGCGAAACCTGTGCCGCGATTCCTTCGCAGTGGCAGCGCTTTGGCGACTACTTCGGCAAAGTGCCGGGGCAGGTCGGCAATGTGGCGTATGGCGTTTGCTATAACGCGGACGACAGTGGCAACGTCGATTATCTGTGCGGTGTCGAAGTCAGCGACTTCTCGGCGTTGCCTGTTGAGCTGAGCCGTTTGCGTATTTCGCCGCAACGGTATGCGGTGTTTAGTCATCGCGAGCATGTTTCAACCATTCGGCGCACCTGGAATACGATCTGGAATCAGTGGCTCCCGGCATCGGGACATATTCCTGCCGATGCGCCGAATTTCGAGCGGTATGACGAGAAGTTCGATCCCGTCAGCGGGATGGGTGGACTTGAGATCTGGTTGCCGTTGAAGGGCTGAGGAGCCCACGCGCGTGTCCCGGTGATGCATGTGGCGTGTGAGTCGCCGACAAGCCTGCTATTGGCTGGAAAATGGGCGCAATACGACCGATGTGTCCTGCTTGTTTCTCCCTGCCTACTTTGTCCAATTTTGTTTGAGTGACGACAATGACGCAAACCGCCGTGAGATTGCTGGCCATTGTCACCCTGCTTCTGGGTCTGTTGGTCACGCCCGTCTTCGCGGCGAATGTCGGCTTTGAGGAGGTCAAGATACCGAATGGCGCTGAGCCGCCGCTCATTGCCGGCATCTGGTATCCGACCGATGCGACGGCGACGTCACACGTCTTGGGCAATTTCGCTCAGACTGTGGCGGCGGACGCGCCGATCACTGGCAAACACTTCCCGCTCGTGGTGATGTCGCACGGCGGCGGAAGCTGGTACGGCGGGCATTACGATACGGCGCTCGCGTTGGCTCATGCGGGCTTCGTCGTGGCAGCGGTGAGTCACGCCGGCGACACTTTCGATGATCAGAGCCGGGTTCTGCAGCTCTGGCGCCGTCCTGCCCACCTTCACGCGCTGGTCGATTACATGCTCGACAAGTGGCGCGGGCACGCACAATTGAACGCGGCGCGCGTCGGTGCGTTTGGCTTTTCTAACGGTGGCTTCACCGTGCTCGTGGCAGCAGGCGGTGTCCCGGATCTTTCGACAATCGCCCCGTTTTGCGAGGCTCATCCGGATCACGATCTGTGTGAAGCTCTCAAGCATGCCGGCGTCGATCTCCATATCGGCGCGAGTGTCCCCGCCGACGCCTGGGTCCACGATCCGCGCATCAAGGCCGTTGTCGTCGCCGCGCCCGCGTTCGGGTTTGCGTTCGGACCCGTAAGACTGCGCGGTGTTCGCGTCCCGGTCCAACTCTGGAGCGCTGCCGACGATAGCCATCAGCCGCATCCCTACTATGACGAGGCCGTGCGCGACGACTTGCCCCTCGCCCCCGAATATCACGTCGTTGCCAACGCAGGCCACTACGACTTCCTCCCACCCTGCGACGCGCGTCTTTCCAGGCTACGGCCGGAAATTTGCAACAGCCTGCCGGGCTTCGACCGCGAGGCGTTTCATGAGCAATTCAACGCCGACGTCGTGCGGTTCTTTGAGGCAACGCTGCGATAGGAAACTCATCCTCTTGTGTACGCTGGCCTGTACGCCGCGAAATCGGTCGCGAGCCTTCAATTGAATCTCGCGAGTGCCTCATTGTGTGACTGTTTGAAAGTCCGGAGAGGCCGCACGCTGTTGCGACCGTCCCGGAAAAAGATTGCCCTCGGATTACCAGGCAGGCGCTACTCAGGCTGCGAGCACCTCACTGACCTCCCAGCTATCTATCCCCAACGCGTCGCCGACCGGTTTGCAGGTGAGCCGCCCTTCATGCACATTCAGGCCGGGGCGCAGGTACACATCGTCGAGCAATGCCTGCTTCCAGCCTTTGTTCGCGATGTCGACCACGAACGGCAGCGTGGCGTTGTTCAAGGCGAACGTCGACGTTCTTGCCACCGCGCCCGGCATATTCGCCACGCAATAGTGCACCACGCCGTCGACGACGTACGTTGGCGCGTCGTGCGTTGTCGGACGCGAGGTCTCGCAGCAGCCGCCTTGATCGATCGCGACATCGACAATCACCGAACCTGGCTTCATGCGCGCCAACATGTCCCGCTTGATCAACTTCGGCGCCGCCGCGCCGGGCAGCAGCACGCAACCGATCACGAGATCGGCCCGTTCAAGCAGTTCCTCGACTTGAGCCTGCACCGAGAAGACCGTCTGGATCGCGCTGCCGAACTGCACTGTCAGACGCTTCAGAACGTCGGCGGACCGGTCGACCACGGTCACCCTCGCCCCCATGCCGAGTGCAATCGTCGCCGCGTGCGTGCCGGACACGCCGCCGCCCAGAATCAGCACCTCTCCCGGCGGCACACCGGGCACACCGCCAAGCAGCACACCGCGGCCACCCATCGATTTTTCGAGGCAACGCGCGCCCGCCTGTGGCGCGAGCCGGCCCGCCACCTCCGACATGGGTGTCAGCAAAGGCAAACCGCCTGAACGCGAGGTCACTGTTTCGTACGCGATGCAGGTCGCGCCGCTCCTGATCAGATCGGCGGTCTGATCGGCGTCGGCCGCGAGGTGCAGGTACGTGAACAGGATCTGGCCACGGGACAAACGTGCGCGCTCTATCGCCTGCGGTTCCTTGACCTTGACGATCAACTCCGCCTCTTTCCACAGACGCTCGACCGAATCCTGAATGCTCGCACCCGCTTTGACGTAGTCGCTGTCAGCAATGCCTGATCCTTCGCCCGCGCTTTTTTCGACCGCGACGCTATGGCCATGTCGAACCAGCTCGGCGACCGACACCGGCGTCAGACCAACCCGGTACTCCTGCGTTTTGATTTCCTTTGGTACGGCGATTTTCATTTTATGTCTCCTCGGGGTGGATCAGGCGCTTGCTTGTGGCAAGTGCGTTTGTGATCGCGTCGATTGCGCCTGGTGTTGCATCGACGGCAGTGTTCGCCTCCGCGTGGGTTAGATAACGTGGCGGCGTGGAGTCAGAATATCGCTTTGAAGGATGGCGCGTCTAATGATGTCGTTGTCAAGAAGCGGTGCAGCAATGGGTGGCGTGACTGCGAGCGCCGGATCGAAGAAAGATGTGGTCGATACGATTGGCGAGTTGGCTCCATGGCGGTCGGCATTCCCTTGTCCCGCACAATGCCCATGATCGGGACTTCCGCAGGCGAATCGCGCAACGAATTACTCGAATAACGGCGCAAATCCCGAGTGATTTTGACGCGGTGCGGTGAATCGATCAGCTTCATCAGCTTCGCCGTACCTGCTGCTTTGCACAACGGGTGTGACGGTAGGTTCACTCGTGCCTGATTGGTCCGTTCTTCTCTGCGCCCTGCTACGGCGCCCGTTAGATCTTGTCGCTAACGATGGCGCCCGAGAGCGGCGCGCCGGTGGGCATTTGTCCCTTGGCGATTGTGATCAGAACGACGTATAGCCCTTTTCAGTCTGCCGTCATATCTTGCCGGCATCACTCACCCCACCTGATCAGGATTAGCGTTTGCCGCGGCCACCAGCGGGTTTGCCAGCCGGCTTACGTGAGCCCGCAGCTGGCTTGCTGGCGGGTTTGCTGCGCGGCTTTTGCACGCTGAATGGGCTATTGCTGGACAAGCTTGTGCCTTTATTCGTGGCCACAGCGCGTTGCGCCGCAGGCTTGCGTTTGCTTTCGCCAGTTTGCGGGCGCGGTTTCTTGCTGGGCATCTGCAGGGCGCCCGGCGCAGTTTGCGGCACTTTGGGCTTCTTCGGCTTCTTGGGTTTCTTGATGATCTCCCCCGTCGCGCTAGTTTGCGGCACGCGGTGTTCGGCTTCGAAGCCCGGCTCTTCTGCACGACGCAGAGTCTGCCGGATCAGCGCTTCAATCGCGGCCAGTTGCGGCGCTTCATCGGCACACACAAGGGACACCGCCACGCCGCTGGCGCCCGCTCGGCCGGTACGGCCAATACGGTGCACATAGTCTTGCGCCACGATCGGCAGATCAACATTGATCACTAGCGGCAGGTTGTCGATATCAAGCCCGCGCGCAGCCACATCGGTGGCTACCAGCATATTGACTTCGCCCGTCTTGAAGCGCTCCAGCGCACGCAGGCGCGCGGGTTGCGGCTTGTCGCCGTGGATGGTGTCGACCGAATAGCCCGCTTCATCCAGTATGGCCGCCAGGTAATCGACGCCGTTGCGGGTTTTGACGAACACCAGCGCGTGCTCCCAGTTGTTCTCGGCCACAAGGTGCATGAAGAGCTCAGGCTTGTTCTTTTTATCCACCGGCACCACCCACTGTTTGATCTTGCTGGCCGTGGCATTGGGTGGGCTGACACTGATATTGACCGGGCCGCGCAAAATGCCCGCCGCCATGGTGCGGATATCATCGGTAAACGTGGCTGAGAACAGCAGGGTCTGGCGCTGAGCGGGCAATGCGGCAAACACCGCGTTGAGTTCACGCTCAAACCCCAGATCCAGCATGCGGTCGGCTTCATCCAGCACCAGCGTTTGTACTTGATCGAACTGCACTGCGTTCTGGCGATTGAGATCCAGCAAACGGCCCGGCGTGGCAACGAGCACATCCACGCCTTTGCGCAACTTCATCATCTGCGGGTTGATGCTCACACCGCCGTAGGCGGCCAGAAATCGTAGGTCGAGACCTTTGCCGTAGGCGATAAAGCTTTGCAGCACTTGTTCGGCCAGTTCGCGCGTGGGCACCAGCACCAGAACACGCGCGCGGTTGCTGGACACCGCCGGGCCGTGCTGCACTAGCCGTTGCAACAGCGGCAGCGCAAAACCCGCCGTTTTGCCAGTGCCGGTCTGTGCCGCAGCCATGACGTCATTGCCACTGAGCACGGCGGGAATCGCCTTGACCTGCACCGGCGTAGGTGTCTGGTAATTGAGGTCCTGCAAGTTACGCAGCAAGGGATCGATCAGGCCAAGCGAAGCAAAAGACATTGGCGTATTCCGGGCTAAAGCCGCAATTCTAGCGGTTGCCGTCTGATTTGCGCGGCGCAGACATGTTCTCGGTGGATGAGAAGCGCGCATTCGGCCGCTACCAAGGCTTCGATTCCGCGGACTTGAGCGTTTGACAGGTAGCGCTTGAGCATGAGCCACGAAATGTCGTCACCGGGCCAACAGATACAGCTCGAAGTCGGCTCGAAGTTGGCTAAAAGCCATCCACCTTTTCCAGACGCCCGTGGGGTCGCGGACGCCACGGCTAGTGCTGATGCGTCATTGCTCGTTTATTCATGATGTTCGACCAACTGGCGCAATGATTGCAATACGTTGGACGAGCAAGCCAAACTGCTCAAACCAAGCTAAACGTGCTTATCAGGAGCGTTGCCATGACTACCCTCACAATCCAGGACCTATCCAAGGTCGAGACGTTGGATCGTCAAACCATGAAGAACGTACACGGCGGAATTATCGGCGCCTGTGCACCCGGCCCGGAGGCTCAAGCCGGTATGACAGTGAACGATTACGTTAAAGGGCTCTCGCAGTATCTGGGTAACATAGGCCGTCAGAACGGTCTAAATTGCGACGGTTCCGCCGGGCCACGACCCTAGAGCGTGGTGGAGTAGATGCCCTGGGTGGTTCGAGAAGCCACTGGGGCATTGTCTGCTCCGAGGGGGAAGCCGCATAAGTTTAGTCTTGCATATGTTCGACATGAAAAGCAGGCGTTGGCATGACTGGTTTTGAGTTACCCATCTTTACGTTCTTCGATCAAAGGGCGTTCGTTGATGGCGGTTGCGTTGCAATCTAGCTCCGCTAGCCGTAGCGTCTTGTGGATCACACTGGGTGTTCCCGTTACGGATTATCGGATGCACAAGGGAGCAATCTCCTGCGCAAGCGACTCCATCCATCCTTCGACTCCAGATTTTGCAGCGGCATAGTCGCTGCAAAAGACAAGACCAGCAATGCCGGCTGTCGATGAGATCGTGGCCGCGCAAGCACACATGTGTCTGTCGACGTTCCGTCAGCATTTCCGCAACATCACGAGAACAAGTCCTCTGCAATACCAGAAGCAGTTGCGCTTGCAAGAGGCGCGGCAAGATTTGAGGCGACTCCGCTTACCGTGATGTGCACATTCGCAAATGGCAGGCAGCGATTGTTGGCGATCCGCGCTACGGGATCGGACGGCTGCGCGTGTTTGGCCGAACCCGGGCGTACATAGCCGGCCCCAAGGGGAGTTCCTTGGACGACAACCGAGCTTCCGTAGCCGTCCCACTACGGACGATCACGCGCTCCTGGTTCCAACGACGGGTATCGGGGCGGAACGGCCATGCCGTGTCATGACCGATTGGTCAAGAGGCCAACAGCGACGCTGGGTCGATGAGTCTGGCGTAACAATGTGGCAGTGCGTCCAAACACCAATTGTTTATCTAATTTAGGCCGCGGACTGCTTCGCCAACTGTCTGATAGCAGGTCCCGCATGATCGTAGAAGCGACGGATTCCGGAGCAAAGATAGTTCAATCCCGGCTCGCCAGCCGGACTGCGCACGAAACGATTCTTCGGACACTCGCCCCAGCACAGTTTCAGGTGTTTGCACTGCGCGCAATACGCGGGAAGCGAATCTCGCTTGGCGTAGCCAAAACTCTGCTGCCGAGCCGAGAACGCCATCTCGCCAAGGTGCGTCTTGTGTATATTCCCGAGCGAGTAGGACGGGTACACGTAGTGGTCACACGAATAGACTTCGCCATCGTGCTCGATGGCCAATGCCTTGCCGCAAAACTCAGCGGTCACGCAGGTTTGTGCGGGCCTGCCCATCGTCTGCACCACTGCAGTTTCGAATAGATTGACCAGCACGCGACCCACATCCTTCCTGTACCACTCGTCGAACGTTCGCGACAAAAAATAGCCCCAATCGTCGGGATCGACCGACCAGTCAGTCACAACCGAATCGGCATGGCCCGGCTTCGCCGCCGTGCTTCCCAGCATCGGCATCGAATCTATCTGCCAATGCTGTGGCGCGACCGTATGGAAATTCTTTGGCTCGACGCAGGGAATGAACTGGATGTAAGTCGAGTTGATCTCGTTACGCAAAAAACGGTACACGTCTAAAGGCCGTTTTGCATTGACACGATTTACAACCGTCAGTGTGTTGAATTTCACGCCGTGTTTTTTTAGCAGCCCGATGCCTCGCATGACCTTGTCGAAAGTGGGCTGACCTTTACGATCGACGCGAAAGGTGTCGTGTAGTTCACGAGGCCCGTCGATGCTTACGCCTACCAGAAAGTCGTTCTCTTTCAGGAAAAGACACCAGTCGTCGTCAAGCAGCGTTGCATTGGTCTGGAGATCATTCGAAATGCGGCGGTTTTCGGGCGCATAGCGCTTCTGAATCTCGACGATGTCCCGGAAGAACTCAATGCCGAGCATGGTCGGCTCGCCGCCCTGCCAGGAAAAGATGATCTCGTCGCCATTTTGCGCTTCGATGTATTGCCGGATATAACACTCGAGCATAGAGAGTTCCATCCGGCGGCCACGATGCTGATCGAGCAGATGTTCCTTGTGAAGGTAGTAACAATACGTGCAATCGATATTGCATGTCGAGCCGATTGGCTTGGCCATTGTGTGGAACCGGCCCTTCTGTTCGGGTGCCGTGGGTTCCAGTTCCGCATTCGACGGCCGCGTCGGGAAAAAAGTTACAGGCCGCTCTGCTGTTACGTCGTCGAGACTATGCACGCCATTTCTCCACGTATCGGTCTTATCCGGTGAATCGGCCCTGTCATTGCGTCGCGCCCGCTTTCGCAGCGGGAAAGATTGTCTTCCAGTCCTGTTTCATGCTGACCACTATCCAGCCGCGCGCGAGGGCTTCGTCCCACGCCTTGTCGAGCCTGGCAAGCGATGATTGCCGGTCGTAGGCAAACTCGCGCTGCGCATCGTCGTGATGCACGAGCAACGCTAGCCTGGCGCCGGATCCGGCCGCCGTGTATTCAAGCATTTCACGATCGCCGTCGGAATTGCCGAAGGCAAGGATCGGCCGACGACCGATAGCGCGAAAAATACCGACAGGCTTACCAGGACCATCATCGTTGAAATCGAAACCCGGTTGACGGATCAGCACGGGCTTGCCGTCGCGCACCTGATACGACAACTTTTCCTGGGTGCCCACCACATGGTCCGGCGGGATGCCGTAAGCGTCCATTGCCCACACGCGCATGAACTCCGCAGTGCCCCCGGAAACGATCCAGATCTGGAAACCGCTGGCTCGCAGAAGATCGAGCAACTCAAGTTGCGGTTGATACACGAGCTGCGTGTATGGACGACCGAGTGACGGATGCTTCGCGCCGGCCAGCCAGCTGTGTATCTCCGCGTCGTATTCGTCGGTTGTCATGCCGCTGTTGGCGACCGCGACCATCTGCAAGAACGCTTTTCTGTTCTTCGCAATTCCGGCGGTGTCGTTCGCAAGCAGCGCCTGGTATGCGGGCGTGTTCTTCCACTCCGGATGTTGAGGCGCGACGGCCTTCAGTTTCTCGATCATGAACGACAACTGAAACGGCATGGGCTGCTCGCTCCAGAGCGTGCCGTCGTTGTCGAAAACCGCTATACGCTCGCTGGGCGGCACGTATGTGGACGAACCTTCGCGAGTAACGCCGGCAATGAATCTGAGGATGGCGATACGCGCCGCACCGTCGTTCCACGATGGCAATGCAGCAGCCGACGGCTGAACAGAGACGGTCTGACGCGAGGTCTCCGCTGGCGGCGTGCCGTGGCCCGCGCATGCGCTCAGCAAAGAGCACGTGCATAGGCATAGACCCGTAAGCCGAAGCCACCATCGCCACGAGCGCGATCGTTTTTCGCTGCAACGCATGGTTAACTTCTCCGTCAAGTCGGTCGCCACCTGCGCATTGCCGCTTCCGGACAATGGGGCACGTGAGTGTCCGGAAGCCCACAACGCATCATCAGTTGCCGGTCGGCAGCGGGATCTCGAAGCCGTTCTTTTGCAACTGGTCGCGGACGTACTGGAACCTTTCGTACTCGCTCAGTGTGATCGGCCCCGAATACGATTCGCTCTGCAGTTTGCGCGGCGGATACTTCACGTAAGTCTTCATCATTTCCTTGACTGCTCCGCTGAGCGTCGGCAGCGTCCAGGTGTGCTCGGTGTAATTGTTCATGAAGATGTCGTAGCGTTCCTGAGGGTCCTGATACAGATCGAACACCTGCGGGACCGTTGCGACGTAACTCTCCGGTCCTTTCCAGCCGAGATTCGAGTCGACGGCAAGGCCACCTGTTTTCACGCCAGCGTCACCCCGCAGATTGAACACGGCCTTGAACTGGCCAACCCGCACGGCACCCGGCGTCAGTTCGTTCTCCGTGAAATAGAACCACGATGTACGCTTGCTCTTTCCCGTGCCGAACAAAACGGGCGACATGTCATAGCTGTCGAAGATTATGGGCTTGCCCTCGCGATCGTTTTTCGGCAGGTCCACGCCCGCAACCGCCGCGAACGTAGCCATGCAGTCGAGGCCGCCCAGAATGTCATAGTTGCGCGTGTGCGGCTGAATCTTGCCGGGCCACCAGGCGATGGCCGGCACGCGCGAGCCGCCTTCCCGGTCGGTTCCCTTGGTGCCCCGGAACGGCGTGTAACCTGCGTCGGGATAGACATCCTGCCACGCGCCGTTGTCCGTCGTGAATATGACGAGCGTATTTTTGTCGAGCCCTTTTTCGCGCAGTTTGTCGAGGATATGGCCAACTCGCGCATCGAGTTCGACAAGCGAATCGGCGTATTTCGACTTGGACAATGACTTACCGATGTAGTCAGGATCGGGCAGGTTCGGTTGGTGAACTTTCATGAAGTTCACGTTAATGAAGAACGGTTGTCCCTTTTGCGCGGCATCGTCTATATCGTCGAGTGCCGCCTTTTCGATGTAACGATCCACGAACGGAATGCCGACGACGCCTTTTTCGGGCGTGTTTTCATACTCGCCATTGAGCTTGAAATCCTCATGCGCCTTTTCACCTGCTTTGGCCGACAGCATGCCCTTGGTTACCTTGACGAACAGGTCCCGCGTTTGCTGGTCCATGTCGGGAAACCATTTTGGATCCGCATACGTGTAGGCGTTAAGGTGGTATAGGCCGACGTACTTCATGTCGTCATAACCTTGCGCATTGGGAAGCGCATAGTCCGCTTCGCCAAGATGCCATTTACCCGTGAAATACGTGTTGTAGTGGGCGAGCTTCAATACTGAGGCCAGCGTCCATTCGGCATGCGGCAGGCCGCCGCCTTGTCCCTGGAATGCAACTGTCGTCATGCCGCTGCGGTTCGGATTACGACCGGTTTGCAGCGCTGCTCGGCCTGGCGTGCAACTCGGCTGGCCATAGAAATCGAAAAAGGTGATGCCTTCGTCGGCCATCTTGTCGAGATTAGGCGTCGGTATGCCACGCCCCTCGCCGCCCCCGTACACGCCCAAATCACCCCAACCAACGTCGTCTCCCACGATCAATACGATGTTCGGCTTGGATGCTTGCTGCGAGTTGGTCTGGGCGGGCGCATTGATCGCAACACTCAACAGGGCCGCCGCTACCAGGGCGAAGGGCGCGCGTTGCGCCGGTTTCGCGAGTGCCGTAAAGCATGTTCCTGTTTTCATTACGTTTCCCTAAGAATCAATCAATGCCGGGCCCAAGTGAGTACCCTTCGAAGTGAGTTGAATCTCGTACGGCTACAGCGACGCCGCGCCAGTTGAAGGCGGCTGCCTCAACGTTTGCCAGAGTGTCGATCCTTTAAACCTTGGCAACTAAACATGAAGGACGAAGCGTGTGCGGATGGGGCCCTATCGAGTACGCCTTGCTCCTCCACACATCCAGACGAGCACGTGTCGAATCCTGAGTCGTTCGGCAAACGCCCGCCAGGACGTCCCAGCTCGGATCGCCCGCGATGATCAAGAAAGGTTTTGCACCTTTGCGATAGAGGATCGCCTGCCTGCCAGTGACACCGTTTTCTCACAGACACGCAACCCGCACCATAGGTAGTTCGGGCAACCCGATTGCCCCTCGGGGCAACTACAAATTCTGCACCACACGGCGGCTCGACCGAAACTGCCGCATTTCATCGACAGGATCACGACGATATCGCTGGTCTGGAAATGCGTAGGGGCGATAGAAGCGCAAATTTGAACACCCGGGTGCACCGTGGCCCTCGATGCAAATGTGCTGCGCCAACTCAATATATTCGCGACCGAGAACCGATGCAGGCTCGGAGGCCGTGCGGAGCCAGGGGGAGCATGAGCGATTCGGGTGGCGGGTGAGCGGCTGAGTTGCTCACTGACGTCAGGTCTCAAATCTGTAATAAGTTTGCAGACACGACAGCGGAACTTAGCAGGCAGCGATGGTCCTTGATGAGGCATGCTCCCACGCGATCGTCGCTTGCGTCGACATGATCGATGCCGCTGTCACTGTTGGGGTACGATGCGACCTCTGCGCCGTGAGCTATGCGCCCAAGGCATCGCGCGACATGGGCACGGAAACAGTTCTAGAAGCATGCCGGCAGTTGGCAAACCATAGACACCCTTCGGCCGAACATGCTGCCTACGGCGGCTTGCAAACCAAAACGGGCGGGGAATGACGCATTTTATTCAGCTGCGAGCAACGGTTATTTGTCGGGGAACGCATTCGCCCCGGCCGCCGGAAAGCCGTCGTTAAAGAGTCCGACGTCCGCTCGAAAAAGCGCTCGCCGCGCTGGTGCTATCGGCCAGGACCCGTCACTCATCGTCTATTCGCTGACCCCGCAGCCTGAACGCCCGCCGCGCCACTGCCCGCCTCGCTTTGCGGCCTAAGGGCGCCGCAAAGCGCAAGCGGTTCCTCACCCATCCAGCCAGAAAAGAAACAGCCCTGCACGTCTAGTGGGCTATCATGCCTATCCTCTCCGAAGTAGCTCCTTATGATTTCCGTCCGTAATGTCACGCTGCGCCGTGGCGTCAATGTCGTACTCGATAGCGCGTCCGTCACCTTCACCCCCGGCGAAAAGATTGGCCTTGTGGGCCGCAATGGCGCCGGCAAATCGTCCTTCTTCGGCCTTCTCAACGGCACGCTGCACGAAGACAGTGGCGAGTTTTCGATTCCCGCTGCGTGGAAGATGGGCCAGGTCGCGCAGGAGATGCCGGAGACCGAGCAGAGTGCGACCGACTTCGTCATCGACGGTGACACCGTACTGCTGGCCGCGCAGGCCGAAGTAGCCGCCGCCGAGGCCAGCGACGACGGCATGCGCATGGCGCACGCCTACATGGCCCTGCACGACGCCGGCGCACATGACGCCCCCGCGCGTGCCCAGGCGCTGATCCTCGGCCTTGGCTTCAGTGCCGCGCAGCTCAGCCAGCCGGTCAACAGTTTCTCCGGCGGCTGGCGCATGCGGCTGCAACTGGCGCGCGCGCTCATGTGCCCGTCCGACCTGCTGTTGCTCGACGAGCCGACCAATCACCTCGACCTCGACGCGCTCGTCTGGCTGGAAGCCTGGCTCAAGCGCTATCAAGGAACCATGGTCGTGATCAGCCACGATCGCGAGTTCCTCGATGCGGTGACGCAAGTGACGGTGCACGTCGACAACGCCAAGCTCGTGCGTTATGGCGGCAACTACAGCAAGTTCGAAGACATGCGCGCTGAGCAACTGCTGTTGCAGCAGGCCGCGATGGCGAGGCAGGCGGACAAGATCGCCCACCTGCAGAAATTCATCGACCGTTTCAAGGCGAAGGCCTCGAAGGCGAAGCAGGCGCAGAGCCGGGTCAAGGCGCTCGAACGCATGGAGAAGATCGCACCGGTGCTTGCCGATGCGGAGTTCACCTTCGAGTTCAAGGAGCCGCTCAACGTCCCGAACCCATTGTTGTCGATGCTGGACGCGAGCTTCGGCTACGCGGCGCCCACCGACGCACCGCCGGGCACGCCGCCGACGGTCATCGTGCGGGGCATCAACCGCTCCGTGCTGGCCGGGCAGCGCATCGGCATTCTCGGTGCCAACGGCCAGGGCAAGTCCACTCTGGTGAAGACCGTGGCGCACGAGCTGGCGCCGATCGCCGGCGAAATCAGCGAAGGCAAAGGCCTGAACATCGGCTACTTCGCGCAGCAGGAACTCGACGTGCTGCGTCCCCTCGACACGCCGATGGAACACATGATCCGCCTTGCCAAGGACACGCCTGCGCACATGCGTGCCCCCGGCCAGAGCGGCACCGAACAATCGCTTCGCACCTTCCTCGGCACCTTCAACTTTAGTGGCGACATGGTTCATCAGGCGGTCAGCACGATGAGCGGCGGCGAAAAGGCGCGGCTCGTGTTGTGCATGATCGTGTGGCAGCGCCCCAATCTGCTGCTGCTCGACGAGCCGACCAACCACCTCGACCTGGCCACACGCGAAGCGCTAGGCATGGCACTCAACGAATTCGAAGGCACGGTGATGCTGGTCAGTCACGACCGGTCGCTGTTGCGCGCTGTGTGTGACGAGTTCTGGCTTGTCACCAAGGGAGGCGTCGAGCCCTTCGACGGCGATCTGGACGATTACCAGCAGTTCCTGCGCGACGAAGCCCGTCGCATGCGCGAGCAGGCTGCGGGGGAGTAGAAGGTCAGGACGTGAGTTGCGAAATCGGTGTTGTCGGAACGATGTCGCTTGTGGGCTCTTCGTCGAACCCGTAAAACGAGTGCGGGGTCGAGCACAGGATTGCATCGACGAGCGAGGGCGTGAGACCTAAGTCCAGCAGCGCGGAAAGCGTCTGGCTGAAATCTGTCGCGTGTTCAAACTGCGTGTGTGGCCAGTCGCTGCCCCACATCAGGCGTTCGGCGCCAAATACGTTGATCAGTTGGTCCGTGGCATCGCGCATAAAATTCGAGCCAGGCTTTGAGCAACGATAGGCGCCCGAGATCTTGACCCACACGCGACCTGAAGGGCCAAGCGCCAGCAGGTCCTTGAACCCCGGGTCGCTGGTTCCGCTGTCCTGAGCAGGGCGGCCAAAATGGTCCACGACGACAGGCAAGCCCACATCCAGCAAGGAGTCGATCAGCGGCGCCAGGTCCAACGCCTCCCTGTGCAGCTCCACATGCCAGCCGAGATTTGACAAGCGCCGCCATAGCGTCGCGTAGGGTGCCGCACTGACATCGGGGAGCGTCTGCCCGACAAGGTTGAGACGCACGCCTGTAACACCCTGGCTGTTCAGGTGCGCGAGGTCGTCTTCCGAAATATCGGGCGAAACGACTGCCACTCCCCTCAGCCGGGTCCGGTCTCTCGTCAGCGCCTGTAAAAGGTAGCTGTTGTCGGTACCGAGAAAGCTTGGCTGGACCAGCACGGCATGTCCAATATCGCTCGCGTCCAGAAGCGTTCGGTAGGCATCCAGCGTTGCGTCATAGTCAGGTGCGTAGCGCCGCTCGTCCGCGAGCGGCAGTGCTTTTGCAAACACGTGCGCATGCGTGTCAACGCGCGGCAGATCAGGCCGCGCAATGGGTCGTGCCTGAATCATCGCTGGCTCCGGGGATGGTCAAGCGCGAAATCGACATCCGCGACCGGTTGCGAAGCCTGCTCGACCGCAGTCGGCCGCAACCGCTTGCCGCGCGTTTCGGGAAGCAGCAACACGGCAACCATCGCCAGCCCGTACGCAATTGCCGCATCGATACCGATCGCTGTTCCCAGCGACATCGAATGACTCATGTACCCGACCAGCACGGGAAAACCCGCCGAAGCGATGCGGCCAAAGTTGTAGCAAAAGCCGACGCCTGTCCCGCGCATGTCCGCAGGATAGAGCTCGTTGAAAAGCGCGCCCAGGCTGGCCGGGATGCCGGCGGCGAAAAAGCCTAGCGGGAAGCCAAGCACAAGCATCTGCGTATTGCTCAACGGAAGCATCACGTAGGCGAGCACGGTGACGATGCATGAGAACGCAAAGAATGCGATGTTGCGCCGGCGTCCGATACGGTCGAGCAGGTAAGCGCTCGCCATACAGCCGCACCAGAAAGCGACGATGACGACGGCAAGATAGCCACCCGTGTTCAGGACCGACAGATGTCTCTCCTTGGAGAGGAAGGTCGGCAACCAGGTCATGATGGCGTAGTACCCGCCGTGGGCGCCCGTGCCCAGAATCGCGCCGATAACCGTAGTCTTGATGACACGCGGCTGAAACACCTGCGCGATTTGCGCCCACACAGAAACCGCTGGTTCAGCCCGAGACGGGGCGACGCGCACGGGTTCGCGAAGATTGCGACGCACGTACAGGACGAGCAGCGCGGGCAGCAGGCCAACGCCGAACATGACGCGCCACGCCGTGTCTGACGGCAACCATGAAAAGGCGGCAGCGTACAACAGCACCGCGCCGGCCCAACCGACAGCCCACGCGCTCTGCACTGCGCCCATGGCCTTGCCGCGATGCTCCGTGCGGATGGTTTCGGCCATCAACACCGCGCCCGCGGCCCACTCTCCACCGAACCCGAATCCTTGCAGGGCCTTCAGGACCAGCAGTTGAGGAAAACTCTGGGCGAAGGCACAAAGGAAAGTGAACCCCGCAAACCACAAGATCGTGATCTGCAGCGTGCGAACCCGGCCAATCCTGTCGGACAAGGCGCCCGCCAACCAGCCGCCCATTGCCGATGACACCAGTGTCACGCCGCTGATGGCGCCCGCCTGGGTGTGGTCGATGCCATAGGCTGCAATGATTGCCGGGATTGCCAGGGTGAACATCTGCACGTCGAGGGCATCGAGGCCCCAACCGGCGAAACATCCCCAGAAGGTGCTGCGCTCGAGGGGTGTTCCTCGCTTGTACCAGGTGAACATCGTCATCTCCACAGGTCAATTCATATATTCATGTATATGACTATATGTTTAGTTTAAGCTCATCCATGAGGTTGTCATTGAGGATTTACCCTCGCTCCCGCAGATGTTGTACAGTCACTATTCCTGTGAACAACTATATGAATCATGGATATGCAATCGCTCTCAGGTAAGCCGGACGGTCGCTTGCCCCGATACCAGCAGTTGCGCGACGACCTTGTGCGCCGTATTGCAGAGGGCGAGTGGTCACCTGAAAAGGCCATCGCCACGGAGGCTGAGCTTAGTCAGTTCTATAACGTATCGACCGGAACCCTCCGCAAGGCGATTGATTTACTGGTGGCAGACGGGGTGCTCACCCGCACTCAGGGAAAGGGGACCTTTGTCCGGCGCCCGCGATTCGATTCGTCGCTGTTCCGATTCTTCCGGTTCAAGTCAGTCGACGGCAAACCGGTCCGGCCGACGGCGAAGGTGCTCAGGCGCGAAGTCGTCAAGCCGAACGAGACAATTCGCTCAACCCTGCAGATGAAGGCGACCGAGAAGACTCTTCATCTCTCGCGAGTGCGGCTGATTGAAGGGGAAGCGGTATTGTCGGAAGAAATATGGCTTCCTCGAAGCCGCTTCGAAGGACTGGCGACACTGCCCCTCGGCGATTTTGAAGACTTGCTGTATCCGCTCTACGAGCGGCTCTGCCGGCAAATCGTGGCGTCCGCCACCGAGATTCTGAACGTCGAAAAAGCCACGGAAGCTGATGCAGCGCTGTTGCGCATCGAGGTTGGCAGCCCGGTAATCCTCGTGCAGCGTGTAGCATCCGATTTTGCCGGGACACCGATTGAATGGCGCGCCACGCGCGGTGCTGCTGAAACATTCCAGTATCAGGTCGACATTCGCTGACAACGCGGCTTCGTCGCCGCGCCTGCCGCTTTCGCCGGCATCGGCGACGATGAACGGCGCTGCCGCGCCCTGCAGGGCGCGTTTTCGCGCGCGAGCCGGCGCCCAGGTTCGGCCTCAAGCTCCCCTTCGTTAAGAACATCGGCGCGCGCAGCCTGCTGCCGCGGCGGCGAGTGTGCGCACGCTCGTCCGGGTAATACCTGATTGCAGCCCGACTTCAAACATACAAACATATATATGACTATATCAATTTGCTTGTTTTCGTCTGACTGAGCGTTTTGCGACGCGCTAGTCTCGCGGCTGCGGGCATGGACCTTGGAGCGAAGATGTCTACGTCTGCAACACGCGAGCAGAAGGTAATGAGGAAAATGGCATGGCGGCTGATGCCTCTGCTGATTGTCATGTTTCTCATCGCATTCATCGACCGTCAGAATGTCGGCTTCGCGAAGCTGGAAATGGTCCAGGCACTCGGCATGACAGAAGCCGCATACGGACTCGGAGCATCGCTATTTTTCATTGGCTATCTGCTGTTCGAGGTGCCCAGCACACTCGCACTACATCGTTTCGGCGCCCGAACGTGGCTTGCTCGCATCATGATCACGTGGGGCGTGGTTACAGTACTCATGGCATTCACGCGCTCACTGCCGGTTTTTTACTCGTTCCGGTTTGCACTTGGCGTTGCCGAAGCGGGCTTCTATCCGGGCGTCATTTACTACCTGACGCAGTGGTTTCCTCAAAGCTACAGAACGCGCGTGCTCGGCCTGTTTACTCTTGGCAGCTCGCTGGCGAACATGCTCGGTGCGCTGGTGGGAGGGCTGCTCCTTTCCCTGGGCGGAACATTCGGACTGGCGGGTTGGCAATGGGTCTTCCTTGCCACCGGCATTCCGGCAATTCTGATTGCATTCGTAGCGCTTAAATTTCTCCCGAGCTCCGTCAGGGAGGCGAACTTCCTGTCGGACGAGGAAAGGAACATTGTGGACGCGGCGCTCAAGCGCGAAGCGTCCACCGAGGCAAAAGAGTCACGCCCATGGGCCGCATTGCTCGACCCAAAGGTTCTTCTGTTTGCAGTGACCTACATGCTGATGTCGACGTCGCTGTACGGCGTTACGTACTGGATGCCAACGCTGGTTAAGAGTTGGGGCGTTTCGTCGAGCGTCAACGGCCTGCTCAACATGATTCCGTGGGCACTTGCGGCACTTCTTCTGCTTTGGCTCCCCGGGAAGCTGAAACGCGAACAGGTAGTGTTAAAAGCAATGGTCGTGGTCGCGGGCATCGGCGTCGTATGCTTTGCGTCCAGCCTCGTACTGCCGACCGTTTCGTTGCGCTTCATTGCTCTGTGTCTCGGTGGCGCCTGTATTCCTTTGCTATACCCTTGCTTCTGGTCGCTTCCCCCGCGCTTCTTTTCCGGCGCTCGAGCCGCGGCGAGTGTCGCTGCCATCAACTGCATCGGCAATCTCGGAGGATTCTTCGCACAGAACCTGATGCCATACGTCGGCAAGGTGAGCGGTAGCCACATCGCACCCATGCTCGTTCCGACTGCATGCCTGTTAGCGCTTGCAATCGGGACCGCCATTGCATGGAAAGTCAGCGGACATCGCAGGGCGGAACTTGCATCATCGACGGTGCCGCTTTGACGTGGATTCATTCGAGCCATTTTTGAGCGGTTGTCGACTGGGCACACTCGACATCGCGATGGGTTAAAGTTATCTGAGGTGGCTGAGGCTCGTTCCATAACGAAACACCCCAACGTGATCGCCCCGCCACTTCCTCAAGCCTTCGCTTTCCCGCCCGTCTCCACCAGCTCGAAAGGCGTCTCCCTCATCCGCTTCCCAGTCAGTCTAAAGACCGCATTCCCCACCGCCGGCGCCACCGAAGGACTCGACAACTCCCCAACACCGCCGGGTTTAGAGGTATCACCCTGCACAATCAAAATATCAACCTCCGGCAAATCACTCATCCGCATCACCCGATAACTATCAAAGTTCTTTTGCTGGATCTGCCCATGCCGAATATCAACGCGATCCGCCGTTGCGTGCCCCAGGCCCCACATCAACCCGCCATAAAGCTGCTCCTCGACCCCACCAGGCGAAACCGCCAACCCGCAATCCGCCACACAGGTCAGCTTCTCGATCACAACGCCATCCCCCTTCCGAGCCACTCGCGCCACCACGGCCACATAACTGCCATACGCCTGATTAGTCGCCACGCCCAAAGCAGTCCCTGCAGGCAACGCCGTCCCCCACCCGGCCCGCTTCGCCGCCTCCCGCAAAACCGCCTGATGCCTCGGATCCTTCATATGCGCGAGCCGGAACTCAACAGGATCTCGACGCCCCGCATGCGCGGCCTCATCCATAAACGACTCAACCGCAAACACATTCGGGATATAACTCACCGCCCGATACCAGCCAGTCGGCACACCCGTCTCATGCCGCACCCAACCAATATCCACATGCGGCGCGCCATAAGCGAATTCATACTTGCTGATCGCCTCAGTGGTGCTGTAATCCATCCGGTCCGGACGATCGAAGTACCCAGGCTCCCACTGCTCCGGCGAAGCAGGCATCACCGCCCGCAATTGCAACGTCGCCAAATTCCCGCGCGAATCGAGCACTGCCTTCGCCCGATGAAAACTCGCCGAGTGGTAGTAAAGCGCGCGCATTTCATCTTCACGGCTATTCATCAACTTGACCGGCTTTCCAACTTTCAACGCGAGCCACGTCACTTCGAAAAGCCAGTACTTCGACTCGCGCGACCCAAAGCTGCCACCTGAAACAAGCTCATGCAGCACGACACGATTCGCGGGAATACCGCCGATCACCTCAGCCGCCTCCTGCACCGTCGACGGCACTTGCAGCCCGCCCCAATACTCGATTGAACCGTCCTTCCTGGCCCACGCAGTCACATTGATCGGCTCGAGCGGACACTGCGCCTTATAAGGCATCGAATAAGAAGCCTCAATCACCCGCGCTCCATGCGGAAACGCCGTCTTCAAATCGCCACTCTGGATAGTCGGCACCACCCGCGCCGCGGGATCATCGAGCCACGTTGCCTGACGCGCGGCAAGCGTGCTGCTATCGAAAGTCTCAAGCGGACTGTCTTCCCACTCCACATGCAACGCCGCCTGCCCCTTATGCGCGGACCAATAATCATCGGCTAACACTGCAACACCCGCCTGATTGCCGCCGAGAATGTCGGGCCGACCAGGAATCTGCAACACCTGCCGCACACCTGGCACGGCCAGCGCGGCTTTAGCGTCCACGCTACGCACGCGTGCATCGATCACTGGCGCACGCATGACGACCGCAACCAGCATGTCCGGCAACGAGACGTCGATGCTGTACGGAAACGCGCCGCTCGCCTTCTCCGCGGCGCCGCGTTTCTTCCGCAATTTGCCAATGTATTTGAACTGTGACGGGTCTTTCAGCACGACGTCTTTCGGCGGGGGCATTTGCGCCGCGACTTGCGCAAGCGACCCATAATTCGCACGCGTGCCGTTGGCCTTATTGACCACGAATCCGTTTTCCGTCGAACACGTCGACGGCGCCACATTCCATTGTTTTGCCGCAGCGGCAATCAACATGGCGCGCGCGGTCGCACCTGCACGTCGCAAGCGCTCGTATTCCAACGAGACACTCGTGCTCCCGCCCGTTGAAAACACCTTCCACAACGGGTGAATGTAGTCGCCGTAAAACGGATCCTCCGGCGTGATCACATCGACGCGAAACAGATCGACGTCCAGCTCTTCCGCGACCATCGCAGCGAGCGCGGTACGCGTTCCCGTGCCGGAGTCGTGCTTGTGCACGACCAGTTTGATCGTATCGTCCGGCAGCACGCGCACCCACGCATTCGGTTCGAATTCACCGGATTGCGGTTTCGGGTCGCCGCTTTTGTCGTCGCCCTTGGCGAAGGCTTCGGGCAACTGGAAGCCGATCGCGAGACCCGAGGCCAACAGCGCGGTACTCTGCTTGATGAAGCGACGCCGCGCCGCGCCGCGAGCGCTCTTCAGCACTTCTGTGTCGTTGCGCATTCAAGCCTCCTCGATCGTGATGCAGGACGAGCAGGCTGAAGCGCACTCGGACACGCCAGCGGGCATCTCCACACCGGCCAACGCGGCATCGCCCGACGCTGCCCGCTTGATCGCCTTGCGAATCCGCGAATAGGTGCCGCATCGACAGATGTTGCCCGACATAGCCGTCGTGATGGTTTCGTCGTTGACGGTCGGCTTGTCCTTGAGAAACGCGGCCGCCTGCATCAACTGGCCGGACTGGCAGTAGCCGCATTGCGGTACATCCTCCGCGACCCATGCAAGTTGCAGCGGATGCCGTCCATCCTTCGACAACCCCTCTATCGTGGTAATGCGTTTGCCGGCCACGGCCACAGCGGGCAGCAAACAGGAGCGCACCGCCTCGCCTTCCAGATGCACGGTGCACGCGCCGCAAAAGCCGCCGCCGCAGCCGAATTTCGTGCCGGTCAATTTGAGCCGGTCGCGCAACACCCACAACAGGGGCATGTCTTCCGGTACATTGTCGAGCGAGTGCCGCGTGTCGTTGACCACGATCTCGATCATGCGCTGTCTCCTGAATGTCGTTGTGCAGCGCGGCGCATGCATGAGTGGATGCGTGACAAGGGCCGCGTGCTTGCGGCCATTATTGAAAGCCGTTAAGCACAACGCCAGCGACCATTTCTTCCACCGTCTGTAAGTCCGGCTAACACCATGTTGAAGCGCTATCCGTCCATTCAGTCGATGCAGGCCTTCCTGCAAGCCGCGCGCGTCGGCAGCTTTTCGAGCGCGGCGCGGCAGTTGTCACTCACGCACAGCGCGATCAGCCAGCAGATCCGCACGCTCGAAGAGTTCGTCGGCCAGCCGCTCTTCGTGCGCGAAAGCGGTCGCGTGGTGTTGACGGATGCAGGCGTGCTGTTCGCCAATCAGTTGGCGGATGGCTTCGAGCAGATCGATCGTGCGTTGTCGTCGGTGAAAGAGCGCGCGGTCAAGCAATCCATCACGCTGGACGTCGATCCCGAACTCGCGCAGAGCTGGCTGGTGGCGCGTCTGCCTGCATTGCTCGGCGCGCTGACCGGCACGTCGCTCACGGTGTTGTCAACGCCGCGTCATGACCGCAGCGCGTTCGAGCGCGTGGATATTGCGTTGCGGTATGGGTATGGAGAATGGGACGGCTTCGAAAACGCGCTCATTTGCGGCGACCGTCTGACGGCGGTGGGTTCGCCTTCGCTATTGCAGGCACGCGGCCTCAGCGTGCCGCTCACGCCTGAGCAGCTATTGGATTTGCCGTTACTGGGCTATACCAAGCGTTCGTGGATTCCCTGGCTCGCCGCTGCTGGCCTGCCCGAGGTCGAGCCGGACGCCGTAGCGGTTTTCGATAACGCTGCGGGTCTGATCGCCGCGGCCTGCGCAGGCGTAGGCGCGGGTTTGGCGCGCGGCCTGCTCGCCGCCGACGCTCAACGAAACGGCAGTCTGGTCGAACTCACGCAAGTCGAAATTCCAACGCACTACAACCTGTACGCCGTATGGCCGCGTGAGAAAGCCGAACGCGTGGCGCCGCTAATCGACGTGATCCGCAACCTGGTCGCGCAAACTAACGGCACGCGTTAGGTCGTACTAGCGGCCACTTCCCGCACGGTATCGAGAAACAGCGACAGCACCGGCGAAGGCGTCTCAGCACGACAGCGCGCGTGCAGCGACACTTCGGGACGCGGCGCGGCCACTGGCACGAACGCGACGCCGCCCGTCGATAACTGCCGCGCGGATGAAGGCAGCAGCGCAACGCCCAGCCCTTCGCGCACGAGGCATAACAGCGTATGCACCTCGACCACTTCCTGTTCGATCCGCGGCGTAAACCCTGCCTCGACGCAACAGTCCTGTAAAAAGCGCGCCAGTTGTGACTGCCGCAAACCGAACGACACGAAGCGCTCGGCCTCCAACTCCCGCAACGCAATCTCCTCACGCGCCGCCAGCGCATGCCCCAACGGCAACGCCACCACCGCCGACTCGCGCATCACCACTTCGCTGCGAATCTCCGGGTCTTCATGCGAAACGCGGAAAAAACACACATCGAGCCGCCGCTCTTTCAACGCGAGAATCTGCGCGGCCGGTGTCATCTCATGCAGCGTCCACCGCACTTGCGGATGCTTCTCCGCGAATACCCGTAGCGCGCGCGGAATCGGCTCGACCATCGCCGAACTGATGATGCCGATCTCAAGACTTCCCACTTCGCCACGTCCCGCGCAACGCGTCAGATCGATCGCGCGTTCGAACTGCGCGAAGATCAACGGCACCTGTTCTTTAAGTGTTTTCCCTGCCTCGGTGAGTTCGACACGGTGCTGCGAGCGTGTGAACAACGCGGTGCCCATCTCTTCTTCGAGGATGCGAATCTGTTGACTCAGCGGCGGCTGGGAAATGTGCAGCCGCGCGGCTGCGCGGCCGAAATGCAGTTCGTCGGCAAGCACCGCGAAGTAACGCAACAGCCGGATGTCCATATCGCAAACGTATCAAGATCGTGGTTAAAAAATATTGTACAGAGCGTTTTTAACTTGTGAGACTGCATCGCAAGCAGCAGTGCACATCAGTGTGACACTCGATGCCGGCGAGGGGAAGGCGCTCAAAAACAGCGCCTTGCAAAGGGCCGCATGGGCAAGCCCGACGGGCTGGGTTCCATCGATGCGCCTGCCCGCGATCCGGCAACTGGATACACCAGTTCCTCTCAAGGAGATCGAGTACATGATCATCGACACTAGCTGTTATCCGACCAACCTGGTCGACCTCGCGTGGCGCCATGACGGAGAGCCATTTTCCGGCGAGCGTCTGATCGAGGTGATGGACGGCCCCTACATCATCAACGGCAAGCCTCGCCGCATCGACAAGGCCTTCATTCAGCCGCCGCAAGGCAACACCATCTATACGTGGACGGACGGCGAGCGCTCAGGCCGCGAGTCGATCGACGACTACATGGCGTACACGGTCGAATGCGTTCAGAAGTATCCGGACCGTCTGCTCGGCTGTTTCGTCTACAACCCGCGTTGCGGTCCGGAGAACGGCGCCGAAGCGATCGAGTTCTATGCGAAGGAACACGGTTTCAAGATGGTGCAGTTGCAGGCGAACATGCATGCGTACCGTCCCGACCGCGCGCTCGACTGGTTGCGCCCCGCGTTGCGTAAATGCGCGGACCTCGGCTTGCTGGTGAAGCTGCATACCGGCGACGGCCCGTACAGCATTCCAAGCGAGTGGTATCCGCTGATTCGCGAATTCCCGTCGGTAAATTTCATCATGGCGCACTTCGGCGTGCAGACCGGTGGCGTGTATTGCTTCGAGCCGTATCAGATGGCGCTTGATACGCCGAACGTGTATTGCGAATCGAGCTGGTGCCTGCAATCGCGCATTGTCGAATTCGCGAAGGTACTGCCCACGCACAAGATTCTCTACGGTTCCGACACGCCGCCGAACGAGCCGGGCATGTGGCTGCGTTTGCTCGAAGTGCTGTGTCACGAACCGCCGCAAGGCCTGAATCTCGACGAAGACACGCTCGAGGATTATCTCGGCAACAACCTCGCCCGCATGATCGGCATCGAACCGAACGCGCCGCCGAGGAGCATCGAAGAAGCGCAAGCCTATTTGAAACACCACGCCGGCGCCGCGAAGAAACACGCGGGCCAGGCCGACTACGCAGGAGCCCGTTGATGATCATCGATACCCATCTGCACCCCACGAATCTCGTCGACGAAGCGTGGCGCCATACCGGCGAACCGTTCACCGGCGAACGCCTGCTGAAGATGATGGACGGTCCGTACATCATCAACGGCAAGCCGCGCCGTATCGACATGGGCTTCATTCAGCCACCGCCGGGCAACACCGGCTATCGCGACGGCAATCGACGCGGCCGCGAAGGCATTCGCGACTACATGTCGTATATCGCCGAATTGACGCAGAAGTACCCGGATCGCTTTATCGGCAACTTCACGTACAACCCGCGTTGGGGTCCGGAGAATGGCGCGGCGGAGCTCGAATTCCACGTGAAGGAATACGGCTTCAAGATGCTCAAGCTGCACGCGAACATGCACGGCTACCGGCCGGATCGCGCGCTCGACTGGCTGCGTCCCGCAATGAAGAAATGCGCGGAGCTCGGTGTGGTGGTGCTGATTCACACCGGCGATGGGCCGTACACGATTCCGACGCAGTTCTATCCGATCATCCGCGAATTCCCGATGGTGAATTTCATCATCGGTCACTTCGGGATTCAGACGGGCGGCAACTATTCGTTCGAAGCGTTCTGGATGGCGATGGACACGCCGAACGTGTATTGCGAATCGGGCTGGTGCTATCAGTCGCGCATCGTCGAATTCGCTCGCGAACTGCCGCGCAACAAGATCGTGTTCGGCACGGATTCGCCGCCGAACGAACCGGGCATGTGGCTGCGCGAACTGGAAATGCTGTGCGGTCCCGCGCCGCAAGGCATGAATCTGGATGAGGATGGTCTCGAAGACTATATGGGCAACAACATCGCCCGCCTTGTCGGTATCGAGCCGACCAAGCCGCCGAAGGATCTCGCCGAAGCGGAGAAGCGTTTGAAGGCGACTTATGTGAATGACGTCACGCAGCCGGCTTAACGCTGACTGATTGATGTTTCAAAGCAGGCGCGGTTAGCGCCGTGCCTGCCTCGGTTGTCTCACACGGAGTTCACTATGGCGGATAACCTCTTCCGCGCCACGCAGGATTTTCATCGCTTCGCGCATGCGTATCGCGAGCACTATCCCGATGATGTTTTGACGCTTTCACAGCCACTTTCCGCCGATCAGGACGTCACTGCGGTCGTCGCTGAACTCGCAGCGCGCGGTCAGCATCCCATGCTGATCTGCGAGAAGGTCGACGGGATCGCAACGCCTCTCGTTACCAATTTCTTCGCGTCGCGTACACGCATTGGGCGCCTGTTCGACGTCGATGCGTCCGGTTTGTTCGACGCCTATCAACAGCGTGCGAACGCGCCAATTGCGCCGGCCTATGTATCGAACGGCCCCGTACTGGATCAGGTCATTGAAGGCGACGCCGTCGATCTCGCGCAATTGCCGATGATCCGCCACTTCGATACCGACCGCGGTCCGTACATCACGAACGCGGTGATCGTCGCCGAAGATCCGGTCACCGGTGTGGCGAACCTCAGTTATCACCGTTCGATGCGGCACGCGAAAAACGCTTTGGCCACCAGCCTGCATTCGCGCGGACACCTCTGGCGCATGCTGCAAACCGCCCAGGCACGCGGCGACACGTTGAAAGTCGCGATGGTGATCGGAGCGCATCCGCTGTTCATGCTGGCCGCCGCCGCGCGCGTGCCGTTCGGCACCGACGAACGCGCCATCGCCGGCGGTCTGTTCGGTGCGCCGCTGGAACTGGTGCGCACGCCGCGCTACGGCATCGGCGTGCCCGCTTCCGCCGAGTTCGTGCTGGAAGGCACGATCGATCCTTCAGCTCACGCCGAAGAAGGCCCGTTCGGTGAATTCACCGGCTATTCATCGGACCGCTCGACCAACAACGTGCTGCGCGTCGATACGACGATGCGTCGTCACGATGCGTGGCTCGTCGATGTAGTCGGCGGTCCTTACGCAGAACATTTGACGTTAGCGCGCTTGCCGCGTGAAGCGGAGATGAGCGAGAAGCTGAAGGCGCGCTTCCCATCCGTCACGGCATTGCACTATCCCAACTCCGGCACACACTTTCACTGCTACGTCGCGCTGAATCAAACGCGCGACGGCGAAGCGCGCCAGATCATGCTCGCGCTGCTCGGCTGGGACCCGTATCTGAAGAACGTCGTGGCGGTGGATAGCGACATCGACATTACCAATGACTCGCAGGTGCTCTGGGCTATCGCCACGCATTTTCAGCCGCACCAGGACGTATTTATCGTCGATGGTTTGCCCGGCAGTCCGCTCGATCCATCGTCGTCCGCAGCGGGCACCACGTCACGCATGGGCATCGACGCGACGCGCGGTTCGCATTTCGACGGCATCCGCGCGCGGATCAGCGAACGTGCCTCGCAAGAGGCCGTCGACATTCTGTCCCACGCCGCCGGAGTACCGCGATGAGCACGCGGCGACTCGTAGTCGGCATCAGCGGCGCATCCGGCTTTACGTATGGTGTGCGCCTGCTGCAATTGCTGCGTCAACTCGATATCGAAACGCATCTGACCGTCTCGCGCAGCGCACTGCTCACGATGACGCACGAAACCGACTACAAGTTCGCCGACGTCAGCGCGCTAGCTAGCGCCACCTACCGTTGCGACGACATGGCCGCGGCCATTTCCAGCGGCTCGTTCCGCTCGCTGGGCATGATCGTCGCGCCGTGCTCGATGAAGACGCTCGCCGAAATTGCCAGCGGCATGTCGTCGAGCCTGATCTCACGCGCCGCCGACGTGACGTTGAAAGAGCGCCGCCCGCTAGTCCTGCTGGCGCGCGAAACACCGTACACGCTGGCGCATCTGCGCAACATGATTGCCGTAACCGAAATGGGCGCGATCGTCGCGCCACCCGTGCCGGCGTTTTACGCGCGCCCCGCTTCACTCGACCAGATGATCGACCACACGCTTGGCCGCGTGCTCGATCTGTTTGGTCTCGAAGCGGGCACCGTCAAACGCTGGCGAGAAGTTGAAGCACAAGCACCGTATATCGCCTGATAGCCGAACCGCAGTACGAACGAAGAAACGGAGACGAGCCATGAATCACATTCACACCACCCACAACGAAATCGAGAAAATCCCCGTCACGGTGCTGACCGGCTTTCTCGGCGCCGGCAAAACGACGCTGCTCAACTACATCCTGCGCGAGAAACACGGCCGCAAGATCGCGGTGATCGAAAACGAGTTCGGCGAAATCGGCATCGACGGCGGCCTCGTGCTCGAATCGACCGAAGAGATCTATGAAATGACGAATGGCTGCGTGTGCTGCGTCGGCGCGGTGCGCGAGGATCTGGTGCGGATCGTGCGCATGCTGGTGGAACGGCCGGACCGGCTCGATCACATCATCGTCGAAACCAGCGGGCTCGCCGATCCATATCCCGTCGCGCAGACGTTCTTTCTCGACGATCCCATCGCCAAACAGGTCACTCTCGACGCCGTCGTCACGATGGTGGATGCGAAGCATATCGCCGCGCATCTGGACGATCTGGTGCTCGACGGCAGCGACAACCAGGCCGTCGATCAGATCGTGTGCGCGGACCGTATCGTCATCAACAAGGTCGATCTGGTGGGACCGGACGATATCGCTTCGCTTACGCAACGTATTCGCGGGCTCAATGCCACGGCAGAAATCGTCGAGTCGAGCTATGCGCAGATCGACCTCGGCAAGATTCTTGGCGTAGGTGCAAACGAGTTCTCGCAGATTCTCGTCGAGACCGACGGCTTGCATGAAGAAGAACACGCGCACGGCCATGAAGAACATGAGCACGAACACAAGCATGCCCATCACGACGACGATCACGACGACCACCAGCACGACGAAAGCGTTTCCTCGGTCGGGATCGAAGTCGACGCGGATATCGACCTCGACGCGCTGCAAGCATGGCTCGCCGAACTGCGCGACTCGGATGCCGCGAACCTGTTCCGTATGAAAGGCATTCTCGCGGTGCAAGGCCAGTCGCATCGCTACGTGCTGCAAGGCGTGCACAACGTCATCGAATTGCGCGCGGCGCAAGTGTGGGGCAGTGAGCCGCGTTCGTGCCGCATCGTTTTCATCGGACGCGATCTCGATCGCGCCGCGCTGACCGACCGCTTCCATGCCTGTCTTGCCGTGCCGGTTGCGGCCTGACGGGCGATCCGGTCGGCGCGCGTCGTAGTGCCGCGCGGCTAGGTCCGTGTGGCGCGCTCCGATCGATAACCATAATTTGGAGACACGTCATGAACACCGCCATACACCCCGTCGATCGCATTCTGCCGAAGCGCCAGATGATCACGCTCGGTTTGCAGCACATGTTGGTGGCTTACATCGGCGCCATCGCGGTGCCGCTGATCGTCGCGTCGGCACTTAAGATGTCGCCGGCCGACACCACCGTGCTAATCAGCACGGCGCTGTTTTGCTCGGGCATCTCGACGATTCTGCAAACCGTCGGCGTCTGGAAGTTCGGTGTGCGTCTGCCGATTCTGCAAGGCGTCGCATTCAGCAGCGTCGGGCCGGTGATCGCGATCGGCACGAGTCCGGGCGTCGGCTTTGCCGGCGTATGTGGCGCCGTGATTGGCGCGGGTCTGTTCACGATGTTCGCCGCGCCGTTGGTCGGGCGCTTACGAAGGTTCTTTCCACCTGTAGTGACCGGCTGCATCGTGACCGTGATCGGCTTGCAGTTGTTTCCCGTCGCGTATCAATGGGCCGGTGGCGGTGAGGCTGCGCAGCAGCAGTTCGGCGCGCTGCCCTTCCTGAGCGTCACGTTGTTCGTCGCGCTGGTGATTCTCGCGATCAACCGTTTTGCCAATGCGTTTCTGCGCAATCTGTCAGTGCTGA
Source organism: Paraburkholderia dipogonis (assembly GCF_042680985.1). NCBI lineage: Bacteria > Pseudomonadati > Pseudomonadota > Betaproteobacteria > Burkholderiales > Burkholderiaceae > Paraburkholderia > Paraburkholderia dipogonis. The sequence continues at coordinate 129,603 of NZ_JBHUFR010000007.1, read as the reverse complement.
TCGGTTTGATTGCCGGCGGCATTCTGGCGTGTTCGCTCGGCATGGGCAACTTCGCGAGCGTGGCGCAGGCACCGTGGTTCACCATGCCACTGCCGTTTCACTTCGGCACGCCCGTGTTTTCGCTGGTGCCGGTGCTGACCATGATTGTCGTGATGGTGGTGCAGATGGTCGAATCCATGGGCCTGTTCGTCGCGATCGGCGACATCGTCGATAAGGACGTGAGCGAGGAGGACGTGGTGCGCGGCATGCGTGCCAACGGTCTGGCGAGCGCGATTGCCGGCATGTTCGCGGCGTTTCCGTTCATCGCGTTCATGGAAAACGTCGGGCTCGTCATTCTGACCGGCGTGCGCAGCCGCTGGGTGGTGGCGATCAGCGGCGTGCTGATGTGCGTGGTGGCGCTGGTGCCGAAGATCGGCGCGGTGGTCGCGTCGACGCCCTCCGCCGCGCTCGGCGGTGCGGGTATCGCCATGTTCGGCGTAGTGGTCGCGGCCGGTGTGCAGACGTTGGCGAAGGTGGACTTCGAGCGCAATCGCTACAACGTGCTGATTGTCGGTTTCACGATCGCCACCGCGTTGATTCCGGTAATGGCGCCGCAGGTCTTCAAGCACATGCCCGACTGGACGCAACCGTTCCTGCATAGCGGCGTGGTACTGGCGTGCCTCGTTTCCGTGGTGCTGAACGCGGTGCTCAACGGCGCGCATGAAGAGGACGCGGTGCCGGCGCACAACATGGTCCGCGAATAAGCGGATGTTGCATGACGAGCGCGGCCGTCTTTGCAAAGGCGGCCGCTTCGCAGTAACTGAAAGGATATCGAATCGTGAGCATGCAAACTGAAGCGTTGCTGATCAAGAACCCTGTCGCGGTGATGAGCGGAATGAGCGGCGAGCGCGCAAGACTCGGCCAGGTCGATCTGCGCATTCGCAATGGCCGTATCGAAACCATCGCGCCGAATCTCGAACCGCGTGCCGATGAACGCGTAATCGACGCGCGTTCCTGCGTGGTGTATCCGGGTTGGGTCAACACGCACCATCATCTGTTCCAGAATCTGTTGAAGGCCGTGCCGTCCGGTATCAATGCGGATTTGCAGGAATGGCTAGCCGCTGTACCGTATCCGCGTCTTGCGCGTTTTACGCCGGATCTGGCACGCGTTGCCGCTCGTCTGGGTCTTGCCGAGTTGCTTCTCTCCGGCGTGACGACCTGCGCCGATCATCACTATCTCTATCACGCGGACGGCACCACCGAAACCGGCGATCTGCTATTCGACGAAGCGGCTTCGTTCGGCATGCGCTTCGTGTTGTGCCGCGGCGGCGCATTGCAGGCGGCGGGAGATCATCCGGGTTTTTCCAAGGTCGCGCTCAAGCCCGAGACGCTCGATCAGATGCTTGCCGATATCGAGCGTTTGAAGTCGCGCTATCACGATGGCGGCGAGGCTTCGATGCGTCGTGTCGTAGTCGCGCCGACTACGCCGACGTTTTCCCTGCCGCCCGACCTGTTGCCGGAGGTCGCGCGCGCGGCTAGACGGATGGGTTTGAGGTTGCATACGCACCTGTCCGAGACGACCCGTTATGTCGATTTCTGCAAGGAGCGTTTCAACAAACTGCCGGTGGAGTTCGTGGCCGATCACGAGTGGCTTGGACCGGATGTGTGGTTCGCGCATCTCGTGCATCTGCAGGCGAGCGAGATCGCGATGCTCGCCGAAACTGGCAGTGGATGCTCGCATTGCCCGGTCAGTAACGCCAGGTTGGGCAGCGGCATCGCGCCCGCGCCGCAAATGGCGGCCGCGGGTGTGCCGATGTCGCTCGCCGTGGATGGCGTGGCGTCGAACGAATCCGGCAGCATGACCAACGAGGCGCATTTCGCGTGGCTCGTGCATCGCGCGGCGCACGGCGCGTCGGCGACTACCGTCGAAGAGACGATTCACTGGGGCAGCGCGGGTGGCGCGGGCGTGCTCGGACTCGATGCGGTCGGCACGCTTGAAGTCGGCAAGGCCGCGGATTTCGTGCTGTATGACGTCAGCGATCTGCGCTTCAACGGCTTTCACGATGTTGCCGTTGCGCCGGTGACGGCGGGCGAGCCGGCGCGCGTTCGTTACAACGTGGTGAACGGTCGCGTGGTGGTGGATAACGGCGTGATTCCGGGTCTCGATCTCGACGCGCTGCGTTATGAAGCCGCTGAGGGCGTGAAGCTGTTGCTCGCGGATTAAAGCAAAGGGGACGCGTCAAGATGCAAAGCAAACGAATCCGGCTCGGTATTCTGACGCCGTCGTCGAACACCGCGCTCGAGCCGATGACGGTGGCGATGCTGAGCGAACTGCCGCATGTCAGCGCGCATTTTGCCCGCTTCACGGTGACTGAGATCGCGTTGTCCGAGCAGGCGCTCGGCCAGTTCGACGTGAGTCGGATTCTAACGGCCGCGCGTCAACTGGCCGATGCGCGGGTGGACGTGATCGGCTGGAGCGGCACGTCGGCGGGCTGGCTGGGATTCGAGCGCGATCAGGCGCTGTGTCGGCAGATTACGGAGGCGACGGGCATTCCCGCGACGACTTCGGTGCTGGCGCTTAACGAGATCTTCGAGAAGACCGGTGTGCGCCGATTGGGTCTCGTATCGCCCTATACCGATGATGTCCAGCAACGAATCGTGCGTAACTATGAGAAGCTCGGGATTGAATGCGTCGCGGAACGGCATTTGGGGCTGCGGGATAACTACAGCTTCGCTGAAGTGCCCGATACCCAACTCGCAATCATGATGCGCGAGGCCGCGTTCGCGAGACCGGATGCAGTGACGACCTTCTGCACGAATCTGCACGCGGCGCATCTGGTGCGTGCGTTCGAGATGGCGACGGATATTCCTGCTTATGACACGGTGGCGACGGTGATCTGGAAGGCGTTGAGGATGGTGGGAGTGGATATGAGGCCGTTGGCGAAATGGGGGCGATTCATTTTCACGGTTCCATGACCTCGCCACATCACAGCTTCGACGCCATCACAGGCGCTAGCGCCATCGACCTCAACCGTTCCACAGCCTCCACAAACGAAACCGTCATTTGCCGCCCATCCCGCAAGCGAATACTAATCGTCCGATCCCGCTCATCGCGCGAGCCCACCACAACCAGAAGCGGCACCTGTTTCTCGCGCGCATCGACGATCTTCTTCTCCAGCCGTTCAGGTCGAGTATCAAGCACCGCCCTGACACCCGCATCGTCGAGCGCCTGCATGACCTCTTGCGCGTAAGCGCTATTCGCCTCGCTAATCGTCGCAACCACGACCTGCTCAGGCGCCAGCCACGCCGGCAACCATCCCTCGTGATGCTCTAGCAGCATCGCGATGAACCGCTCCATGCTGCCGAGCACCGCGTGATGAATCATCACAGGCCGCTCACGCTCATTGCGTTCGTTGACGAACTCCGCGTCGAGCCGCTCGGGCAGCACGAAATCGAGCTGGATCGTGCCGCACTGCCAACTTCGCGCGCGGCTGTCCAGAAGATGAAATTCGAGTTTTGGCCCATAAAAAGCGCCCTCTCCTTCGAGCACGTCGAACTCGATCCCGGCCGCACGCGCCGCGTTCGCCAGCGCATCTTCCGCGCGATCCCACGTTTGATCGTCGCCCGCGCGCATGGCCGGCCGCGTCGCTAGCGCGACCTTGAACTGGGGAAAACCGAGATCCGCATAGACCGCACGCAACAACGCACAGAAGCGGCCGACTTCCGCCTCGATATGAGCCTCCGTGCAGAACACATGCGCATCGTCCTGCACGAAAGCACGCGTGCGCTTCAATCCTTCAAGCGAGCCCGACGGCTCATCGCGATGACACGCGCCGAACTCGCTGTAGCGCACCGGCAATTCGCGATAAGACCGCACGCGCTGATTGAATACCTGCACATGACAGGGACAACTCATCGGCTTCAGACACAGCGCGCGGCCTTCTTCCGCATCGGCTAACGAATACATCGCCGCGCCGAACTTCTCCCAGTGCCCGCTCTTCTCCCACAGCGAGCGCGCCAGCAATTGCGGCGTGCGTATCTCGCGAAAGCCCGCGCGACGCATGCGCGCACGCACATAGTCTTCGAGCACGCGATACAGCTCCCAGCCGCGCGGGTGCCAGAAAACCATGCCGGCGCCTTCTTCCTGGTGATGGAAGAGGTCGAGTTTATTGCCGATTACACGATGGTCGATATCGTTCACAGTCTTGCTCCATTTGATCGGTTACCGCGAATGGATGCCGCAAACGGAGGTCCAGAAACGCCAAAGGCCCCGTCCGTTTCCGGCGAGGCCTTTGGTGGTTTGCCACAGCGTCCTGCTTCTAGTGCGTGCAACCTCCAGACGACCCGCCTGTGAAGGTGGTCGTCGTGGTGGTGACGGCAGCGAAGGGAATCGAGTGGAAGTCCATGGATCGACAGTAAACGATTCTGTGGCGGGACGTCAATCGCATTCTCGCCGCGCTCTGGTCATAACGGCACAATAAACGCTACGATGTATGTCTGATCCGAAGCGCGCGCGTCTGCGCGAAACTTCGGTCTGCACAATTCAACCGATCAACCGAGCCACTAACCTTGACTATCCATATCCGTCCCGCTCGCGCCGCCGACGCCGCGTTGATTCTTCGCTTCATCACCGAACTCGCGGTGTACGAGAAAGCGGAGCACGAAGTCGTCGCGACCGTTCACGACATTGAAGCGAGCCTGTTTTCCGCCGCTTCCAGCGCGAAGGCGCTGATCTGCGAGATGAACGGCGAGCCCATCGGCTTTTGCGTCTACTTTTTTTCGTATTCCACCTGGCTCGGCAAGCAGGGGCTTTATCTGGAAGACCTGTACGTGTCGCCGGCATCGCGTGGCAGCGGCGCGGGCAAACAGATGCTGCGCCACCTCGCGCGCATTGCCTGCGACACCGGCTGCGGCCGCTTCGAATGGAGCGTGCTCGACTGGAACGAGCCGGCCATCGGCTTTTATGAATCGATCGGCGCAAGCGCGCAAAGCGAATGGGTACGGTATCGGTTAGCGGGAGACGCGTTGAAGAAATTTGCCGAGGGCGACGCGTGAGCGATACGTTTATTCGCGCCGCAGGCATAGCGACTTGGCGGCGATACCCACTGTGATACGTGCCTTGTTTGTATGCAGCAAAAACCGCCTGCGCAGTCCAACTGCTGAGCAAGTGTTCGCCGGTTGGCCCGACGTCGAGACCGACTCGGCCGGTCTCGGTGCCGATGCCGACTTGCCTCTTTCGCCCGAGCAGGTTCGCTGGGCCGACATCGTCTTCGTTATGGAGAAAGCGCATCGCGCGCGGCTGTCGGCGAAATTCCGTGCGTGCCTGAACGGCAAGAAAGTCGTCTGTCTCGACATTCCCGACAACTACGCATTCATGCAGCCGGAACTCGTTGTGTTACTGGAATTGAAGGCGGGCAAGTTCCTTCGAAGCAAGTAGTGGCGCGCACTAAGCCCTACTCACTCACCGCGCCCCGCCATTCGCCACGGCATCCACCTCGAATGCATCGCCCGTGGCAAAGAACGTCCCGCCGGCCACGTAGTGACAGGTGCGCAGATCGGGATCGTCGCCGAAATGCCAGCGGTTATTCGAGTACACGCGGCTATCCGCATACGCCGCGACGACTTCGCCGATGATCAGATCGTGGCGCTGGCTATCGTCCGGAATGACCTTGCACTCCATCCATGTGATGCAACCCGCGAGCATGGGCACGTCGATCCGTTGTGCGGGGAACGTCTCCAGGTCGAAGGCGGAGAACTTGTCGAGTTCGGTGCCCGCGTTCGTACCCACCGCCAGCGTTTGCGCAGCGAATCCACGGCTCGGCAGCTGCAGTCCGAACATGCCGCTTGCCTCGATCAGTTGTCGCGTGAGCGTGCGGCTATCCACCACTACGACCACCTTCGGCGGGTTGAAGTCGAGCGGCATCGCCCACGACGCCGCCATCACGTTCGAGCGGCCGCCGTGCGCGCTGGTGATGATCGTGACCGGCCCATGATTCAGCAGTTGCGTGGCGCGCGGCAAGGCCACGGGTTCTCGGGTGATTTTCATACGTAGAATCCGCGTCAAATGAATGAGAGCGATTGTAGCGTCGGGTCTTGATACGCGCTGCGCACGCCACCTCGGGCCGATCCAGGCGAGAATGCAAGACCGTCGAACTCGTTGGAGGAACCGTGCACATCGTCCGCCCGCATATCGCTGACATTAGCGTCGTAGCACTCGCGAACTGAAGCACGAATGTTCACCGAGTACATCGTCAAATGGGATCTGCAGCAGGACGGCGCGCCGATTCGCACGCACAGTAGCCGGCTGCTGCCGGTGCGCCACCACGGCATCCCCGCGATGCTGAAAGTCGCGCAGGAACCCGAAGAGAAATTCGGCGCGCGGTTGATGGTGTGGTGGGACGGCGAAGGCGCGGCCCGCGTGCTCGCGCACGATGCCGCCGCCCTGCTGCTTGAGCGCGCGCAAAGCAGTCACGCGCTGGCGGACCTGGCGCGCACCGGCGATAGCGGCGCCGACGACCGCGCCACCGACATTCTCTGCGCCACCGCCGCGCGGCTCCACGCGCCGCGAAACAAACCGCCGCCTGAATTGATCGATCTGCCACGCTGGTTCGCAAGTCTCTGGCCCGCCGCGCAAGAATACGGCGGCTGGTTGCAGGACAGCGCCACCGTCGCGCAAGCCCTGCTCGCCGCGCCGCAAGACCCGGTGGTGTTGCACGGCGACATTCATCACGGCAATGTGCTCGATTTCGGCTCGCGCGGCTGGCTGGCCATCGACCCGAAAGGCCTCTTCGGCGAACGCGGATTCGACTACGCGAACATTTTTTGCAATCCAGATGAGGCGTCGGCGTTGCGATCGGGATGGTTCGAGCATCGCGTCGAACGGGTCGCGCGGATGGCTGGACTCGATCGGCGCCGTCTGCTGCAGTGGATACTGGCGTGGTCCGGTTTGTCCGCGGCGTGGATTCTCGAGACGGGCGAGGCGCCCGACATCGATATGGAGATCGGCAGGCTGGCTGCCGAGGCGCTCACACGTTAAAGCGCTAAAGCGAAAGTAAGGTCAGGCAAATCAGGGCGGCAACTCGCGAGCCGCCGCCCGGGTGTGCATCAGTGCGGCGCTTTACCGTTGGGTACAGCGTCCAGCGGCTTGTGCTGTTCCTCGCCAAGTCCTGGGAAGAACGCGTTCCAGGCGGCGCGCACGCCTTGGGCCGCGGTGGCCTCGGCAGCGATCGATTCGGCTTCGCCTTCGCCGGCCGTCGATGGATCGGCGGACAAGCCGCGCCAGTGCGTGAACACGAGCAACGGTTTCTCGGTCCATACGCCGTCGCCGAACTTCGCAAAGGCCGTGTCCCCGCTCGTCAACTGCACCTCATACCAGCCTTCACGGACGGGCGTGTGGGCCTCAAGCTCAAACCACGGGGTCGGTTCGATTTCCTTCATGTCGTCTCCGGTCGGATAAATCATCATAGATAACCACAACAAAGGCTTTCTTCATGCCGGGGCCAGCAACGGCCCGGCAAGCGCGCTTGCGGCACCGCGTGTCACGCGATGTTGCAGTGCGGCGCGTGCGGCATGAGCTGCGGGCGATTCGTCGATGTCGCACACTCCGAAATCGCCGCGCATAAGCGACACGATAGCGCGACATGGGCCGCGCGGACAAACGCAAAAAGTTACGCGCGCATCTTCGCATCCGACGTGGCTGCCGGACGGCGCTTCGGCTTGCCGTCCAACCCGGCCGCAAGCCCGGCCAGCACACGGATTGCGGGCGCCAGCCGTTCGGCCGGCGTGTTGCCGTAACCGATCACGAGCCCGTTTGTTTCGGCGCGCGGTTGCAATGCGAAGCCGGACAGCGCGCGCGGATTGAGCCCTTGGGCGAGCGCAAGTTCGGCCAGCGTCCGATCGTCGATGCGTGACAGCAAGCGCAGCGTCAGATGCATGCCGCAATTGCCGCCGAGAATCTGCGACGCGTCAAAATGCTCGGTCAGCGCGTCGCGCAAAGCCTGCTGGCGCTCGCGATACAGACGCCGCATACGTCCGAGATGCCGCCCGAACTCGCCGCTTTCGATGAAATGCGCGAGCGCCAGTTGTTCCAGCCGATGTCCGCCGCGCAGCATCTCCTGCACCGCGATGGCGGTGTGCGCCGCGATCGGCCGCGGCAACACCACGAAGCCGATGCGCAGCGCGGGAAACATCGTTTTGCTGAACGAGCCGACGTACAACACCGGCGCGTCCTCGACCAGCCCTTGCATGCTGGCGATCGGCTCGCCAGTGTGGCGGAATTCGCCGTCGTAATCGTCTTCGATCAGCCACGCGCCGCTGCGGCGCGCCTGGGCGATCAGTTCCAGCCGACGCGCCACGGACAGCACCGAACCCGTCGGGTATTGATGCGCAGGCGACGTGTAGATCAGCTTCGGCGGCTGCGTGCGCCATGCGTCGGATGGCACCGCCATGCCTTCGGCGTCGACGGGAATCGGCAGCGTGGTCAGATCGCCCAGATTGAACGCGGCCTTCGCGCCGCGATAGCCGGGATCCTCGACCCACGCGACATCGCCCGGATTGGTGAAGAGGCGCACGCACAGGTTCAGCGCCTCCTGTGCGCCCTCGGTGATCACCACCTGCGAGCCTTCGCAGCGCACGCCGCGCGCCATGCGCAAATGCGCGGCGATCGCGTCGCGCAACGCCGGCTCGCCAGCCGGCGTGCCGTAGCCCAGCGCGAGGGGCAATGCGCGCTCCATCGAGCGTTCGAGCGCGCGCCGCCACGCGGTCAGCGGGAAACGGTCGAGAGCGGGCGTGCCGGGCGTCAGAGGAAAGGTGTTGTCGGCGTGGGTGCGCGTGGCCGCGAACTGCCCGACGCGCGACGCGTAGGCCACATCGGGCGCGGCCGGCTGCGAGGCCGGCTCACCACGTGCGGATGGGCTGGAAAGCGGGCTCACGCGCGTGCCCTTCTTGTCGGCGACCACATAACCCACCGCTGCAAGATGCTCGTACGCGATCACCACCGTGTTGCGCGACACGCCCATTTCCGCCGCGAGCAGGCGCGACGACGGCAACAGCGACCCCGCCGGCAAACGGCCCGCGAGAATCGCCTGTTGCAAGCGTTCGAGCAATTGTTTTTGCAGCGGCTCGGGCTTTGCGCCGCCGCCGGCGGCGGCCGACGCAGCCGGGCTGCTAAGCGGGCCAATGATCTCGATCATCGCGGCTGGACCTATCAAATGACGTTGGCGTGGATCTTTTTAACATACCACGTTTGCCGTATCGTTCTTTCATCATCGACGATCATTCGTAACCGACCGCAACCTTCAACCTTCCTGCATGGGACCAACGATATGGAATCCAGACGCAACGCATTCGAACAGCCGATCGGCGCCCCCGTGCCGGATTGGAACGGCGCTCAGGCTCCCGGCCGCGAGCCGCTGGCAGGCCGCTATTGCCGGATCGAACCGGTAGACGTGGAACGTCACGCCGAGGACCTCTACGACGCGTACAGCTCGGCCACGGACGGCCGCGACTGGACCTATCTGAGCGTCGGTCCGTTCGAGAGTCTCGCTGCCTATCGCGAGCATCTGACGCGCGCCGCCGCGTCCGCCGATCCGCTGCACCATGCGGTGATCGATCTGGCGACCGGCAAGGCGGTTGGCACGCTGGCGCTGATGCGGATCGACCGCGCGAACGGCGTGATCGAAGTCGGCCACGTCACGTATTCGCCGCGCCTGAAGCGCACGCGCATCGCCACCGAAGCGATGTTTCTGGTGATGACGCAGGTGTTCGACAAACTCGGCTATCGGCGCTTCGAATGGAAGTGCGATTCGTTGAACGAGCCGTCGCGCACGGCGGCTTTGCGCTACGGCTTCACGTTCGAGGGGATCTTCCGCCAGGCGATCGTGTATCGCGAACGCAACCGCGACACGGCGTGGTTTTCGATCATCGACAGTGAATGGCCCGCGCTGCGCCCGAGCTATACGCGATGGCTCGATAGCGGCAACTTCGATGCGCAAGGGCAGCAGGTCGAACGGCTGGTGGATCTGATCGCACGGCAGCGCGCAGCCGCGAGCGGCGACGCGCAGTGAGCTGATTTGTCGAGCCGGCCGGCGCAGATGGCTTGCTCCACCTGAGCGGCAACCGCGGCGCTCGCCGCGCGCCGGCTCAAACCGCGTGGGCCTGCCGACGCAGCACGATGGTCGGCTTGCCTTTGTACGTGGTGCGATGCTGCTCACGATAGCCGCACTTATGGGCAACGCGCAGCGACGGCAGATTCTCCGGCGCGACGATGCAGGCCGTTTCGCCATCCGGCCACTGCCGGTCGGCCCACTCCAGCGCGGCGCGCACGGCTTCGGTCGCGTAGCCGCGGCCATGCACGGCCGGGTCAAGCGCCCAGCCCACTTCGGGCACCATCAAGGACGGTTCGATCTCGCGATGGTAGTCGGCAAAGCCGACTTCGCCGAGAAACCGGCCGCTGCCCTTTTCCCGCACGACCCAATAGCCGTAGTTCAGCATCGCCCAATGTCCGGCGTAGCGCAGCAGACGCGCCCAAACTTCTTCGCGCGTGAAGGGTTTGCCGCCGATGTAGCGGATCACTTCGGGATCGGACCACATCGCGTAACTTTCGAGGAAATCGTCGCGGGTGTGGGGTCGCAGGGTGAGGCGGGAGGTGGTGAGGAGCGTGGGAGCAATCGGCATTGCGTAGGAGCGGATAGTTGATGGAGTGGCCCGGCAATCAGCGGCTCGATGATCGCAGATTTTTTGCGCGCCAGGGACGTGGACAAAATCCCGCCGCGCGCACGCCGCAAAGCTATGGCATGCGAAGAGACTTCGCCCTACACTCGCCGGGTACGGCCAACCATCGTTGCCACGCTCACCACCGCTCCGTCGATGAAAACCCGCCTGCGCTACCTCACCGCGCTGATCGTGAACGTCGCCTTGCCCGTGCTCGCCTACCGGCTCGCTTTCCCGCACTGGGGCCAGCTCGGCGCGCTGGCCGCGTCGGCGCTGCCGCTGGTCGCGTGGATGAGCTGGGACCTTTTGCGCTATCGCCATTTCGACGCGCTCAGCGCACAAGTGCTGATCGGCATCGTCTTGTCGCTGCTGGCGCTCAGCATCGGCTTCGGCGGCAACGCGCGAATGCGCGAGATCGCAGACCCAATGGTCTCCGGCATGATCGGCGTATCGTTCCTGCTGTCGCTCGCGCTGCCCAAGCCGCTGGTGTTTTACCTCGCCCGCTCGACCATGTCGCGTGAAGATCATCGCAGCGTCGAGAGCTTCGAAAAGCATTGGCGCGAACGTCCTTCGCTCGTCGCGTACATCCGCTTGATGACGCTCGTGTGGGGCATCGGCATGACGGGCGAGAACATCTTGCGCAGTCTGATCGTCTGGCAATGGCCCGACGATCCGCGCTCGGTCGTCGCTTCCGACGTGCTGAGGTACGGCGTCTATGCCGGCCTGACCGTTTGGACCTTCTGGTGCCGCCGGCTCATCAAGCGAGATGCGTTGCGCTATCCGGACGACACCGTAGACGCGACCAAGACAAACCACCTCGCTAGTTCATAACCCCAAGCTTCACGCCAGTTCGAGAAAGCGCGCGAGACACGGATTGCAATTCGCCGGCGACCACGCCAACACCTGCTCGATCAGCGGCGCATCGGCCAGCGGCCGGAACACCACGCCCGCGAGTTGCGCGCGGCGCATGGAAGCCGGCACCAGCGCCACGCCCACCCCTTCGTCGACGAGACTCAGCACCGTCTGTTGCAGCTGCACTTCGAGACGTATGTCGGGTTCGAAGCCGCCCGAGCGGCAATGCTCGATGATTGTCGCGCGCAATGTTGGCGCGACTTCCTCGGACGCGAGCACGAACGGCTCGCCGGCCAGTTGCGCGATCTTCAGACGCCGCGCGCGCGCCCGCGGATGACTGCGCGACAGCGCAACACATAGCGGCTCGCTGAGAATCGTGCGTGTGGCGAGCCCCTTGCCCGGCACGTTCGGAAACATGATGGCTGCGTCGATCTGCCCGCTCAGCACCTGCGCGGCGAGATCGTTCGAGACGACCTCCCGCAAATTCAACGCGACCTCGGGATACGCCGCGCCGAAAGCCCGCGCATAACCCGGCACGACGCTATACGCCGCACACATCGTAAAGCCGATGGCGAGCTTGCCGGCGTCACCCTGCGCGGCGGCTTGCGCATTGCTGACCGCCTGCTCAACGGCGGCGAGAATCGCCTTCGCGTCGGCGTAAAAACGCTCGCCCGCAGCGGTCAAGCTCACGCTGCGCGGGCTGCGCTCGACCAGCGTCACGCCGACGCTCGCCTCCAGCGCCGCCAGTTGCCGGCTCAACGGCGGCTGCGACAAATTCAGACGCGTTGCCGCCCGGCCGAAATGGCGCGTCTCGGCCAGCGTCACGAAGTAGCGCAGCGGCTTGATATCGATCACGACGCCCTCACACAAAACGACAATGCAAAAAAAGTATTATCGAACACAGAAAACAGTATTGGATTGTATCGCCGCCAACCTCTACGCTGGCGAATCGCCATGCTTCCCCCATCTCTGCGCCGATGTTAGCCACCCTCGAAATCCTGCTTCCCGTTTTCGGCCTGATTTTCGCGGGTTTCGCCTGCCGCCGGCGCAACGTGCTCGGACCGAACTCGGCGTCGGAGCTGAACCGCTTCGTGGTCTGGCTGGCGCTCCCGGCGCTGCTGTTCGACATCATGGCGCACGCCACGTGGCAGCAGCTCTATCAACCGGCGTTCGTCGCTACATTCTCGATTGCGTGCGTCAGCGTGTTCGTGCTGATTCTGGCGATGCGGTTGATGACCGGCCGGCATCTCGCGGATGCAAGCGTCGATGCGATTGCGGCCTCGTATCCGAACACCGGCTATATCGGCTTCCCGCTCGGCATGATCGCGTTCGGCTCGGCGAGCCTGACGCCGACTACGATCGCCACGATCCTTGTCGCATGTGTGCTGTTCGCGGTTGCCATCGTGCTGATCGAGGTAGGTCTGCAGACCGAGCGCACGCCGCATAAGCTGGGTTTGAAGGTGCTGCGCTCGCTGGCGCGCAATCCGCTGATCGTGTCGCCGATTGCCGGCGTGCTGTTTGCCAGCCTCCATGTCGCGTTGCCGGCCAGCGCGGAGACTTTCCTGAAACTGCTGGGCGGCGCGGCGAGTCCGTGCGCGCTAGTGAGCCTCGGCTTGTTCCTCGCCGAGAAGCGCCCGGCCGACGCCGGCGCACGAGGCATTGCCTGGTTGCTCACGGGCGTGAAGCTGCTCGTACAGCCGGCGCTGACGTGGTGGCTGGCGGCGCGCGTGTTCGGGCTCTCGTCGACGCTGGTCGAGATGGCGGTCGTCCTCGCCGCGTTGCCCACCGGCACCGGGCCGTTCATGCTCGCCGAGTTCTACGAGCGTGAAGCGCACATTACCTCGCGAACGATCTTGCTCTCGACCGTGGGCTCGACCGTGACCCTCTCGTTGCTGCTGCTGTTGATGGGCCATCGCACGTAAGCGCACATAAGCGCACATAAGCGCACATAAGCTCATCCAGTCGCATCCGAACGCGCCGACCGGCGCTCAAGCTGCACAGGCGCGCGCCTCGCGCTATGCTTCGCGAACGGATCGCCCCGGTCCGCGACCTTCGTCCGCAATGCGCGGAGCCTGAGCCAAGCCGCCGTGCCCAAAGCCCGCCCACCCGAACTCCACGACGACGCCGACGCCCGTTCGCTCGCGCGGCACTATCCGCGCGGGCTGCGTATCGACCCGCACTCGCACACGTGGGCGCAGGTGTTGTACGCGGTATCGGGCGTGATGTGGGTCGAGGTCGGCCGCGAAGCGCTGGTCGTGCCGCCGCAGCGCGCGGTCTGGCTGCCGGCCGGCACGCTGCACGCCATCCACATGATGAGCGAAGTGGAGATGCGCAATCTCTATCTCCACGCGCGCAATGTCGGTCACCTGAGCCGCCGCAGCGACGTGTTCGAAGTGAACGGCCTGCTGCGCGAACTGATCAATTCGATCGCGGAGCATGAAGGCAGCGATTCGCGCGATCAAACCTATCTCGACGCCGCCTACCGTCTCGCCATGCTGGAACTGGGACACGCGCCGCGCTCGTCGCTGCGCATCGCGCTGCCCGACGCGTCGGACCGGCGGCTCGACGCGCTGTGCCGCGCGGTGATCGACAATCCGTCGATTGCGATCAGCTTCGAGCAGCATGCGGCGTCCGTCGGGGCGAGCGTGCGGACGCTGGCGCGGCTCTTCACACGCGAACTGGGCGTCGGCTTTGCCGAATGGCGCCGCCAGGTGCAACTGGCGGTCGCCGTCTCCTGGCTCGCCGAAGGACGCCCGGTGAGCAGCATCGCGCGCGCGCTCGGTTTTCAGCCGAGCAGCTTCAGCGACATGTTCCGGCGCGAACTGGGCGCGCCGCCGACTGGCTTCGATCCGAGCGGCACGTTGAGCGAGGTCGCGTCCGCCGTCTCGCCCGAAGCCGCGAAAAGCCGCCAAGGTTGATCAGGTTCGCTGCGTTACTAGCGCGCAGGTCTCCAAACGTCTTGTCCGATTTTCGAAAGCCTTTGTCTCAACGCCTTTCTGCCCGCCACCTAGACTAACGTTCAATCTGTTGCGCAACGCAGCCAGGAACCCAATTGGAGCCACAAACGATGAAAGCCATCCAGTTCAAATCTTTTGGCAGCCCCGAAGTGCTCGACTACACCGACCTGCCGACCCCGCAAGCCGATGCGGACAACGTCGTCGTGCAGGTCAAGGCAGCGTCGGTGAATCCGAGCGATGTCAAGAACGTCTCCGGGCATTTCGCACACACGGTGCTGCCGCGCACGCCCGGCCGCGACTTCAGCGGCGTGGTGGTGGACGGCCCGCAAGCCTGGCTCGGTGCCGAAGTGTGGGGCACCGGCGGCGACATCGGCTTCACGCGCGACGGCACGCACGCCGAATTCATCAAACTGCCGCTCGCGGCACTCTCGCGCAAACCCAAAACGCTGAGCCACGCGGAAGCCTCCGCGATCGGCGTGAACTTCGTGGTTGCCTGGCTCGGCACGGTCGAGTACGCGCATCTGCAAGCGGGCGAAACCATCGCCGTGATCGGCGCGGGCGGCGGCGTGGGCGGTGCGGTGGTGCAGATCGCCAAGGCGCGCGGCGCCCGCGTGATCGCCGTGGACCGTCATCCGCTCGACGCGGACACGCCGGCGGGCCGCCTGATCGACGACTACGTGCCGTTCGATGAAAACGTCACGGACCGCTTGAGAGCGCTCACCGACGGCGCGGGCGCGGACGTCGTGTACGACACAGTCGGCGGCGTGGCGTTCGAGACCGCGTTGAGCCTCGTCAAACGTCGTGGCCGCGTGCTCGAAATCAGCGGCACGGGCAAGCGTCGCGTCGAATTCGATCTGATCGACTTCTATCACAACGAGACGCAATTGCTCGGCGTGGACAGCGCGAAGCTCGGCGTCGCGGAATCGGCGCCGTTGATGACGGCGCTAGTCGACGGCTTCGAAACCGGCAAGCTGACCGGCCCGGCTATCGCGCAAACATTCCCGCTCGAACGCGCTCGCGAAGCCTACGAGGCCGTGGCCGCCGGCACACGCGGCCGGGTCGTCATCGCAATGTGATCGCCATCGCGACCGGCGGGCCCGGCAGCCCGCCTCTCACCTGGACACAACAGTCATGAAAGCGTATTTGATCTCGCTGGCCGCCGGTCTGCTGGTCGGCCTCCTCTACAGCGTGATGGACGTGAAGTCGCCCGCGCCGCCGACCGTCGCGCTGGTCGGGCTGCTCGGCATGCTCGGCGGCGAACATATGATTCCGTTGGTGCGGACGTGGCTGGCGTCGGGCATCCATTGACTCGCCTCTTGCGGCCGCGTCTCTCAGGCACCTTTTCCGTCACCCCGCGTCACACGCTAAGATTGAGCCCGACGGGCTCGTGCGTCGCCCGCAGACGACAAGAAAAGCATTGCCTCGGAGAATCAGATGCCTGAAGAATATGAAGTGCATGGTCCGCACGACCACGCGGTGGAACATGCCGGTCATCACGACGCGGATCCGTTTGCGAGCCGCATGGCCGTGATGACGGCCATTCTCGCGACGATCGGCGCGCTGTGCGCGTACCAGAGCGGCAACAGCGAAAATCTCGCGCTGTACTACAAGAACGAAGCCGCGATCAAAAAGACCGAAGCGTCGAACCAGTGGAATTACTACCAGGCGAAGGGCGAGAAAGAAAATCTCGCCGAACTCGGCGCGGCGCTGTCCGCTGGCAACACGGACGCGCATACGAAATTTCTCGCCGACGTCGACAAATACAAGCAGCAGAAAGAGCCGATCCGCGCGAAGGCCGAAGCGATCGAAAAGGAAGTCGTCGATAACGACGCGCGCAGCGAAGCGTTGCTGCATGGCCATCATCGCTGGGCACAGGCCACCACGCTGATTCAGGTGGCGATCGCCCTGTGCGCGATCACGTTGCTGACCCGCAAGAAATGGCTGCGCAATCTCTCGTTCGTCGTGGCTGGCGCGGGCGTGATCACCGGCGCGTTGGCGTTTTTCTCGGCTTGATGGGCGAAGCGGCGTGCGGCGATAGTGCGCCGCATGCCGCGAATGAAGGAGTACAGCGTGGTTGATGGATCCGCGGTTCTAGGCGTTTTCTCTGTGTACGTGGCCGGCGTGGTGACTCCCGGGCCGAACTTCGTTGCGGTTGCGCACAAGGCCGCATCGGCGACGCGTGTCGAAGCGCTCGCGATGGTCGGCGGCATCGTGCTGGTCAACCTGTTCTGGGCAAGCTGCGCGATTCTCGGCGTCGGCATCGTGTTCACGGCTTTTCCATGGCTCGCATTGGCGGTGAAGCTGGCCGGCGCCGGCTATCTGATCTGGTTCGGCGGACGACTGATCGTCAACGCGTCGGCGGGCAAACCGGCCGCCGGCGTGAATGCCGCGGCGGGCGGCTTCCGGCAAGCGTTCGCGCAAGGCTTCGCGACCAACATCGCGAATCCAAAGTCGATGGCGTTCTTCGCCGCCGTGTTCTCGTCCGCCGCGCCGGCGCATGTCAGCGTCGGCACGTTTGTGGCGATGCTCGGCATGGTGTGCGTGGTCGCGAGCAGCTGGTACGGATTCGTCGCGCTGACCTTGTCGCATGAGCGCATTGCGACCGCGTACCGGAGCTGGAAGGCGTCGATCGATCGCGTATGCGGCGGGTTGATCGTTGCGTTGGGCGTGCGTCAGTTGATCCGGTAGCGGTTATAGCGTTTAACGCGGCGCGCTCAATGCGCTGTACCGTGCGCGCGTTCGAGCAGCAACTCGCGCTCGCGCGCATTGCGCGTCATCCCGGCCGCCCGTTCGAATTCGGCGCGCGCTTCTTCCATGCGTCCCAGCTTGGCCAGGAGATCGCCGCGTACGCTCGGCAGCCAGTGATAGTTCGCCAGCGCGGCGTCGCTTGCCAGCGCATCGACGATCTCCAAACCGGCCGCCGGACCGAACGCCATGCCGACCGCCACCGCACGGTTCAACTCGACCACCGGCGACGGCGCCACCTGCGCCAGCGCGTCATACAGTGCGACGATCTGCGCCCAGTCGGTATCTTCCGCGCGACGCGCACGGGCGTGACATGCGGCGAGCGCTGCCTGCAACGCGTACGGGCCGCTCGCGCCGCCGAGCGCGTGCGCGCTGTTGAGCGCGGCCAGTCCACGACGGATCAGAAGCGGATCCCAGCGGCTGCGATCCTGATCGAGCAGCAGCACCGGACGGCCTTGCGCGTCCGTGCGCGCATGCGTGCGCGAGGCCTGAATCTCCATCAGCGCGACGAGGCCGTGCACTTCGCTTTCGTCGGGCACGAGACCGCTCAGCACGCGGCCGAGCCGCAGCGCTTCCTCGCAGAGCGCCGGACGCATCCAGTCGTCGCCGGCCGTGGCCGAATAGCCTTCGTTGAAAATCAGATAGATAACCTGCAGCACCGAAGCGAGCCGCGGCGCGCGTGCGTCCGCTTGCGGCACCTCGAACGGCACCTTGGCCGCCGACAGCGTGCGCTTGGCGCGCACGATGCGCTGTGCGACGGTCGGTTCCGGCACGAGAAACGCGCGCGCGATTTCGTCCGTGGTGAGGCCGCCGAGCAGACGCAGTGTGAGCGCGACGCGCGCATCGGTCGACAACACCGGGTGGCACGCGGTGAACACGAGCCGCAGCAGATCGTCGCCGATATCGTCGGCGCGGGCGGCATCGAGGGCATCGACGAAATCGGGCACGAGATGCGCCTCCATCGCGTCGAGATCGTGCCCCAGCTCCTGACGCTTGCGAGCATGCAGCGCTTCCTGGCGCAAGCGGTCGAGGGCACGGTTCTTTGCGGTCGCCATCAGCCATGCTCCCGGGTTGTCGGGCACGCCCGCGTCGGGCCAGTGTTCGAGCGCGGACACCAGCGCGTCTTGCGCCAGTTCCTCGGCGAGCCCAACGTCGCGCACGATCCGCGCGACGTGGGCGATGACCTTGGCGGACTCGATCCGCCAGACTGCCTCGATGGCACGATGCGTGGCTGCCGTGGTCACCGCTTCAGCCCGCCGCCTTGCCGTTCGGGTCCATGTAGATGAGCTCCCAGATGTGGCCGTCGATATCCTCGAAGCCGTGCCCATACATGAAGCCGTAGTCCTGCGGAGCGCGCGGAACGGCGCCGCCGGCAGCGAGCGCTTTGGCAACCAGCGCATCCACCTCCGCCCGGCTTTCGCACGACAGGCCCACCAGCGCTTCCGTGCTTTCCTTCGGATCGCACAGCGACTTGCGGGTGAACGATTTGAACAGTTCCTTGACCAGCAGCATCGCGTAAATGTTCTCGCCGAGGATCAGACAGGCCGCCTGTTCGTTCGTGAATTGCGGTTCAAAGCTCAAGCCGATCGCGCTGAAGAAGGTTTTCGATCGTTCGAGATTGTCGACCGCGAGATTGACGTAGATCTGCTTATGCATGACGGAGTCCAATGATCGGTTGTGGACAGGGCGCGGCTGGAACGCCCTGCGCCGTGTTCAGCTCGCCTCAGCGAGCGTTTTCAGACTGTTCAGGCCGTCCTCGAAATCCTTGCCGACCGTTTTGTCCATGCTGAAGAACACCTGAGTCAGCTTCGACATCAACGGCGCGCGCTTCGCGTTTGCGTTTCAGCGCTTGCCGGCGTCCAGTTCGCGGAACCGCTCCAACTCCGGGCCGGGTTCGAAGTCGTCGAATTCGAACAATTGACGCACCTCGATTTCGCCGTCCGCCTGGTCGCCGAAGGGCGCCGGAAAGCGCCGCGCCCATTCCATGGCTTCTTCGCGCGAGCGCACCTGGATCAGCGTGTAGCCGGCAATCAGTTCTTCGGTTTCCGGAAACGGGCCGTCCACCACCGAGCGCTTGCCGCCACTGTAGCGAACGCGCCAGCCTTTCGAACTCGGTTGCAGGCCGGTGGCGTCGAGCAGCACGCCGGCTTTGGCCAGCTCTTCGTGATACGCGCCCATCGCGGCCATCAGGGACGCTTCCGGCATCTCGCCGGCTTCGCTGGCGGCGGTCGCTTTTACGAGGATCATGAATCGCATCGCCGTGACTCCTTATCATTGTGAGAGGGAGAGCCGCGCCCTTGGCTGGCTTCTTATTCACACGACGAGCAACGCGCGGCCGGATCGACACACTTGCCGATCCGCCAGGGAAAACCCCGAAACCACATGGCATCGATGCGCGAATCGGCTAGAGGAAACACGGTCCGAGCTTGCGGACTTCGACCGTGCACCACGTTGCGGCCGGGCAGGCTTCGGCAATCGCCACGGCTTCTTCACGCGTTTCGACATTGAGAAGGAAGAACCCGCCAACCATTTCCTTGGCTTCGGCGAACGGGCCGTCGAGCAATTTCGGCTGACCGTCGCGCACCTGGACGTGCACGGCGTCGTTCAGGGACGTGAGCGATTCGGCCGCGACCAGCTTGCCGCGCGCTTTTAGATCGGCGGAGAAGCGGAGCATCTGATCGTAGACTTCGCGGCCCGCGGCTTCACCGCGTTCAATGCGTTGATTCGGGGGTTCGACGATGAGCAGCATATAAGACATGGCGTCTCCGATTTTGATCGCGCCGCGGATGTGAACGCCCTGGAGGCGTATGAAGGCAAAAGCGCGTGCGGCGGGCTGGCGAGAGGCAGTCTAACAAGCATGAAAGGCTCCGGCAAACCTGATCCGGCATTGGCGCGGCGGCCCAGTGGGCGTTTTACGGAGACTCGTAATATGCGCGCGTCATGGGGATTCGTTTTTACCGTGCGGCACGATATCGCCGCATGGAGGTATTCCCCAACGCGCTAAACACCCCCGTGTAATTGCCATTCGTTTTATCGCGTTGACACGCGCGAATTATCGGCCTTCAATTTAACGACGATGCATGGTCCGATTGCGCGCAATCGTCGGCAAATCGGCCCGCAAAAGGATGGCCCATTCACAAGCAATCGAATGATTAGAGCAGCGGGGGAAATCATGCATCGATCGTTAGTGCGCAACGGCATTGCCGCCATCGCGGCCCTAGTCATTTTCCAACTCAGCAGTTGCGGCGGTGGCGGCGGCTCCAACTCCAATTCCGGCTCCAACTCGTCAAGCACGCCGACGGGCCCAGCGACCGTCCTGACCGGGACGGTGACCGCAGGCAGCCTCATGCCTGACGCGCATGTCACGGTGATCGATTCAGCCGGCGTCTGGGTGAACGGGTCCGCCAACGCTCAAAGCGTGTACTCGGTCCTGGTGAAAGGCATGACGCCGCCGTTCCTGATTGTCGCCAACGATTTTGCCCGCCGGTCCGCCCCGCTCGTCTCGGTGCTGGCCCAGTTGCCGAACGGCCCGGCGCCGGCCGTCGCCAACGTCACGACGCTGACCACCGCGGTCGCCGCCATGCTCACGGTCTCCGGCAACCCGCTCGACCTCGCGTCGCCCACGGCGCTCGCCAAGGTGGCCCAAAGCGCCGTACAGATCGAAGCCGATACGCTCAGCGGGATATTGGGGATCATCCTTGCGCGGAACGGCGTCGGAGGGATCGACTTCGATCTCATGGGCGGCGCGTTCACACCGGACCATACCGGCGCCGACGCAGTCATCGACGCGGTGTCCGTCGTCCCGGCCGCTAACGGCGGCTTGCTGCTGCTATCGAATGCCGCGCCCAATACGACCGTGGCGCTGAACAGGAGCACCACGCGAGCGGTGATACTCGACGCGCCGCCCGCACCCGCGAATTACCTGGAACCGCTCGCGACGCTGCTGACGGCCTGCGCCGCCTCCGGCACGTTCAACACGTCCTGCTCGCCAGCGCTCGACGCCACGTTCCTGGAAAACGGTTCGACCGATTTCGCTGTCGGCCATGGCTTCACGGACGCGGACTTGACCGGCGCCGTATTCGGTTCGCCGAAGACCCTCGCCTTTTTCACGCTCAACGGCAAGCAGCAGTCGCTCGTACAGTTCCCGGTCACGCTCTCGGACGGCAAGTCGGCGTGCCTCTTCTACAGCATCGCTCAGCAACGCGCGACGCCGGTCACCCTCGCCGACGGCGTGCAGTTTGGCTGGGATCTGATCGGCAACCAGTCGCGATTCGCCGTGTCGATCAACTCCCAAATCGCGCGGAGCACGTTCCTCGATTTGAAGCCGAACGACGTGGACCATTACGAGTCGGGCCTGATGATCACGATCCCGACCGCGTCGAATCCATCCGTCTATTCGGCTTCCGTTACTGGCCCGGGTCTCGCCGCGCCGATCTGGTTGATGCAGCGCACGGTTCCTGACAGCAGCACGCTGGCTTTGTCGGACGCGGTCTTGAGCGCCGCGCCGGTGTCACCTGCCACGACCGGCAGCGACACGACGTTTTATCGCTGGTCGTGGCAATCGATTTCGTCGGCAGCGAACTTCCTGGCGCCGGCCGCGAGCGGCTACTACGCCGTGCACCCGATGGACGCGAGTATCGTGCCGCTCTATTCGACCTACACGATCACGTTCTACGACCGGAACGGCGCGCAGCTCGGCCAGTCGTCGATCATCAATCCAAGCAGCCCATTGAGCGCAGCGGCCGGCAACTCGGTCGCATGGCCGACGCTGCTGCCGGAGTTCACCAATCAATTCCTGCCCCCCGGCGGGTCGCTCGCGGGCCTGCAGAGCACGGCGAGCGTGACATGGTCGGGCCTCGTGAACGGGCAGGACCTCGCGTTTCCGGTGACATTCGTGCACGTCCGGGCAACCGGTCTGACAGCCTCAGGGACGGCAACGGAAGGGGACGGCTATTTCGTCGGCGCGCCGAACGGCACGGCCGTCGTCGGACAGTATCAGGCGACAGTCAGCGCAGGCAGCAATTCGCTCGGCGTGCTGACTTGCTTGACTTGCGGATTCCCGCCGCTGACCTCGGGCTATTCGCGGCTCGTGCAATTGAACGGCGGGCAGGACGCGACCGCGTTCTACGTTTCGACGGCGTACAACGATTAGCGCCGTTCCTTGCTAAGTCACCGCGGCAGACTAAAAAAACGCCCCACATGGGGCGTTTCATTTGCGCGTGTGAAAAAGGAGAAACGCGTGCGGCCGGCTCAGACCGTCGCTTCCGCAATCGCCTGCACCTGCGCGGACCTCATCAATCCTTCGATCATTCGCGCTTCCGCGCTCGCGATCTCGCTCAGCGATGCCACGGACAGTTGTCCGTCGAGAATCGCCAACGCCGTGCACAAGCGGGCGTATTCGCCGTCTTGCAATGCCCACGCGCCTTCGTCGTGTTCACGCACGTCGAGCTGCACCATCGCGGCATGTGCGCTTTCGATGTCGGACAGAACGTCTTCACCGAGGCCCAAGCGCGCAAGTTCCTGCGACACCAGCAAATGCCGGCTCAACGTCATATGCAGATTCCGCGAGCCGTGGCCGTGCCGGAATGCATCGAGGGCGGTGTAGCACTGCAGGAGCATCGCCGACGTAACCGGCTCATGAGCGGTGCGGCTATAGGTCAGCGCGCGCAACAACGGGGACATGGCCGACTGGTTGTGCTTGCGGACTCGCGATTTACTGGACATATCGGTTCAACCTCCTTCTCTAACTCTCGGCTTCGCCACCGAATTTTTTTGCTCCGGTAACAAACGCCGCCGATACGCCGGCGGCTTGACAGGCCCTGATGTGAGTCTGTGCAGCCATCATGGCAAGCAACTATTAAGACAGACTTAAACGGCTTCAAGTCCGGTTTGCATGCAGCATCTCACACTACGCAACCAGCTGGTTGTTCGATTCCGCCAAAAGCGTAGCGCGTAGCGCAACGTTGAGATATCGGTTCGAACTTGCCAATTACAAGTCGCGTCGCGCGTCACGACGAAAAAAAACCCCGTTCCCGCGAGGGAACAGGGCCTGACAGGATGGAACAGTCGTACTCGCGCGTGGATGCTCGCCGACGTATAACCACCGCAAACTCGCAAAGCTGTTGTTACTTGAACTACACCTGCTGAAGCTGTGTTGCCTGGACTGCCACTGCAAATAAAACCGTGCTGCGTGAACTACCACGACAAATAAAACGTGCTGCCGATACTGCTGCTGCGAAACCATTCGTTTCAGAACTGCTCACTGCAATTACAGTCGGGTCCTTCGCCTTCGACATCGCCTGACTGCAACCCCCTGCTGATTCACGCGCAAATTACATGGATCGCGCGCCGTTTGCATTGCTTCGACTACCTACTGCTTTACTGCCCTGCCGCCTTCGACAACCGCGGCAAACTGCCATCAACGGTACGGTTCAAAACAACGCGGGGGAAGACCGCGTCGATGGGGCTCGGTGATTTGTCGCTCCATGGAAAACAGTGTATTCCGGCAGGTGCGAATGCAATTGGGCGAAGCGAAGGGATTTGGCAGGCCAGTTTGGCGAATCGGTGTAACAGGCCGGTTTCGTCAGAGGTGAGCGGCGCGCAGTCTGCGCCGCCACGGCAAAACATGCGGTTATCGCGAGGGCCAATTCGTCGCCGACGACCTCGGCCGTGCATTGGAGCAATGCGCGGGGCGGAATGGCAACGACGCGAGCGACGGAACCGTCGCCGTCGCTCGCTGATCTTTGAGCATGTGAGCTTGCAAGGCGCGCAGCGTGAACTCGTCAACCGCGTGCGGCGAAATCGCTGATCGTCAGCAGCACTTTTTCGCCCGGACGCGCCAGCAGTTTTCTCTCCGCTACAGCGGTGATGCGTTTGCGGCCGTCAGCGAACGTCTTCAGTACACGTTCCTCGCCCGCGCCGCGTTGCAACCAGAAGTGCTGTTCCAGGGCCTCACGCGTGACGGCGCATTCGAGGTCCCGGCCTCGCGTCGAAAGCTGGAAAATCACCGTGCGCCCGTCTGCCGAGACGCTTGGTTCAAACTCGATAATCTCCATGGCCCACCTCGCAAAGTTCGTTAAACCGCTCGCCGTGTTGAACGAACGACACCGAAAAAAACTGAATACAGATGCGAAACACGCGTCGAGTTCTTTCGACTGATCAATGCACGCTATCGCGCCACGGCCAGACTCACTGTGCGCTGGACCACTGTCGGGTGGCCGAAGCATGCGCGCTGGACCAGCACGGACGTTTCGCGCGGAACTCGTGCAGCAGCGCATTCAACCCTTCCGTCATGGCTTGCGTGCCGCGCCGCACACCTCGCGACGCGGACGACAGCGCGAACCAGGAATGCGGCGGCCGAAGCTCATGGCACATGCCGCGCGCATCGGCAAAGCGCAGACAACCGGTGTCGGGATAAAAGACGAGTGTGATCGCGTCGCCGTCGACCCCGTGCGTGACCGTGAGTGGTTTCGTATTCAGCATTTTCGTTGTTATGCCAGGTGGCGTCGTTCATCGGCGGTTCGACGTTCGAACCCGCACGCGCCAGCAATTCGCGAGTGAGGCAAAAGCAAAGCGCATGCCAATGAACAAAAACCTTGTCGGCCGAGCCGCGGCGAACGCGACACCAAAAGCCAGCACCATGCCGTCAGCAAGCCGCAAACGCCGACTGCGCATGAAAGATCGTGCGCGATAGCGCAAGAATCCGCCACGCGGCGGACCTTATGACGAAGGCATCCACGCGGCCGGCGGCTAGCGAACTCGAGAGGCACAAACATAACCGCGTGGTAAAAAAGCGCTGCTGGCGCGACAATTCACGACCATTCTTACTGGCCGCCGGCACGCCGGAAACGTTACCAACATGTCCGTTCAAGAACCTGTCTTCACCCTGCGCCCGGCATTGGACACGGACGAGGCCTTTCTATTCGAGCTGCGCAAGGCGACCATGACGGAGCACCTGGCGCGCGTCGGCGAGCCGTCGGACGACACCGAGCATCGCGCGCGTCTGCTGCATCGTTATGACACAGCGCGCGTGATTTGCATCGACGGCGCGCCCGCCGGTTTGCTCAAAGCGCATCGCACCGACACCGAGTGGGTCGTCGTGCAATTGCAGATCGCGCCTGCGCTGCAAGGGCGCGGTATCGGCGAGCGCGCGCTGTACACGGTGTTGCGCGCCGCGCAGGCCGACGCGTTGCCGGTCACCCTCAAGGTGCTCAAAGGCAATCCCGCGCAGCGCCTGTACGAGCGCCTCGGCTTCGAGATCGTCGGCGAAGATGAGAGACAGTTTCACATGAGGCGCGCGCCGCGCGCGTCGGCGGAAATTGAAGCAGAATGAATGTCGGATAAAGACAGATACGCCACGGACTTGATATGACCTTTCGCGATACCTCCGCCATTACAAGCTGGCACGCCCACGTGTATTTCGATGCGGGCAGCCGCGACGCGGCATGGACTTTCCGCGAGCAGATCGGCGCGCACTGGGGCGACGCACTGCAACTGGGCCGCTTTCACGAGCGCCCGGTCGGACCTCATCCCATGTGGTCGTATCAGCTCGCGTTCACGCAATCGCAGTTCGCCGACGTGGTCGGCTGGCTCACGCTCAATCATGGCGCGCTGGATATCTTCCTGCACCCCAATACCGGCGATGCATTACGCGATCATCGCGACGCAGCCGTATGGATCGGCCGTTCGTACGAACTGGTGCTGAGCGCGTTGAATTGACTGCATGTAAGTGCGGCGCGCGACAAACCTAATCGCGCGCCGCCTCTTGCCGTTCACATATTCGAGTACGCACTGCACCAGCCGCGCGCCGCGACTTGCTTGTCGCCGAACAGCGTGCATCCGCCATATGCGTCGTTGGCTTTGCCCTGGAACAGCGAGCAGTTGGCACAGCTCTGTCCGGCGGCGTAGCCCGGAAACTTCGCTTTGTCGACCTTGGACGCGTCCTCTTTGTAGCCGACGGCTTGCGCTTTCGGATCGGATTCGCTGAGTGTATTTGCCGTGTCGGCGCAGGCGGCACGGGTGAGCATGACCGCCGAGCCCGCGCTCACGCCCAGCAGCAGAAAATGACGACGCGATGTTTTCATATGGGTCCAATGGAAAGTGGGGACTTGCCTCGATCGCAATAACCGCCGTCAATCGAGAAATCGCGTGAACCGTTCGACTGGTTCGCGCTCGGTGCGTAACGTGTTGACCAAAGCGCTTTCGTCGGCGAAACCAAGTGACATGCCGCACACCAGTTGCTCTTCAGGCGGCAAGCCGAGCTGCTCGGCAATCACCCGATGAAACGGCGTAAATGCGGCTTGCGGACACGTATTGAGACCGCGCCCGCGCGCGGCCGTCATGATCGCCTGCAGGAACATGCCGTAGTCGAGCCAGCTGCCGCGTTCCATCACCCGGTCGATGGTAAAGAACAAGCCCACCGGTGCGCCGAAGAAGCGATAGTTCTGCGCATGCTGCTCGTGCATGCGCGCCTTGTCGCCTTTTTCGATGCCGAGCAAACCATACAGATCCCAGCCGATTTTGCGGCGCCGGTCGATGTACGGCGACACCCATCGATGCGGATAGTACGGATACTCTTCCTGATACAGCTCGTCGCATTGCGGGTGATCGTAAGCGTCGAGCAACGCCTGCGAGAGACGCGCCAGCGACTCGCCCGTCACCACGCAGACCTTCCACGGCTGCGTATTGGTGCCCGACGGGGCACGGCTGGCGGCTTCAAGAATGGCTTCGATATCGGCGCGCGGCACCGGCGTGGGCAGAAAGGCGCGAATCGAACGCCGCGTGACGAGCGCGGCCTCGACGTCGTTGACGGGGATGGTCATCGGCGAATTCCGGTGGAACCAGCAGTTGTGACGGTCTGCGGGAATTCTAGCGCGAGCGCACGCTTTCCCGCCGGCGCGCCGGCAACGCCGGCCGCGCGCAGCGCGGTTTAGCGCAGTGGCGTTTTTAGCGCATCGATGAGATCGAGCGGATCGTAGGGCTTGCGCAGCAGCATCGCGTGCGGCAAGACCGCGCGCTGCGCCGGCGTCAGCACGAGGTCGTAGCCGGTCAGAAAGATCACGCGCAGATCAGGCCGCTCGCGACATACGTCGAGCGCCAGATCGATGCCCGACTTACCCGCCAGCCCCACGTCGGTCAGCATCACGCTGATCGCGTGTTCGCTGAGAATCTGCTTGGCGTCATGCTCGCCTTCGGCCTCCAGAATGTCAAAGTCGAACGTGCGCAGCAATTCGGCGGTGCTCACGCGAATCAGCTCGTCGTCTTCCACCAGCAGAATCCGCAGCCGCGTTTGAGTGACGAAACTATCGGCGCCATCCGGCGTCATCGGTGGATCGATCTCGAGAAGATGCTGCTCGGCCTCGGCGATTTCAGCCGCCTGCGGATTCTGCGCTTGCAGCACGTAGCGCACTTTGCGCGCCAACGCTTCGTGCGTATAGGGCTTGCTGAGCAATTCGATGCCTTCGTCGAGCCGCCCCGAATGGACGATCGCGTTGTCCGTGTAGCCCGACGTGAACAGCACCGCGATCGCCGGCAACCGCTCGCGCGCCTTGCGGGCGAGTTCGGTGCTGCGCAACGGGCCGGGCATCACCACATCGGTAAACAGCATGTCGATCGGCACGCCACTTTCGACGATCGCCAGCGCGCTTTGCGCGTCTTTCGCTTTCAGCACGCGGTAGCCGAGATCGGAGAGCATTTCGACCACGGTCGTGCGCACTTCCTCGTCGTCTTCGACCGCGAGAATCGTTTCCGTACCGCCCTTGGCGGGACCGGCTTCGATATTCGTTTCGAGGTCTTCTTCCTGGCGCACCCGCGGCAGATAGATGCGGATCGTGGTGCCGTGACCTTCTTCGCTGTAGATCTTCACATGGCCGCCGGATTGCTTGACGAAGCCATACACCATGCTCAAACCGAGGCCCGTGCCCTGGCCTTCGGGCTTGGTCGTGAAGAACGGTTCGAACACGCGCTCGCGCACTTCCGGCGGCATGCCGGCACCCGTGTCGGTGACCGCCAGCATCACGTACTGACCCGGCGTGACCTCCGCGTTGCGTTTGGCGTAGGCGTCGTCGAGCGCGGCATTGCCGGCTTCGATCGTGAGCTTGCCGTGGCCGTTCATGGCGTCGCGCGCGTTGATCGCCAGATTCAGCAGCGCGTTCTCGACCTGGAACGGATCGACCAGCGTATTCCACAAGCCGCCCGACACGATCGTTTCGATTTCGACGCCGTCGCCGAGCGCGCGTCTGAGCATATCGTCGAGACCGCGCACGAAGCGGCCGAGGTTGACGACCTTCGGCGCGAGCGGCTGACGCCGCCCGAACGCGAGCAGTTGCGAGGCGAGGTTCGCGCCGCGCGCCACGCCCGCCAGCGCATTGCGCACGCGCTGCTCGGGTTTTTCCGAACCGGCGACGTCTTTCGCGAGCAGTTGCAGATTGCCGCCGATCACTTGCAGCAGGTTGTTGAAGTCGTGCGCGACGCCGCCCGTGAGCTTGCCGATCGCTTCCATCTTTTGCGCCATGCGCAGCGCTTCTTCGGCGTGCCGCAGCGCTTCGGTGGTTTCCTTATCAGCGGTGACGTCGCGGCCCACGCCGTGAATGCGCGCCGTGTCGGGATCGAGCGCGAGTGTCCACGCAACCCAGCGCCACGTGCCGTCGATCCGCTTGAAGCGGTTTTCGTAACGCACCGGCACGCCCGTTCCGCGCAGTTCGGCCAGGTGCGTGCGGACCGTCTCTACGTCATCGGGATGAACAAGATCGACATAGGAACGCGACATCAGCCATTGAACGTTATGACCGAGCGCCGTGCTCCACGATGGACTCACACGCTGCAAGCGGCCTTCGATATCGGCCACCACCAGCAGATCCTCGCTCAACTCCCACAAACGGTCGCGGTCCGCCACCGTTTCGATCACGCGGCGCTCCAGCGTTTCGTTCAGATCGTGCAACGCGCTTTGCGCCTTGGTGCGCTCGGCGATTTCGGTTTGCGCCGCCTGATACAGGCGTGCGTTGTCGATGGCGATCGCCGCCTGCGCCGCGATGCCGGCCACGATCCGCTCGGCGCGCTCGGTGAACACACCTGGCTCCGGGTGGCCGAAGAACAGGCCGCCGACCACTTCGCCGCCGCGCGATTGCACCGGCGCGGCCAGATAGCTGCGCACCTTCAGATGGCCTTCCGGCATGCCACGATGCGGCGCGTTGTGGCCATAGCGCGGATCCTGCGTGATGTCGTCGACGCGCACGATGCCTTCGCCCCGGAACGTGGGTCCGAACACCGCCGTGTTGCGCGGCATGGGAAACCGCTCGAACGCTTCTCTCGGCACGCCGGACAGCGTGTACAGCATGTAGCTGCCGCCTTTGTCGTCGAGCACGTTGTAGAAGAACGAGCCGAACGCGGCGCCGGTCAGTTCGGTGGCCGCGTCAGTCACGATCTGCACCGCCCGGTTCAGATCGAGTTCGGCCGCCACCGTGGAGCCGACGCGATTGAGGATCTCCAGCGTGCGCGATTCCTCGCGCAGCTTCATCTCGGTCTCGCGACGCAAGCGCGCAAGCTGCAGGTTGCCCGACACGCGGGCCAGCAGCTCGCGCGCGGAGAAAGGCTTGGTCAGATAGTCGTCGGCACCATGCTCGATACCGTCGACGCGCGCTTCCTCACCCGCGCGGGCCGACAGCATCAGCACCGGCGTGTCGCGCAAATCCGGATCGGCGCGCAGTGCGCGCAGCAGGCCGAAGCCGTCGAGGCGCGGCATCATCACGTCGGAGAGCACCAGATCGGGCGGTTCCGCGCGCGCGGCTTCGAGCGCCGCCTGGCCGTCGCTCGCGAGCCGCACGTCGTGGCCGGCCGCCCGCAAGATGCGGCTCATATACTCACGCAAGTCCGCATTGTCGTCGACGACCAGCAGCCGCGCGGCCTCGGCCGGCGCAGCCTCGGGCGACGTCTCGCCGGCCGGTGCCGTTTCGATCGACGCGCCGTCCACGATCTCGTTCTCCGGACTCCAGCGCAACGCGGCATCGACATAGCTGCGCGCGTGCTTGCTCATGGTGGCATGCACGCCTGGGTCCTCGCGCTGGGACAGCACGGCGCCGCGCGGCAGCGAAACGGTAAAGCACGCGCCTTCGCCGAGCACACTGTCGACCCGCACGGTGCCGCCATGCAGCTTCACCAGTTCCTGCACCATCGCAAGCCCAATGCCGCTGCCTTCGACCGAGCGGCCCGGTGCGCCCGCCACGCGATGAAAGCGCTCGAACAGACGCGGCACTTCTTCTTCCGCGACGCCGATGCCGCTATCCGTCACGCTGACCTCGACGCCGCCTGTGATCGCGCGAACCGCGACGCGGATCGTGCCGAAGAACGTGAACTTGTACGCGTTCGACAGCAGGTTCATCACGACCTTTTCCCACATCTCGCGGTCGAGCTGCACGACCACGGGCGTAGCCGGAATCTCCACGTCGAGGCGCAGGCCGGCCGCCTCCATCGCCGACTGGAACAGCGACGCGAGTTCGGCCGTGAAGGACGCGATGTCGGTGGGCTGCGTGTGAATCTCGATGCGGCCCGCCTCGATCCGCGAGAAATCCAGCAACGCGTTGACGAGTTTCAGCAGGCGCAAGCCGTTGCGATGCGTGATCTCGATCAGCGCGCGGTCGTCGATATCGCTGCGTGTCTGCGCGTTATCACCGCTCGCGCCTGGCTGGGGCCTGGCGAGGAGTTCTTCGAGCGGGCCGAGCATCAGCGTCAACGGCGTGCGGAATTCATGGCTGATGTTGGAGAAGAACGTGGTCTTCGCCCGATCGATTTCGGCCAGCGCCTCCGCGCGCCGCCGCTCCTCCTCATACGCCTGCGCGTAGCCGATCGCCGCGCCGATCTGACCGGCAACCAGGTTTAGGAAACTGCGATAGGCGTCGTCGACGAGGCGGCAAGGATTCAGCCCGGCGATCAGCAACACTGTTTGCGTCGATTCGCTGCCGGCCGACACCGGCAGGATGACCGCCTGCTCCGGCGCGAGATGCCACGGACCGCTCGGCAACGCGGTGCCGAACCGCTGCGTCAAGTCGCGCACGAGCTGCGGCGCCTGGTTGTCGAAGATGTCGGCGATCGGCCAGAGCGATTCGCCCACGCGCATCGTCTGCGGCGCCGCCGGATGGCCCGGCTCGATGCCGCACGCGCCGACCAGCGTGACCGTGTCGCTGCCGGGTTCGGCCGCGTAAAGCAGGGCAAAGGGCAAGTCTTGCGGATTCGCTTGCAACGCGCGCGCGCTGAGTTCGCACGCCTCGCGCCAGTCGCGGCCATTCGGACTCACCGCCGCCAATTCCTTCAACAGCGCGAGTTGCCGTTCGCCGACCACCCGCGCCGTATCGTCGCTGTTGGCGCAGATGATCCCGCCCGGTTGGCCGTCCTCGCCGGGAATCGGGCTGTACGAGAAGGTGTAATACGTCTCTTCCGGAAAGCCGTTGCGCTCCATGATGAGCAGCTTCTGTTCGACGAAGATGCCCTCGGCACCCGCCAGCGCCGTATCCAGAAGCGGCTCGATGTCAGTCCAGATTTCCCGCCATACGACGCGAGTGGGTTGACCAAGCGCGACCGGATGCTTGCCGCCGATGATCGATTTATACGGATCGTTGTAAAAATAGAGCAGCTCGTCGCCCCAGCCGATCCAGAGCGGCTGACGCGACGTGAGCATGATGCGGATCGCGATCTTCAGACCTTGTGGCCAGGTGTCGGGCGCGCCAAGCGCTGTCTGCGTCCAGTCGTAGGTGCGGATCAGCGCGCCCAGTTCGCCGCCGCCGGAAAGGAAGGACGGGGCGGCCGAGCCGGCGGGCGATGCATCCGACATGAAGCGGTCCGGCTGTTTCAACGCGATCTCCTCGACGCGGCGGGTCATATTCGTGCGGACCGCTATTGCAAAAGCGGTGCCTGATACGACGGATGGCTAACGATCACCACGCAATTAATGTAGCGCGATTCTCGCACGTAGCGGTGTGCCGGAGGAAGGTGAGACGACGCGCCGAAACCCCAAGCAGCGGGCTTTTCGCGGCGCGGGACCGAGCGTTATGCGGAGGATTGCGCGGAGTGGATGAGACGCCGCGGAATGAAACAAAAATGCAGGTAAAACGTACCTTGACGCAATGCGTGCGCAGAGGCAATTTTCCCGATCGCGACGCCTTCGGCGCGCGACCGGATTCTTCGATCACTGCGGGCTTGCAATGTCTTTACAGCAGGCCCACACACACCGCGGCGACGATCGAGCCCAGCACCAACACCGAGCCGATGGTCTTGCGTTTGTTCAACTCCGTCCAGAGCAGAACACCGGTAAGCGACAGCAAGATGATGCTGCCCGCGAGCGTATCGATCAGCAGCACCCAGCCGACGCTCAGGCCCACGCCCTTGTGCAGGTTCGCCAACATGGCGAGAAACGTGTTCTCGCTGCGTTTGACCGTCACATAGCCGTTGCCCACCCAGTACTCGGCGGACGTGTTCTCATGCGGCGACGCGAAATTGAGCTGCCAGTGCTCCGGCTGGACGACGCTGCGCTCGCCCCATGCCACCGGATGAGCCGGCTCTTTCTGCACGCGCCCGGGCGTGCCCGCCAGTTTCAGTTCGTGCTTGAGCCACTTGCCCAACTCACGCGGCGTTTCCGGCGCGGGTTGCGGCAACGGCACCTGCAACATCGCCACTTGCGGCTCGCCGGTCGACACTTTGAGCGGTCCGCCGCGATGGTTCAGCAGGAACCCCGTGGTGCCGAACAGCAAACCCAGCGCCGCGCCCCACAAGCCGACCCAGCCATGCACCTTGCGCAGCCATTTGACGAAGGTGGCGCGGCGCGAACGCTGCTGCCGCGCTTTCAATTCGTCGTTGTCGAGCCGCTGCGGCTCGCGCGTCGTTCGGTCGATGCCCGCGGGCGCTTCAATATCGATTGCCTCGGGTACGCTCACGTTTCACTCCAGGTTCGCAACAGATTGTGATAGATGCCGACGAGGCTGCGGCGCGCCGTATCGTCGGCGTTACTGGCGTTCAGCCGTTGAATCGCGGTGTCCATGTCGAACAGCATCGCGCGCTGCGTATCGCTGCGCACGAGGCTTTGCACCCAGAAGAAACTCGCGATCCGCGCGCCGCGCGTGACCGGCGTGACCTGATGCAAACTCGTCGCCGGATAGACGATCATGTCGCCGGCCGGCAGTTTGACCTGCTGCACGCCGTAGGTGTCTTCGATCACGAGTTCACCGCCGTCGTAGTCGGCGGGATCGGAAATGAACAGCGTCACCGAGACGTCGGTGCGCAGCTTCACGCCATTGGGCAGCACGCGCACGGCGCCGTCGACGTGACTGCCGAACTGCATGCCGCCTTCGTACCGGTTGAACAGCGGCGGATACACCTGGTTCGGCAACACCGCGCTGATGAACAGCGGGTTGCGTTCGATCGAGGCGAGAATCACGTCGCCCAGCTCACGCGCAACCGGCGTGTGCTCGGCGATCTGCTGATTGCGTTTGACAGGCGCGCCCTGATAGCCGGCGGTCGCGCGGCCGTCGACCCAGGCGTCGCCGGCCTGGTCGAGCCGCTCGCGCACGAGCCGCAACTGCTCGGCGTTCAGTACGTTCGGTATGTGCAACAACATCGTGTTTCCTCTTTGCGTCGGCTTGCCGCTTTCGAAAACGGCAAGCCTAACGCATCCGTTCAACGCGTATCAGAAGCGGTAGTCGAACGTCGCCAGCAAGGTGCGGCCGATACCCGGCACGGAACGGCCGCCGTCGGACGGGATCAGCGCGTCGTAGTAGTACTTGTTGGTCATGTTCAACAGGTTCAGGCGCACGTCGTACTTCTTCGCGTGGTACGCGGCGGTCGCATCCCAGCGCGTGTAGCCCGGCACCTGCACGTAGTTCGTGTTCGATGCGTAGCGCGGCGACATATACGTCGGACCGCCGCCGATTTCCCAGTGCGGCGTGATCGCGTAAGTGGTCCAGAAGGTCAGCGTGTTGCGCGGCGTGTTGGCCGGCACGTGCCCTTGCGTACCGTCGCGCGCCTTCAGGATGATGGCGTCCATGTACGTGTAGCCGCCGAACACTTGCCACTTGTCGGTGATGTGGCCCGTCACGCCGGCCTGGAATCCGTCGACGCGAACGTCGCCGTCGAGTTCGTATTCGGTCGGCGAAACTTGCGTGCGCGCGTTGGTCTTTTCTTCGCGGAAGAACGACGACGTCACCGAGAGATTGCCGCCGAGCAGATCCCATTTGCCGCCCACTTCGTACGACTTGGTCGACTCAGGCGCGAGGTTCTGCGTGAGGTTGGTCACCGTCAGTGCTTCGAGCGACGGGTTGAACGACGTGCCGTACGACACGTAGTACGACTGCCAGTCGGTCGGCTGATAGATCACGCCGGCGCGCACGCTGGTGAAGAAGTTGGTTTGCGTCGCGTAGCTCGGCGCGCTGATCGTGTTGTGGATCTGCGCCTGGAAGCGATCCCAACGCAATCCGCCAATCACCTTCCACTGCTGGCCGATCGACACGGTGTCGTTCACGTACGCGCCGATTTCGTTCGAGCCGGAATCGGCGTAGTTGCCGACCGTGGTGGTCACACCGGCAGGGTTGGACAGATACGCCGGGTTCACCATCGACACGACCGGCAAGTTGTTGCGGGTGTATGCCTGGTTCGAATAGCTGTCGTGGCCGAGGTCGACGCCGGCGATCAGGTCGTGCTTGATCGGGCCGGTGACGAACTTGTACTGCAGCATCGTGTCGTTGTAGAGCGAGTGGTTCTCGATCACACGGTCGTGGCTTTGCAACTTGATGAACAGTTGCGACGGCGACAGCGTCGTGAAATTGC
The DNA here is from genome assembly GCF_042680985.1 of Paraburkholderia dipogonis. NCBI lineage: Bacteria > Pseudomonadati > Pseudomonadota > Betaproteobacteria > Burkholderiales > Burkholderiaceae > Paraburkholderia > Paraburkholderia dipogonis. The sequence continues at coordinate 94,555 of NZ_JBHUFR010000007.1, read as the reverse complement.
CGTTGCTCAACGCGGGGCTGGTGGCGAGCGGCCCCGTCAACACCGCTTGCGGCGCGGTTTCGCGCGCGTCGGTCATCGAGTGCGAGAACTGTGTCTGGTTCGTCAGGATCAGGTTGTCCGAGAACTTGTGCTTGATCCCAGCCGTAACGGTCTGGATGTCCTGGATCGTGCGGTCGGTGGTCAAGCCGTAGAACGTGTTCTTCGGCACCGGCGACGGGCGGCCGTTCAACGCCTGCACGCCGTAGTCCGGCATGTCGTAGTTGTGCTGGATCAGCGCGGAGATCGTCACTTCGGTCGGCGTGCCGATGCCGAAGCGCACTTCCGGCGCGATACCGTAGTCCTTGTTCTTCATCTCGTCGCGCGTCGAACCGAGACTTTGGCCGAAGGCGTTCAGGCGAATCGCCGAGGTATCCGTCAGCTTGTGGTTCACGTCGACGGTGCTGCGATATTTGGCGTCCGTGCCGATCATGCCCGTGACTTCCGCCGAGTCGTGCAGGTTCGCTTTCTTGCTGACCTGGTTGATCACGCCGCCCGTCGAGCCGCGGCCGAACAGCATCGACGACGGGCCGTACAGCACTTCGAGTTCTTCGAGGTCGAAGGTGTCGCGATAGTACTGGTTGCGATCGCGGAAACCGTCCAGGTAGATGTCGTTCTGTGCGGTGAAGCCGCGCAGGTTGATGTTGTTGCCGATCTGGCCGCCTTCGGCCGCGCCGATCGTCACGCCCGGCGCATTGCGCAACGCGTCCTGGAACGAAGTAGCGCCTTGCGATTGCAGCACGGCCTTATTGATGACGGTGACGGTCTGCGGAATGTCGCGCAGCGCCGTGGGCGTCTTTGCACCGACCGTCGCACGCTCCGCCTGGAAGTCCTGTTGTTCTGCTTGCGCCGCCACGCCGATGGTGGGCAGGCTGCCGGTGTCGGCTGCGGTGGTCGTCGTCGCGTTTGCATTCGCGGCCGGCGGCTGCGAAGTGGTTTGCGGAGCAGTCTGCGCGACCGCCGGAGTCGCAAAGGGAACGGCAAAAGCTAACGCTAACGCAGTCGCAAGCGGCGTGTGGTTGAACATGGGAATTCCCGTCGGAGATGCGTTTGCCGGATTCGCATGTCTGAGATGGAATCGACGGCAAAACCGCAATTGGCTGGCTGCCGGTCTCGTGCGCTAGGCACCGACGACGGGATGGCTGGCTAGGTGGTTAAATGAGAATCGCTATCATTCCACACGCATAAAACTGCATCAATCGCGACATCGCTTACCCCTAGTAACAGAATTGTTTCTGTTTTTTACTGTTGTAGGCTATTTGTAATTTTCAAGCCTATTTTTGTGCCGAAACATTACAGTTTTGCAATATTACGACCGTTGAAAGGAAAGACTTTCACCGCCGAAAGTGAAAAAGACGCCGCCGTTAGCTTTCAAATAAATAACAACTGACTGCGTCTGCGGTCGGCACTCAATCCCGGCTCGGTTTATCCTTTTTGCAACACTGCCTACCGAACCGTTCCGTTCACCCCCGGAGTTGACCATGCAATACCGCAAATTCGGCCGTACCGGCCTGACTGTGTCGCGCCTATGTCTCGGCACGATGACTTTCGGCCTGCAGACCGAAGAAGATGTCTCGCATCGCATTCTCGACACGGCGGCAGATGCCGGCGTGAACTTCATCGACACGGCCAACGTGTATCCGCTCGGCGGCACGGAAAACCTTGCCGGCCGCACGGAAGAGATCGTCGGGCGCTGGCTGAAGGGCAAGCGCGAGCGCTTCATTCTGGCGACGAAAGCGGTGGGGAAAATGGGGCCGTCGGCGTGGGATCAAGGCGCGTCGCGCAAACATCTGCTGGATGCGATCGACGCCTCGCTGCAACGCCTCGGCACCGATTACGTGGACCTCTACCAGCTTCACTCCGACGACGCGAATACGCCGCTCGACGAAACGCTCGAGGCGCTCGACGTGATCGTTCGCTCGGGCAAGGCGCGTTATATCGGCGTGTCGAACTTTCTCGCGTATCGGCTGGCGCGCGCGTTGGGCCGTGCTGATGTTTTGCGCGTGGCGCGCTTCGCCTCCGTGCAGCCTCGCTATAACTTGCTGTTCCGCCAGATCGAGCGTGAATTGTTGCCGCTCGCCGCCGAAGAGCAATTGGCCGTGATGCCGTACAACCCGCTCGCAGGCGGCCTGCTCACGGGCAAGCATCAACTGGATGCCGCGCCCACGTCGGGCCGGTTCACCGAAACCGTCGGCAAGGCCGGCGCGATGTATCAGCAACGGTACTGGCACAAACGCGAGTTCGAGACCATCGAGCAACTGAAGGCAATCGTTGCGCCGACCGGCGAATCGTTGACACGGGTTTCACTCGCCTGGGTGCTGGCCAATCCGCTCGTCACGTCGGCGATTATCGGCGCGAGCCGCGTCGAGCAATTGAGCGACACGCTCGCGGCGTCCGAACTCGTACTCGACGAGCAGATCAAGACGCAGCTCGACGAAGCGAGTGTGGAATACCGCTGGGGCGACGCGGCGCGATGAACGTGGCCGCCCGCCGCGACGCCCGCTGCGTTCACCGTCCGTAACGCAGCACCGTGCTCGTTGCCGCCAACACATGGTCCTTGATGGCGGCGAACAACGCCTCGCGCGTCAAACCGGGCGGCAGTGCATCCGGCGGCAGGTCGAGCGCATAGACCTGCGCGAGGTAGTGATGCGGATTGTCGCCCATTGGCGGGCATGGCCCTCGATAGCCGGTGGCGCCCGTCTGATTCGTTCCGGCGACGCTGCCGGGCGGCTGGCTGGCGCCGGCGCCGAGCGAGGTCGTCGAGGGCGCGACGCCGTATAGCACCCAGTGCACGATTCCCAGACCTTTCCCGCCGTCGGGATCGAACAGGGTCACCGCATAACTCCTCGTGCCGGCGGGCGCGTTGCGCCATTGCAAGGCCGGCGATACATTGCCGCCACCGCAATTGTTCGCGCTCGCCGCGTGGCTCGAATCCAGCGCGCCGCCATCGGCCAGTCCCGGCGACGACACCACGAAAACCTCTGCCGCCACGACATGCACCGCGGCAAGCGCCAGCACGGCGGACACGCCGGCCGGTAACAGGCGTCGCGCGACGCCGAAGCGTTTGCTGTCAATCATCGTTTCTGACTCCGGCCAGAGTTCAGCGGTGGTCCGACATCATTTGAAGCGGCCCGTCCGCTCATTCGCTTCCGGCAGTTGCCGCGTCTCGCGCACGGATCTCGGATGCCACAGACGCGCGCCGCCTTCGATACCTGCGTCGTTCGAAACGGTGGCTACATTCGCCGGCAGATCGAACGTGAGGCGTGCCGCGTTGCCGCCGCCGATCCACAGCTTGTCGTAGTTCACGAGCGTGCTCAGAATCCCGATCACCTTCTCAACGCGCCGGTTCCACCGTTTATTCCCGGCTTTTTCACGCGCCGCGTCGCCGATGTATTCGTCGTACGCCACGCCCTTCTTGCTGACGGGGTGATGCGCCAGTTCCAGGTGAGGCATCAACTCGCCGTCGCGGAACATCGCCGTGCCCGCGCCCGTGCCGAGCGTCAGCACGAATTCGAGGCCCTGGCCTTCGATCGCGGCGAAGCCCTGCATCTCGGCGTCGTTGATCATGCGCACCGGCAGGCCGCCCAGCCGCTGCGCCAGCGAATCGGCGAGCGGGATGTCATGCCAGCCTTCCACGCCGAAGTGCGGCGCGGTCAGAATGCGGTTGTTGCGCACCACGCCCGGAAAGCCGATCGACATCAGCGTAGGCGGCTCCTGTTCGACGAGCGGGGCAACCAGTTTCGCCAGCGCGTCCACGAGTTGATCCGGCGTGCACGGATGCGGCGTCGCCACCCGCAGGCGCTCGGTTTTCATGTTGCCGTCCGCGTCGATGATCGCGGCTTTCAAACCCGTGCCGCCGACGTCGATCGCCAGAATCCGCTCAGTGCTGCCTGTCACTTTCGGCTTAGTTGACGGCTTACTTGTCGGCTTGTTTGACCGTTTAAGCGCCGCCTTCGCTGGCGCTTTGCTTGCCGTCTTGCCCGGCGTCTTCGTCGCCGTCTTACCTGTCGTCTTGCGTGTCACCACGGTGTCCCCCGATTGTGTTGGTTCGACTCGTCGTTGAATTACTTCTTCTGCACAGCATCCCGCTTCAACGGCCGCCATGCGTGACCGTCGCGCGCTAATAGCGCGTCGGCTTCCGCCGGGCCTTCGCTGCCGGCCGCATAGCCATGCACCGGCACCGCGCCGCCGGTGTTCGGATGCAGCACGTCGTCCACCGCGCACCAGCTGGTTTCGATGCTGTCGGCGCGCTGAAACAGCGTCTCGTCGCCGAGCATGCAATCGTAGAGCAAGGTTTCATAACCGACGTTGGCGCGTTCCGCGAAGAAGTCGCCATAGTCGAACGACGACTGCACTGCGCCGATCTGCATGACCGGCCCCGGCGTTTTCACGTTGAAGTCGAAGCTCGTACCGTGCGCCGGATCGATGCGCAAAGTCAGCACGTTCGGCGTGAGCGCATCGACGGGTGTGTCGCGGAACAGGCGGAACGGCACCGGCTTCAGTTGAACCGAGATTTCCGTGCGACGCGCCGCCAACCGTTTGCCGGTGCGCAGATAGAACGGCACGCCGGCCCAGCGCCAGTTCTCGACGAACACGCGCGCCGCGGCGTAGGTTTCCGTCGTGCTGTTCGTTGCGACGTCCGGCTCTTCGAGGTAGCCGATGCCGGCTGGGCCCTTTTCGTATTGACCGAACACGACGTCGTCCGGCGTCAACGGCTTGATCGCGTCGAAGATTTCGGCCTTTTTGTCGCGCACGGCTTCGGCGTCGAACGAATTGGGCGGTTCCATGGCGACCATGCCGAGCAACTGGAACAGGTGGTTCGGGAGCATGTCGCGGAACGCGCCGGTCTGTTCGTAGAACTTGCCGCGCCCTTCCACGCCGATGGTTTCCGCCGCCGTGATCTGCACGCTGTCGATATATTCGCGCCGCCACACGGGCTCGAACAGCGCGTTGGCGAAGCGCACCGCGAGAATGCTCTGCACGGTGTCCTTGCCGAGAAAGTGATCGATGCGATACACCTGCTCTTCTTTTGCATACGACAGGATGTGCGCGTTCAAATCTTTGGCCGAAGCGAGATCGGTGCCGAACGGTTTCTCGATCACGATCCGGCGGAAGCCGCCGCCGTCGCCCTCTTTCAGCAGACCCGCCTTGCCGAGATGCTCGACGATCGGTTTGAAGAAGCGCGAGCTGACCGCGAGATAGAAGATCACGTTGCCGCCCGGCGTTTGTTCGAGCTTTTGCTTGAGCTTCGTGAAAGTATCGTCGGTTTCGAATTCACCGGCCATGTATTCGAGGCGTTGCGCGACCCAGTCCCACGCCTTGTCGTCGAGCTTGCCGGCGTGGAACGTGCTGGCCTTGTCGGCAGCGAACTGTTCGAGCGACTTGTGCAGATCTTCGCGCCACGCGCTCGTCTCGCGTTCGCCATGATTCACGCCGATGATTTTCATTCCATCGTCAAGCAGGCCATCCACCGCGAGGTTGTACAACGCCGGCATCAGCAGCCGCTTGGTCAGGTCGCCGCCGGCGCCGAAGATCACCAGCGTGCACGGCGGCGCGGGCCGCTTGCCGGGCGGCGAGGCCGGCGCCTCCTGCGGGCTCGAGCTGACTTTGCAGCTCGGCGGTTGACTGGCAGCGGGGCGATCGGCTGCTGGGGTATTCGGTGTAGTCGACATGGGATTCACTTTTGGAAACCAATGGAACGGACGTGGTATACATGAAAGACCACGCTTGAACCCACACAGTTCAAAAACGGCCACGCAACCTGCTCACCTTGCGACGTTGTATGGCTTGTGTAACCTCACCTCACTCGCTCACTAGCGCCGCCGCTACGCGCTACTTCGCCGACGCATGCACCGGTTCGGCAGCCGGCGCCGTCTCGGCCGGGCAAGCGGGCGCCGTGGCTTGCGCCGAAGGTGACGTCGGAATCGGCGCGTGATCCGTTTCGCCCGCCAGCGGCACGTTGCCCGACGCGCTCATCGCGCGCGGCTGCAACAGCAACGCAACCAACCCGGTCCAGCCGGTTTGATGCGAAGCGCCCACGCCGCGCCCGTTATCGCCATGAAAATATTCGTGGAACAAGATCAGGTCACGTGAACGCGGATCGGCCTGCAATTGCGGATAAGCGCCCATTACCGGCCGCTCGCCGTCCTTGTTCTTCAGAAACAGCGTAGTGCAGCGGCGCGCCAGTTCGTCCGCGATCTGGCTCAGAGAGAACTTCTCGCCCGAACCGGTCGGATATTCGACCCTGAAATCCTCGCCGTAATAGCGGTGAAATTCGTATAGCGATTCGATGAGAAGATAGTTCACCGGCATCCATATCGGACCGCGCCAGTTCGAATTGCCGCCGAACACACGCGTATCGGATTCGGCCGGCAAATACTTCACGGTAAAACTGTCGCCGTTGTGGTTGAACACGAACGGATGATCGCGATGGTATTGCGACAGCGCCCGCACGCCATGATCGGACAGGAATTCGCTCTCGTCGAGCGCGCGGCGCAACAACGCTTTCATGCGATGCCCGCGCAATAGCGAGAGCAGTAGCGCATTGCCCTTGCCCGGCTCGTTCCAGCGCGAGACCAGCTTAGCCAGATCGGGGCGATGTTCGAGGAACCAGACCAGCCGTTCGCGCAAGCCCGGCAAACCGCCGTGCAGACGCTCTTCGAGCACGTGCACCGCGAATAGCGGAATCAGACCCACGATCGAGCGCAGCCGCATGGGAATGCTGCTGCCGTCCGGCAGGTGCAGTTTGTCGTAGAAGAACTCGTCCTCGTTGTCCCAGAGGCCGGTTTCGCAGCCGTCGTCGCAACTCACGGCCTCGGCGATATACAGAAAGTGCTCGAAGAATTTCACGCCAATATCGACGAACACGTGATTGGCGTACGCGAGTTCGAGCGCGATACGCATCAGGTCGAGCGCGTATGCGGCCATCCAGGCCGTACCGTCGGACTGATCGATGTGCCCGCCGGTAGGCAACGGCGATGAGCGGTCGAAGATCCCGACGTTATCCAGCCCGAGAAAGCCGCCCTGAAATATATTGTGGCCGTCGGCGTCCTTGCGGTTCACCCACCACGAGAAATTCAGCAGTAGCTTATGGAAGACAAGTTCCAGAAAATCGCGATCCGCCTTGCCGGTGAGCGCGCGGTCGATTTCATATACGCGCCACGCGGCCCACGCATGCACGGGCGGATTCGCATCGCCGAGCGCCCATTCATAGGCGGGAATCTGACCGTTCGGATGCTGATAGCGGTCCTTCACCAGCAACAGCAGTTGCCGTTTCGCGAACGCCGGGTCGATCAGCGCGAACGCGGCCGCATGAAACGCCAGGTCCCATGATGCGTACCACGGGTATTCCCACTTGTCGGGCATCGACACGATGTCCGCGTTGCACAGGTGCCGCCAATCCCGATTGCGACCTTGTTTGCGGCTCGCTGGAGGCGTCGGCTGAAGCGGATCGCCTTCGAGCCAGCGCTGCACGTCGTACTGGTAGTACTGCTTCGACCACAGCATGCCGGCAAGCGCCTGACGCTGCACGAGCCGCGCGTCGGGGTCGGTGATCTCGTGTTGCAGCGCGCCATAGAACTCGTCGGCCTCGGCGATGCGGCGCGCGAAGATCGCATCGGCATCGAGTTGCACGTCGTCGGGGCTCGACTGCGGACGCCAGCGCATGTACACCACCGCGCGTCCATATGGTTCGAGTTCGATCGCGGCATGCGCGCCGGCCTTGGTGCCGGTGTCGCGGCGGATCGCCTGTTCATCGCCGTGCACGAGGTAATCGTTGAAGCCGTCTTTGAACGGCCCCACGCCGTCCATGTTGAAGAGGCGCTTGACGTTGGTGTCGTTCTCGCAGAAGAGCCACGTGACCTGCGGCGCGTCTTTCGACCAGGCCGTCACGACAATCGGCTCGTGCCCATGCTGATGCCCGACCACCTGCGCCCCGCCGTTATGATCCGTGCCGGCGACGAGCGAGGGTTTGTCGTTGCTCTCCTTCCACGACCACGAATTGCGGGCCCAGATTTGCGGCAGCACATCCAGCGAGGCCGCCTGGTCCGCGCGATTCTCGATGGTCACGCGCATGAGAATGTCGTCCGGCGCGTGTTTGGCGTATTCCACCTGTACGTCGAAGTAGCGCAAATCGTCGAACACGCCCGTGTCGAGAATTTCGTACTCCGGCATGTCGCCGCCACGGCGCGCGTTTTCCTGAACGAGGTCGTCGTAGGGATAGGCGGCGTGCGGATACTTGTAGAGCATGCGCATGTACGAATGCGTCGGCGTGCCGTCGACGTAGAAGTACAGTTCCTTCACGTCCTCACCATGATTGCCCTGCGCATTCGTAACACCGAACAGGCGCTCTTTCAGGATTGCGTCCTTGCGATTCCATAGCGCGAGCGAGACGCACCAGCTGAGCTTGTCGTCGGCGAAACCGGCAATGCCGTCCTCGCCCCAACGATACGCACGGCTGCGCGCATGGTCGTGCGGAAAATAGTCCCAGGCGGTGCCGTCCGGACTGTAATCCTCGCGCACCGTGCCCCATTGCCGCTCGCTGAGATACGGTCCCCAGCGCTGCCAATGCGCGCAGTCGGCCGAATGCAGCCGTGAACCTTCAATGGTGGCGAGCAGATTGGCAGCGCGCAGCGGTGGCATGACTACATCCTTGCATCGGGCTTGGCGGTGGGACACACATCGTAGCGCGGTTTAGGCGCCGGCGGTCGCCAACCCGGCAAGCAGGTGTTCAATGCGCAGCAACTCACCGAGCGACCACGCCTGAAACGGGGTGCCGGCGGGCGCGTGCGGCGCATCGCCGTCCGCGATTTCGGAGAGATGGTCGAGACCGGCGTGGTCGAGATGCGCGTAGAGCGGGTCGAGAAAGCGCGTTTTCGCCTGCATGCGGGCATCCGCCGCGCCGCCGTTGACTCGCAGCCACGCTTCGACGAATGGACCGAGCAGCCACGGCCACACGGTTCCTTGATGATAGGCGCCATCGCGCTCGAGTGGAGACCCGCCGTAGTGTCCGCGATAGGCAGGATCGGACGGCGCGAGCGTCCTCAGTCCTAGCGGCGTGAGCAATTGCGCTTCGACCTGATCGAGCACCGCGCGCGCCGCCGCGCCATCGAGCAATGGAAACGGCAGGCCGCCGAGCGCAAAGATCTGATTGGGCCGGATCGCCCGATCTATCGCGCCTTTAACGTGATCGACGTCCACGTTGTCGAACAGCGCTCGCGTGGACAGATCGACGAAGCGTTCATGAAACGCTTGCAACCCCCGCTCGGCGACCGGCTGCCATTGCGGATTCCACGTTGCTGCAATGCGCAATGCGTTGATCCAAAGTGCTTGCACCTCGACCGGCTTGCCGATGCGCGGCGTGACCACCCAGTCGCCGACCTTCGCATCCATCCACGTGAGTTGCACGCCGGGTGTGCCGGCGCTCAGCAGGCCGTCGTCGGCCGACGCCTGGATGTTGAAGCGCGTGCCCTTCGTATAACCCGTGAGGATCGCTTCACATGCCTGTTGCAGGCGCTGCTGCGTTGCAGCGCTCGCGTGACGCGTGGCCAGATAATCGTGCACGGCGACGATGAACCACAACGACGCGTCGACGGAGTTGTATTCCGGTGTATCGCCATAGTCGGGAAAGCGATTCGGCAACATGCCTTCCGACAACGTGCCCGACCATTCGAGCAGAATCGCTTCGGCGTCGTCGAGGCGGCCCGAGGCAATCAGCAAGCCGCGCATCGCGATGAAGGTGTCGCGGCCCCAGTCGGTGAACCACGGAAAGCCCGCGAGGATCGTGCGGCCTTCGTTGCGCGACACGACGTACGCGTCGGCGGAACGCTGCAAGCGCGAGCCCAGCGCGTCGCGGCGTTGTTGTTCGATGCGCGCGAGTTCTGTTGCGCGGATCGCCGACGCTTTTGCGGTCGTTGGTTGCGTCACGCTCGTCGCGCTCGGCGCGCGTGATGCGTCTGACGCGCTGAGAATCATCACCGCTTCACCATCGGTGAGATTGAAGCTGAACACGCCGGGCGTCGCGAGGTCCTCGCTGAAGTCGAGGCCGCGCTCCCGCTCGCGGACGTAGCAGAAGTTGCGATACCAGTCGGGCGCGTGCGTGTAGACGCCGTTGCTCGCGGCGTGGATCACCGGCAAGTCGCCGTATGGTTGCCAATTTACGCTGGCCTGGTCGTCGCTTGTCTGCGCGTGGAAGTTGAACGCGGCGTTCTCATGGTGCAACGCGTGGTAGTCGCGGCCCGACAGCAGCGGCCTGACTTTCAACGTGAACGCGTTCGTTTCGGAACCGGCTCCCGCACCCTCCTCCAGCCGCCAACGCAAAACCGTTTCCCGAGTCGCTTTGCTGACGAACACGTCGGCAGCCAATACAGCACCAGCACCGATCTGAACGCGCCATGTCGGCCACGGCGTCGTATCGAACGAGACAAGACTCGTGGACAGGTCCGGATAGACAACGTCCGGCACGTATCGCTGCATGCTCAACGGATAACGCGCGCCGTTCGCTTCGAGCCATGCCTCCACGCCGTTCACCAGCACCACACGCCCGCCCGGCGCCCGCGTCGCGGTAAGCAGCAGCGCGTGATAGCGGCGCGTGCGCAGCGTGCCCACGGTGCCTGACGCGAATCCGCCGAAGCCGTCCGCTTCCAGCCATTCGTCTTCGAGACGCGTGATGTCGAAAGGTCGGTCGATGTGTGTCATGAACTCACCGGTTAAGCAAAGCAATCCATCTTTCAGTGCGCCTGAATGTCAGCCATGAGGCGCCGCGGTGACCATTCTCCTACTTATCACTTTCCGCTTCCTTTCGAAAAACCGACTTGTCGACGCAAGTTTTACCACTCGCAAACGTTTCACAATTATTTCTTGAAAGGGTTGGAGACTGCACCCGCTTTCACGAAACTGGACGCAGACATGAGAAGAAACCAACGCCTCGCGAGTGCCGCTTTGGTTGCACTTGCAACTTTAGCGTTGAGCGGTTGCGGTGCAGATGATGCCGCGCCGTCGACAGCCTCATCAACGCCGGCCGTTGCGAACAACGACGCCGCGCCGAATGCGGCTGCCTCTCCCGCGACGCCAATCCTCAACGCATCTTCTCCGCTCGCAGCCGACCCCACAGCGGCCTCCGATCCGATCACGCAGAACATGCAAGCCAGTCTCGCCGCGGACAACCAGCAAGTCGCGCCTGTCATGCATTACGCACCCGGCGACAGCGCCAACAGCAACTAACCCGATTCCACCGGCGCGCGTGGCGCGCTATTCTTCCTCCCCGCAGAAGGTGATATTCGATGACATCAAATAGCCGTCGCCGTTTCCTGCAGACCGTGGCTTCATCCGCCGGCGCTGCTGCCGCGCTGACCGCGCTGCCCGAGTCGATTCGCAATGCGCTCGCCGTGCCCGCGTTTTCGCGCACCGGCACGATCCGCGATGTCGAGCACATCGTCGTGTTCATGCAGGAGAACCGCTCGTTCGACCACTACTTCGGCCACATGCGCGGCGTGCGTGGCTACAACGACCGCTTCCCGATTCCGCTGCCGAACGGCAAGCCGGTGTGGTACCAACCGTCGAAGGAAGATCCGACCCAGCCGGTCCTGCCGTTCCATCTGAATACTGCGACCACCAGTGCGCAATGCGTCGGCGATCTGGATCACTCCTGGTACAAGACTCATGCCGCGATCGACGGCGGCCGCTACGACCAGTGGCCTGCCAACAAGACCGACATGACGATGGGCTATCACCTGCGCAGCGACATTCCGTTCCACTACGCGCTGGCCGATGCGTTCACCATTTGCGACGCGTATTTCTGCTCGTTGCCGGGACCGACACACCCGAACCGCTCGTATCTGATGACCGGCATGGTCGATCCGAGCGGCACGCTGGGCGGTCCGCTGCTCGACAACAACGATTTCGTCGATGGCGACGGTCCGCCGAATTACCAGTTGCTGTCGTGGACCACGTACCCGGAGCGTCTGCAAAACGCGGGCATTTCGTGGCAGGTGTACCAGCAGGGCCTGACCGGCGCCGATCCGTTGAACGGCAACTACGGCACCAACATCCTGCAGAACTTCACGAATTTCATCAACGCGCAGCCGGGTTCGCCGCTGTATGAGCGCGCGCAAACCGTGCGCACCATCGACGACCTGAAGGCCGACGTGCTGGCCAACAAGCTGCCGCAAGTGTCGTGGCTGTGCCCGCCGGCCGCGTACTCGGAACACCCGAGCTATACGCCCGCATACGGCGCGGAGTACACCTCGCAGATTCTGGATGCGTTGACGTCGAATCCCGAAGTGTGGAGCAAGACCGTGCTGTTCATCATGTACGACGAGAACGACGGCTTCTTCGATCACCTCGTGCCGCCGCAACCGGCGACGACCGGCGCGCAAGGCAAGTCGACGGTCAGCACCGAAGGCGAAATTCACAACGTGGTGAATCCGGCGCGCGGCGGCAGCTACACCGCCGACGGCCTGCCGTACGGCCTCGGCCCGCGCGTGCCGATGACGATCGTGTCGCCGTGGAGCAAGGGCGGCTTTGTCTGCTCGCAGGTGTTCGATCACACGTCGGTGATTCGCTTCATCGAAGCGCGCTTTGGCGTGTACGAGCCGAACATCACGGCATGGCGCCGCGCGGTGTGCGGCGATCTGACCACGGCCTTCGACTTCCGCACGCCGGATTCGAAAGTGCCGCCGCTGCCGGACACGAGCAACTACAAGAGCATCGCCGACAACCAGTGCGCGACGCAGCCGAAGCCGACTGTTCCCGCGACGCCGGGCGCCATCGATCCGCAGGAAAGCGGCATTCGTTTCGCGCGTGCGCTGCCGTATGAGTTGCACGTGAACGGCCAGGCCAACGAGAAGAAAAATACGTTCGAGATCTCGATCGGCAACACGGGCGACCAGGGCGCACATTTCTACATGTACGCGACGAATCGCACGGATGGTCCGTGGCGTTACACCGTTGAAGCGGGCAAGTCGATCAACGAGACTTTCGATCTCACCGTGACCAATGGCGTGTACAGCTTCGAAGTGTTCGGGCCGAACGGTTTCGTGCGCAAGTTCGCCGGCAACACGCAGCAGGCGACAGCGCAGAACGCGCAGATCGCCGCAGGCCACGGCAAGAACAAACCGTCCGAGCCGGAAGTGAAGGTGCAATACGACGCCGCAAACGGTAACGTGTTCCTGAAGTTCAGCAACAAGGGCAGCGGCATTGCACGCTTGACGGTGACGGACAACGCGTACGGTGCGCACCCGCGTCCGGTGCTGGTGCCGGCCGGCGCGCATATCGAAGAAGCGTGGGTGCTGGCGTCGAGCCATCACTGGTACGACTTGACGGTGACGAGCAATGACGACGCAAGCTTCTCGCGCCGCGTTGCGGGTCACGTCGAGAATGGGCGGCCGAGCATTAGCGATCCGGCGGCGGTGGCGCCGGTGTTGGTGGCCAATTAAGGGCGCCTCAAAGTGAATGGGCTTCGGTCAACGCAGGCATGCTTGATCGAAGCCCAGCGCCGCTATGTGGTCACGCGAGACGTCCTGCGCGAAACAGCGAATAGCGTTACAGTCAGTGCTCCCCACTTCCTGCCGATGGGCACATCATGGACCGTAACGCATTCACCGAAAGCCTGACGAAAGAAGGCTTCCCCGACGCCGTGGTTGTCACGCGCGAGGCGAACGTCGAGATGGACGTTCATGAGCATCCATTCGAAGCCCGGGCCCTGATCCTGGAAGGCGAACTGAGCATCCGCGTGGATGACGAAGAGCGGGCCTATCGCGTCGGCGACGTCTTCCATTTGCCGGCGAACAAACCGCATTCGGAGCGCTATGGTCCGAACGGCGTAACGTATCTGGTGGGAAGAAAGCAGTAAGGCGCGGCCCGCATAAGGAACATCAAGCCCCCAGCAAAACCCCGGTTCTGAAAGGCCGCGTGCCCGTCACACGACCGAGCGGCGCGCCGGCCGTTACGAAGCGAATCGCGCGGCGCATGTAAAACACGCCTTCGGTTTTGCTGGCGATCGTGGTTGTCTCGTCAGTGAGCGGATCGACGATATCGAACAGCGCTTGTCCGGCGCGAATCATGTCGCCGATCTTCGCGCGGTGAATCAGAATCCCGCTGACAGGTGCGTAAAACTGCTCACTGCCGGCGAGCGGCGTCGCAGGCGACAACAATTCCGGCAGCGGCTTGGCATCGAGTTTGATCGCCTTGCGCCACACAAGATAATCGACGAGCGCGTCCGCATCTTCCTGCGCGACTTCATAGGATACGTCGCGCTGTCCGCGGCATTCCACGGTCACTGCAATCGCACCGTTCGGCACCGGCTTGTCGGGCGGCAACTCCTGCTGCAATTTCCACCACAACAGGCTGTGCGTTTCATCGAACGATTCGCCGCCTGAATTGGTGGCAAGCAACGACGCCTGCGCGCCGAGATAGCGCGACAACGGTTCGAACTCCGGCCACGCAGCCTCGCTGGTGTAGAGATGCATGGCCGCTTCGAGCGAACAATGCAGATCGATAATGACGTCCGCGTCGAACGAGAGCTTCAGCAACGCCAGCTGCAGCGATTCGAACTCGGTCAATGGTTTCTGATCGGCCAATTCTTCGGCAATCAATTGCCGCACCAGCCGCACGTTTTCGGTGGCATCCGAACCCAACGTTTCCTTCGCGCGCGCGACCAGCTTCGAGAACTGCAGAAAGTGACGATTGAAATTCTTCCCACTACCCAGATCGAAACGGCCGAGAAACTGGCCGAGCACGTATTGCCCGAGCCCGACCGGATTCGCCACCGGCACCAGCACGATTTCCGCGTTCAGCGCGCCCTGCTTTTCCAGTTCGAGCAATCGACGTTTGAGCAGAACGGTCGTCAACATCGCAGGGGTTTCATCGGCATGCAGCGACGACTGGATATAAATCTTCTGGCCGCTATTCGCCGGGCCGAAATGAAACGACACCAGTTCGCGGTGCGTGCCGATAGCCGGCGAGAGAAGCGGAATCGATTGCCTGTTCATGAGCGGAAGTCTGTAAAGAGAAGTCGGAAAATCAATTGCCGTACGGATCGAAGTCGAAGTACTTCTTCGCGATCTGCGCGTACGTGCCGTCCTTGAGCATCGAAGCGATTGCCGCGTTAATGGAGGCCTGCACCGCCGTTTCATCCTTACGTAAGCCGATGCCCACGCCGCGATCGCCCATTGAAAGCGGTTCGCCGACGAACGCAAAACCCTTCCCAGCCGGCGTGCGCAGGAAACCGATATCCGCTTCAACCGAGCCGAGCAATGCGCCGTCCAGGCGCCCGTTCTGCAAGTCGGCGAACACTTCGTCCTGACTCTTGTATGCCACCACATGCGCGCCGAGCGGCGCCCAGTTCTTCAGTGCATAGCCCTCGAACTGCGTGCCCGACTGCACGCCGATCTGCTTGCCGGCCAGTGCATTCGTGCCGCCCGCGAGCGCCGAACCTTGTCGCGCGATCAGCCGCGATTTGAACTGGAAGAGTTTCGACGAAAACAGAATCTGCTGCTCGCGCTTCTCCGTGATCGCCATCGATGAAAGGATCGCGTCGATCTTGCGCGCCTGCAGCGCCGGAATCATCCCGGAGAATTCGAGCTCAACCCACTGACAGCGCGCGTGGATGCGCTTGCAGATTTCGTTGCCGAGATCGACGTCGAAGCCTTTAAAGCTGCCGTCGGGCGCCTTGGCGTCCATCGGCGGATAGCTCGGGTCGATACCGAGGCGCAGCGTAGTGGGCTCGACGGCGAACGCGCTGCTGCTGAAGGCCAGCGCGGCGCTCAACGCGGTGCTCAACGCAGCGCCCAGGATTGTCAGCGGAATTTTCATGGGAGGACGGAGTGTGGGTGGGCGGATGACGACGGAGCTATCCTAAGCCGCGTCCGCGCCTCAAAGAAGTCTCGTTCGGACTATCATGATCACTTTTACCGATCACTGAACCGGCGATTCTTCATGGCGTTGACGATCTCCCAGCTTCGCGCGTTCACGGCCGTGGCCGAGCATGGCAGCATCCGCGCGGCTTCGCGGGCGCTCGGCATCGCGCAGAGCGGCATCACGCAGCAGTTGCAGAATCTCGAATCGATGCTCGGTGCGACCCTGTTCACTCGCACGAACCGCGGCATTGCGCTGACGGCCCTCGGCCAGCGGTTATTGCAGCGCGCGGGCGCGATCATCGGCGAATGCGAACGCGCGGAGCAGGAAGTGCAGCAACTGCGCGGCGACTACGTCGGCGAGGTTACGTTCGGCATGACGACCGAGCCGTTGATCGATGCGTTCGCGCCGGTGCTGATGGAATTTCGCACGCGCTTCGAGCGGGTCGCGGTGCACCTGCGCACCGGCACCTCGCGCATGATGATTTCGTGGATTCGCGAAGGCACGCTGGATTTCGCGGTGGCGCTGGTGTCGAAGCACACGGACACCGCCGATCTCTCGGTCACGCCGCTGTATACGTCCGATCCGGTGATCGTCTGCCGTCAGGGGCATCCGGAGGCCGGTGCGACCTCGCTCGCCGAACTGGTCGATTGCACGTGGGTCGCCACGCGCTCGCCGAATCTCACGGACGATCCGCAAACCAACCGCCTGAACCATTTGTTCGAAAGCCATGGCTTGCCGCCGCCGAACATCGTCGCGACGGTGGAAGGCCTGTACGAAACGCTGCATCTGGTGAGCGCGACGGATTGCCTGTCGCTCGAAGCGTCGATCGTGGTGAACCGCGGACCGTTTGCGAGCACGCTCACCGCTATTCCGGTGCGCGAGCGCGCGGTCGAACAGAACGTTTGCCTGCTGCAACGCGCCGCCATTCCGCTTACGCCCGCCGCGCAGGAACTCGCGACCATGATCGCTTCGTACACGCGCACGGTGCGGGCGCGTTGAAGCGGTGTCGCCGCGGCGCTGAAATCAAGCCGCCGTTTCTTCGAGCGCGAGCAACTCGTCGATGGTCTGGCGCCGGCGGATCAGTCGCGGCTTGCCATGATCGAGCAACACCTCGGGCGCAAGCGGGCGGCTGTTGTAGTTCGAGGACATCGACGCGCCATACGCGCCTGCATCGTGAAGCACGATGAAGTCGCCCACTTCAGGCGTATGTATTGAGCGGTTCGTGATGACGCCGCCTTCGGCTTGCGTGAAGACATCGCCGGCTTCGCAAAGCGGCCCGGCCACCGCGAACGAATCGACCGGCGCCTCGCTTAACACGCCGTCGCGCTTCAACACCGTCATCTCATGATGACTGCCGTAAAACGACGGCCGCACGAGGTCGTTGAATCCGGCATCGAGCAAAGCAAACTGCTGCGCGGGGCGTCGATTCAACGCGTGAACTTCCGCGACGAGCACGCCCGATTGCGCAACCAGAAAGCGCCCCGGTTCGACTTCCAGCCTCACGCGATGCCCGACATGCGTTTCGATCTGCTGGCGCGCCGCGTCCCAGAGCCGGAAATAATGCGCGACATCGATCTCAAGCTCGCCTTCGCGGTACGGCACCGACAAGCCACCGCCAGCAGAAATCGCTTCGATATCGTGGCCCAGGCCCTTCACGGTTTCGACCATCGCCTCGCAGACACGCGACAGATGTCCATAGTCGACGCCCGAACCGATATGCATGTGCAACCCGACCAGCTTGAGGCGATGACGCCGGACCAGCTCGACCGCCCGCGGCAGATCGTCGAGCCAGATGCCGTGCTTGCTATGCTCGCCGCCCGTGTTGGTCTTGTTGCTATGCCCATGACCGAAACCCGGATTGATCCGCAGCCACACGCGATGACCTTCGGGCGCATGTCGTGCTATCCGTTCGAGCATATCGAGCGAGCCCGCGTTGACCGTGATGCGATGCTCGATCACGGTGGCGAGGGTCGCGTGATCGATCAGATCGGCGGTGAACACGACGCCTTCTGGATCGCCGTCCGGCGTGAAGCCCGCCGCGAGACTGCGTTTGATTTCGCCCAGAGAGACCGCGTCGACCATCGCCCCTTCGTCGCGCATCAGTTTGAGGATATGCAGATTCGAACAGGCCTTCTGCGCATAGCGGATCACGTCGAAGCTGCGCAATTCGGCAATGCGCCGGCGGATTGTGTCTGCGTCGTAGACCCACAGCGGCGTGCCGTGCTCGTGGGCCAGTTCGACGAGTTGTTGCGGATCGAATGGCGTCATGGTTCCGTCTCTCTTCGTCTCGAAGCGTTGGTGTGAGCGACATGATGCTGAAAACGCGTCATTCAGTAAAATACCAATTCTTGGCAGGCCCATTCACTTCTGATATACGCAATCATGGCGCTCACGCATCGGCATATCGAAGTCTTCCGCGCATTGATGACCGCGGGCAGCGTCACCAAAGCGGCCGAGTTGCTGTTCACCTCGCAGCCCACGGTCAGCCGCGAACTGGCGCGCATGGAGCAGAGCATCGGCTTTGCCCTGTTCGAACGCACGAATGGCCGGCTGCGTCCCACGCTGTCCGCGCTCACCCTGTTCGACGAGATCAAGCGCGCGTACGTCGGGCTCGAACGCGTGGCGTCCACCGCCGCGAGCTTGCGAGAATTTCAGGGCGGGCAACTTTCCGTCATCGCATTGCCCGCGTTTTCACATTCGATCTTGCCGGGCGCGGCGAAGCGCTTTCACGACGCGCAACCGGGCGCGAGTCTGTCGATCGCGACGCAGGAGTCGCCGTTTCTTGAGGAATGGCTGACCGCGCAGCGCTACGATCTCGGCCTCACCGAACATGGCGCGCCGCCGGCGGGTACGCGTCTGACGCCGTTGCTCGAAGTGGATGAAGTGTGCGTGCTGCCCGACGGCCATCCATTGCTCGGCAAGCGTGTGATCGCACTGAAGGATTTCGCTAATCAACCGTTCATCAGCTTGTCGTCGAACGATCCATACCGGATTCAGATCGACGAGACCTTCGCGCAAGCGGGAATCGCGCGCCGCCAGATCGTCGAGACACCTACCGCGGTGTCCGTGTGCAGCTTCGTTCGGCAAGGGCTTGGCCTCGCGATCGTCAATCCGCTGACCGCCCTCGATTTCGTGGGACGCCATCTGCATATCCGGCCGCTCGCCGTGTCGCTGCCGTTTCGCGTGAGTGTGATTCAACCGGAGCATCGTCCGGGTCACCCGCTGGCTGGCGAGTTCGTTGGAGCGCTGCAAAGCGAAGCCGCCGCGCTGCGGCTACAATTGAAATCCCACACCGGACGCAAGCAGCAGTGACGGCGTTTGTTCGCGAATCAACGCGCGCCAGCCATTGCCGACATCCACCACCGAAAAGTCCGGGCACGCTTCAAGCTAAGCACAGCAGCACACCGATTGCGTACGCGAACCGCGCACAGCGCCTTCGCGCCGCATGAGTTTTCACATGTCGTAGACCATCAACAGGAGTTTCCCAAATGATGAATCGAGACAATCCCGTCTGGCTGATCACAGGATGTTCCACCGGCTTTGGCCGCGAATTGGCAAAGCTGGTGCTCGAGCGCGGCTGGCGCGCGGTGGTCACCGCACGCGATCCATCGAAAGTGAAAGATATCGCCGAAGCGCACGGCGATCGCGCACTGGTTCTGCCGCTCGACGTGACGAACCCCAAGCAGATCGACGACGTGGTGACGCAAGCAAAGCAACGTTTCGGCCGCATCGACGCGCTCGTCAACAACGCGGGTTATGGCTATCTGGCGGCGATCGAGGAAGGCGAGGACGACGAAGTCCGCGCCATGTTCGAAACCAACGTGTTCGGTCTGATCGATATCACTAAGGCGGTCTTGCCGATCATGCGCGAGCAGCATAGCGGTTTGATCGTCAACGTGTCGTCGATCGGCGGCATCGCGAGTTTCGCGGCGACCGGCTATTACCACGCCACCAAATACGCCGTGGAAGGTCTATCCGAATCGCTGGCGACGGAGGTGAAACCGCTTGGCATCGACGTGCTGATCGTCGAACCAGGGCCGTTCCGCACGAACTGGGCCGGTCCGTCGATCAAACAATCGGCTACGGTAATCGACGACTACGCGGCCACGGCCGGTGAGCGCCGCAAGCAGACCGAGGCGCGCAGCGGCAAGCAGGCAGGCGACCCGGTACGCGCCGCGCAGGCCATTATCGACGCCGCGCTGTCAGACACACCGCCGCTGCGCTTGCTGCTCGGCAAGATGGCGCTGGAACTGGCGCGTAAGAAGCTGGACTTCATGCGCAGCGATTTCGACGCATGGGAAGCCACCACGGTAGGCGCGGATTTTCCGGAAGGCGCGGGTTGAGCTTCAGGCGTACGTCGTGTGTTGGCCGGGCTTAGAACTCGACCAGCGCGAAATCTTCCTTGCCCACGTCGCAAAGCGGACAGCGCCAGTCGGCCGGCACGTCCGCCCAGCGCGTGCCCGGCGCGATGCCCTCTTCCGGCAAACCTGCGGTTTCGTCGTAGACCCAGCCGCAGATCACGCAGACCCACTGCTTGAAGTCGTCCGCCGAAGCCGCGGGCTCAGCCGCCCGCGGCGCATCGGCCGCGTGCGACGCAGGCGTTTCGTCAAGGCTCACCACCCAAGGCGCGGCGGTGCCCACGCCGGTCTCCGCGAGACGCGCCTGCAGGCTCTCCAGAAGCCGCTGCGCTTCGGCCTGCGTCAGATCGATCCAGTAGGGATCGCCCGCGCCGTCGTTGAGCCGCTCAGAGGAAAACTGGATTTCTACGGCTACGCCCTTCTTGTACATGGCAAATCGGAATTTCGATAAAGCCGGCAACGCGCCCCGCAAGGCGTCTGCCCGGAGGCGTGCCGGCATGGATCGGAAGCGTCGCGCAGAGGCTTCGCGCGGAGATCAGACGAACTGGTTCAGCACGATCGCGGCGATCAGGCCGGCGGCGCCGATGAGGCCCAGCAATTGCAGCAGCGTGAGGGATTTACGGGGAGCAGTAGGAATGTGTTGCGTAGTCACGGGCTATTCTTGAAGATCGGAAAAAGCGAAATGGTACACGGGTCTGCGGCCGGCGCATGTCGAATAGCGCAAACCGCCGTGCATTAGCTGCCATTATCGCTGCTCGATCCTCCTGGATTCCCTACCGTCCGGAGATGGATTAATTCCCCTCGAAAGGGAAAGATCAGCTCTTCGCCAACGGGCTGCCGTGGCGCGAGTCCCAGAAGCGGATTACCGCTGTGTCGCCCGTGCCGGCGCCCACTACCTGGTCCGGCGCGCCGTTTTCGCGCAGCAACGCGCGCAGATCGTTGATGACCGGGAACACCTCGTGGTTCCAGTCCGCGCCTTGCGAATCGTGGGCGCGCTGTTCGGCTTCCACGATCTCGCGGTCTTCCTTGAAAATGCGCTCGGTGAACCACACCAGCAGCGGCCATGCGAGATTCAACACGCCGGGAATGCCCGGCTTGCGAATCGACAGCAGCCCGAATGTGCGGTTGGTGCGCTGCTCGCGATCGAGCGGCACGTAGATGATCCACAGATTCATCACCAGCGTCTGCTCGGACGTGCGGATCTGCAGCGTCTGATACGGATACTCGGTGCGGATCGTCATCACGTCTTTATCGTTGTCGCCGCCGGTTTTACGGCTCTGGCCGAATACGATCGCTTCGCCGATCGGTTGCTGGCCGGCCATGCGCGCGAACGTGTAATCGACTTCGACCCAGCCCTCGCCGCGCCGCCGGCCGAGCGAACGCGCCCGCATCTGCCCCATCTGCTTGCGATGCAGAAACTGATGGTTCATGTCCATCAGGTTCTCGTGCATGAACGAGTAATGACAATTCACCGCGCGGCCGAAGCGGCGCGTCTTGTACTTCGGGTCCGAGACCGACGCGAGATCGGGCAGCGGCCGTTGTTCGGCCAGCGCGGCGTCGCCGGGGAAAACGAAAATCAGGCCTTCGATCTCGCGGCACGGATAAGAGCGCACGCCGTTCGGCAGACGCTCGCGGCCCAGGTACGGTACGTCGATGCACTTGCCCGAGCAGTCGTAAGTCCAGCCGTGATAGCCGCAGCGGATCGATTCTCCATCCACCACGCCCTGATGCAGCGGCACCTGACGATGCGCGCAGCGGTCCTCCAGCGCGAACACCTTGCCGGACTCCGTGCGCGCCAGCACGATCGGATCGCCCGCGAACGTCACACCATGCGTCTTGCCCCGCTTCACCTCGTGCGACCACGCCAGCGGATACCAGTGATCAGGGTGAATACCGACGCGGCGCAGATCGCGCACCGGTGCGTCGTTGGCGGCCTGGCCCGGCGCGTGAGCCGGTTTCTGCGATGCGGCCTGGGCAGGCGACGCATCGACGGTTACATCGACGGTGTCTTGTTCTAGCGGGGGCACAGCATGCATAGGTGGGTCTCCGTGCACGGGCGGATAGAAGGTTGCGCCCTGCAAATTGCGGGCGGCATCGTCGTCAGTCTACTAGAACCCAACGCTGTATGGGTTCGGGGACCGTGCAACCACCTGCTGCGGCGCCTGTGCGGCGCATGCCTGCTTGAGGCGATGGGCCGCCGCGTCAGCTCTCGTCGTGCGCCACCAGTCCCGAGCGGCGCTGCACGCCCCATGACCGGCCGCCGCGCAGGAAATGCAGCCAGCCGAGCGCGGCGCCCACGTGCCGCACCAGCTGAAACGTGAACGGCTCGGCGACCGCCGCGAGCATCGCCATCCACAAACCGGAGCCCGTGCGCTCGCCGGTCCAGCGCCGGTACAGATGAATGCTCCACAAATAGAACGCGAGGTCGATCGCCGTTTTGATCCCGATCACGCTGAAGATCGACACGACGATCGCGCCATGTCCGCCGAACACAAAGGCGAGCAGCAGCGCGAACGCGGTGAGACCGTAGATCGGCTGCATGGTGTCGATCGCCTTGACCGGCAGCATGAGCATGCCGAGCGTGCCGTAGCGCGGATTGCCGGTCATGTCGCGGTTCCAGTACTGCGTCTGCAGAAAGCCCGCGAACCAGCGGCGGCGTTGACGCAGAAAGCTGGCGAGATTGTCCGGCGCATCGGTGCGGGCATGCGCTTCGCCGACCACGCGCACGTCCCAGCCGAGGTCGTGGTCAACCGAATAGCGGCGCAGCCGGTGAATCAGCTCGTAGTCTTCGACCAGACACTGCGGATCGAAGCCGCCCACGTCGACCAGCGCGTCGCGCTTGAACGAAGCGAAGGCGCCGGAAATCAGCAGCAGGCTGTCCGCACGCATCCATGCGAAACGGGCGATGAAGTTGCGCATGTACTCGTAAGTCTGGAACCACTGGAACACGCGCCCCGACACCGACTTGCCGCACACCGGCACCAGAATGCCCGCTGCGGCGACCAACTTCGGCTCGCTCGCGAAAGCGGCGCGCATGGCGTAGGTGGCGTCGTCGTCGAGCAGGGTGTCGGCGTCGACCGTCATGACGGTTTCGGTGGTCATCACGGTGATTGCCGCATTCAGCGCGCGGGCCTTGCCGCCGTGCGGCACACGCAGCCAAAACAGATTGGGATACAGCGTGCTCGGCGCGCTCAGCACGCCGTCGGCGGCCGCGGTGAGGCCGAAGCGTTCGGTGAGAAGTTCGCGCGTTGCATCGGTGGAACCGTCGTCGGCAATCACGATTTGCGCCGGCCCATGCGTTTGCCGCAGCAGTGCGGCGATCGTTACCGGCAGCACCGTCGCTTCGTTATGCGACGCGACGATCACGCCCATGCTCGGCAAGCTGCGCCGCTCGAAGTCCGGCTCGAGCGCCGGCGCACGCCGCATCAACGGCAGTGTTTTCCACGTGACGAACGCCAGCAGCAAAGTGTCGTACACCACGTACGCGATACCCGTCGACCATGCCAGCGCGCCCTGCAGAAAAAAGGCGCGCGCGAACAGCAGCAGCCACAGTACGACCACACTCAGATGAATCAGCGTGCTCAACGGCGTCGTGCGGCGCGGCACGATGCGCGGCGAAGCGAGAGCGAGAGCCTGTTCCAGGGTTTTCTTCAAAATGACTGCCGGGTTTGTCGATGTTGCGGTTGATAGGTGAAAGCGGCGCTCACGGCACCATGCGCTTCAGAACCGACTTGCGATCGATCCACTGATGCTTCAACGCGCCGCCTATATGCATTGCCAGCAGCGCATAGAGCGCGTAGCCGAGCCAGGTGTGCAGGGCGCCGAAGCGGTCGTGCAAGGTCTCCTTGAGCGCCGGATCGAGGTTCATCACATAGCTGATACGCGGCCACGGAAACAGATTGAACAGGTGCATGGGATGCGTGGCCGCGTCTTTCCAGGCGGAATCGTGCAGCCAGCCGGACAACGGCAGCGCAATCATCAGCAGATAGAGCAGAAAATGTGCGACGTGCGCGGCAATCTTTTCCCACGACGGAAACTCGCGCGGCAATGGCGGCGGCTTGTGCGACACGCGCCACAAGATGCGCATGAGCGCGAGACCGAGCACCGTGATGCCGATCGACTTGTGGGTGTCGACCACCGGGCGCACCCAGTCGTCCGGCAACGAATCAGCGCTCAGGCCGAGCACGACGTTGCCGATCATCAGCAGCGCGATGAGCCAGTGCAGCACCATGGCTGTGCGGGTGTAGCGCGACGGCACGGGCGTGCCGGTCGAATCGGTCAAAGGGTCGGCGTGCGTGTTCATGTTTATTCCGTCCGCAACGGCATGGCTGCGAAAGCTGTTTGAAAATCCGGCGAGGCAATAGCACATCCCGATGCGCCGCAGTATAGGCAAACGCCCCAGTGTGACGCTTTATTCCGCCGGGCGCTTAAAACTATGTTTCAGATTATTTCGTGCAGGCGGGTTGAGCGAGGCCGTTGCACCTTGAATGTGCGCCGACTAGTGCGCCACTCCGCGAGATCAGCGCGGGCGAATTAGGCCTCCGTCGAGCCGGCCGTTGGTTGCATGCGCATCAAGTCAGCGGCGATCCCGGGCGGGGCGATTACAGCCATAGGCAAATGACGAGCGCGACGTCATTGCAGTTGCTGCGGCGTACCCCGGGATGCGTCCAAGGTTTGATGCGGGGGTGACTGCGCAGTTTCCTGCCGACGCGATAAATCGTCGCGCGGCATCCGGGAGACGGCCGCGCAACAGCGAGACAAGCGTAAAAGCACCGTGAAAAGCGGCCGGCGCATCGCGTCACGGCTCGCGCATCAGGGAAGCAGCGGGCCGCCCTCTAGCGCTTGACGAACCGATAATGCCCAACGCCCCATTCGTTCCCATGCGCGTAGCCGAACAACTCGGCCACGGCCATGTAGAACATGCGCCACCGTTGCAGCCATACTGCCGCATCGCGCGCGCCGTAGGTGTCGGTGAGCATCGGCATCACCCGGTCGCGCGCCGCATCGAGCGCGGCGAGCCAATGATTCGCCGTGCGCTCGTAATGTGTGCCGCTCACCCACCACTGCCGCTCTACGCGCAGATCGTCCTGGAAATTGAGCAGCAGCGCCTCGGACGGCATCGTACCGCCAGTGAAGAAGTACTTCGACAACCAGTCGCTGCCGTCCTGCACCTGAAAATGGTACGCCAGCGTGCGATGCGCGAAGATATGCACGAACAGCTTCGCGTCGTCGTGCATCCAGCGCGCGATTTTCGCGAGCAGCAGGCCGTAGTTCTTCATATGCTCGAACATCTCGATCGACACTACGCGGTCGAAGCCGCAGCCAAGCTGCGCATCGTCGAATTCGAAATCGACGATGTTGCCCGTCACAACCGAGAGGTTGTGCAAACCCGCCTGCGCCGCGCGCGCTTCGATAAACGCGCGCTGCCCATGCGAGTTCGATAGCGCGACGATCCGCGCATTCGGATAACGCGCCGCCAGCCACAACGACAGCGAACCCCAGCCGCAACCGAGGTCGAGAATCCGCTGACCGTCGGCGAGTTCCGCGCGCTCGGCATAGCGTTCGAGCATGGCCGCTTCGGCTTGTGCGAGCGACTCCCCACCGGTCGGATACAGGCAGCACGAGTACTTCAGATGCGGCCCGAGGTGCGCGTGGAAGAATGACGCCGGCACCTCGTAATGCTGCGTGTTGGCGGCCTGCGTTTCAATCGCGATGGGGCTCGCGCGCAGATCGTCGAGCAGACGGTTGAGCCGTTGCGCGCGCAACTCGCCGTTGTTGGCTGCTTCGTCGCGCAGACGCTGACGCATCAATTGACGCATGCCGAAGCGAATCACGCTGTCCGGCAGCCAGCCGCGTTCGCAGCCTTGAATGAGCCAGCCATCACTGGGCTCGACAGGCGACGGCGGTAAGGTGTGGTCGGTAGTGGATGCGCTCATGAGGCTGACTCCCTGTCGTTATTCTGGACTTTTCGAATGCGCGCGTGCGCCGTGGTCGCCTGTTCAACGCCGCGGCGGCCACGGAATCAGCGCGCTGGTAGTGCGCATGTAATCGGCGTAACCCGGGCGCCGCTTTGCCATGCTTTCTTCGAGCAACGGAATGCCGGAGAGCTTCAGCAACAGAAACGCCATCAGCACCGGCGGCAGCAGCGTGAACCAGGCCCACGGCGTGCCGATCGACAACGCGATATAAGCGACCCAATGCACGCATTCGAAGAAGTAATTCGGATGCCGCGAGTAACGCCACAAGCCGACGCGGCACACCGCGTCGCGATTGGCCGGATCGGCCTTGAAGCTTTGCAATTGGCGGTCGGCCTCGGCTTCACCAGCCACGGAAACGATCCACACCACGACGGCCAGCACGCCCCACTCAATAGCCGGCGCCGTGCCGCGGTACGACGGCACCAGAAACGCGATCGAGAGCAGCATCGAAATCACGACTTGCAACTGGAAAAACCAGAACATCCTGCTCGCCGCCTTATCGCCCCATTCTTCGCGGAAGCGGTGATAGCGCGCGTCTTCGGGCTTGCCGGCATTGCGTTTCCACAGATGCGTGCCAAGCCGCACGCCCCAGATCAAACCGCCGAGCGCGGTCAACGCGCGCGCGCCGGGGTCGCCGGTGCCGAGCACCGCGTAGAGCACCGCGACGAGGCCGAGCGAATATGCCCAGACGGGATCGACCATGCCGGCGTTTTCGCTCTTCAATTGCCACGCCCAGACCGCGCTGAAAATCGCGACGAGTCCGATCAGGGCAATCACGGCAACGGCAAGCGGCGACATGGTTTCCTAGTTCGATGGCGATGCGGGTTATACGCTGCGGCAGCTGCATCGGATGCGCGCGACGCGTCGACTAGTCTTTGTCGCCCGGCGAAGCGAAACCGGGCTTGCCCAGCTGATCCGGCCGCTGCGGCACGCGCCTGAAACGCGATGTGTCGTAGCCCATCGCATCGAGCCGTGCGAGCAAGGCCCGATACGTGTCGTCGCTCATGTCCGGCTCGCGCGAAAAAATCCAGCCGAGGTTTTTGCCCGGATAACCAAGAATCGTGTAGCGATAGTCTGAGTCGACGTACAGCGTCAGTTGCGTCACGTGAATGGGCCAGAACAACTGCACGCTCCACTCGCCACCGTCTTTGCCGGGCACGGGCGTGTCGAGAAACTGGTAGTGCTTTTCCTCGCTGTCGAAGCGCTTCTTGCGGGCGTAGTACGAATCGTCGATCTTGCCGTCCTGGCGCAGTGTCCATTCGGCGCGGCTCGCCACCATGTCGCGCTCGGCGAAGTACGGAATGTTCGCGATGATGTACCAGCGGCCCATATAGCGCGGCAAGTCGACGGGCACGGTGGAGAGCGGCTCGCTCGCACGCGGGTTGGGATTGGGCGGATCGTTGGAGCAAGCCGCGAGCGATAACAGCAGCACCGACGCAACGGCAGTTGCGGCAGCAGTGGCAATGGCATGGACAACTCGGCGCATGGCGGCGGCCTCGAACGTGTGGCGGCAATAAACGTATTACGTTCGACAGGGCTGTCTGGATGCGCCCGGCGCCTATGAATCGACACGGCTGATTCGCGTCAGAACACGCAGCCACCGGCAAGGCGTGCTCGACCACCACCTCGCGCACGCGCAACGTTGCGCTGCTCTGGCCGTCCAGTTTAGGCGACCATATTCGCCTAAACTGGACGCTTTCGTCGCTCCACTGGCCGACCTGCTGCTCAGCAGCGCTTTACGACCGGCTTACAAGCGGCGTGATCCGGTTGGCGTTATCGTGTCTGCAGCGCCTCCTCCCATACGAATTTCCACATGTCGATCCGCTTCAACGCCCCGTTCACCGCCTTGCTTGCCGCCGCCCTGTTCGGCGCGACGACACCGCTCGCCAAAGCGCTGCTCGGCTCGCTCTCGCCGTTCCTGCTTGCCGGACTGTTCTACCTCGGCAGCGGTTGCGGCCTTGCCACGGTGATACTGGCGCGCCGGCTCAAAGGCGACGGCGGCCAGCCGGCCGGCCACAGTCGTTTCCCGTCACGCGAAATCCCCTGGCTGGCCAGCGCGATCGCGGCCGGCGGCGTCGCAGGGCCCGCTCTATTGATGCTGGGTCTGCAAACGACGCCGGCCGCCACCGGTTCGCTGCTGCTGAATCTGGAAGGCGTATTCACCGCATTGATCGCGTGGATCGTGTTTCGCGAGAACGTCGACGTGCGGGTGTTTCTCGGCATGGCCGCGATCGTCGCGGGCGGCGTGGCGCTGGCCTGGCAACCGGGCGCAGCGGGACTGCCGCCGGGCACGCTGCTGCTAGCCGGCGCCTGCGCGTGCTGGGCGGTGGACAACAATCTCACGCGCAAGGTGTCGGCGCACGACGCGATATTCATCGCCTGCGTAAAAGGGCTTGTGGCCGGTTCGGTCAACGTGGCGCTCGCGCTCACCCTCGGCGCCGCCTGGCCGAAGCTCTCGACCGTCGCGCTCGCCATGCTCACCGGCTTTGCCGGCTACGGCGTGAGTCTGGTGTTGTTCGTGGTCGCGCTGCGCAATCTCGGCACCGCGCGAACCGGCGCTTATTTCTCGGTTGCGCCGCTATTCGGCGTGACCCTGTCATGGCTGCTATGGCCGCAACTGCCGCCGCCGCTCTTCTGGGTCGCCGCCGCGCTGATGGCGCTGGGCGTGTGGCTGCACATTCGCGAACGTCATGAACATCCGCACACGCACGATCCGCTAGAGCACTCGCATCGTCACCGGCACGACGCGCATCACCAGCACGAGCATGACTTCG
Source organism: Paraburkholderia dipogonis (assembly GCF_042680985.1). Lineage (NCBI taxonomy): Bacteria > Pseudomonadati > Pseudomonadota > Betaproteobacteria > Burkholderiales > Burkholderiaceae > Paraburkholderia > Paraburkholderia dipogonis. The sequence goes on along the minus strand of NZ_JBHUFR010000007.1, from coordinate 65,554 downwards.
CGTGGGACGGCGACGAGCCGCACACCCATGTGCACCGCCATGCACCCATGACGCACGCGCATGCGCATTTCCCGGACATCCACCACAGGCACACGCATTGATTTTTTGCTCGGCCGCGCTGCGCGGGCTTTTGCCGCATCGCAAGACAAAAATCTCTGTGAAAAAAAATCAGGCGATAGACCGATTCAATTGGCATCGGTGCGCATCGCATCCTGTAATGAAACTCCTGTTGTCCGTGTACTAGCTGTCCAACCTGCCTGCATCTTTGGAGAGATCTATGTCGCAGCCCGAGCCTAACGTAGACGAATTAGTGAAAAGCATCGCCGAGGAAACCGACACGCCCGCGGAAACGGTCTCAAAGATGTACGCAGACACCCTGGCCAGCTATCGGCACGATGCGCGTGTATTCGACTACGTGCCGCTCTTTGCCGCGAAAAAAGTGCGCAACCAGCTTCGCGACACTTTGAATCGCAAACATTGACACGGCGGCGCGCGGAGACCACCGCCTGTTGAATCGCCTGTTCACCTCGACCGACTCGCGCAAAAATTCACGTAACGCGCACTGATTTTTTTCCCGCTGATAGACTCTGGCCCAGAACATCGACTCGGGGGGAGTTGGCATGCGGGTAACAATCGTAGGCGCGGGCATCGCCGGTTTGAGCACGGCGTGGTCGCTCTCGAAACAGGGACATGACATCACACTGATCGAGCAGGGCTCGATTCCAAATCCACTCGCCGCATCGGGCGACCGGCATCGCATGATTCGTCGCGCATACGGCGATGCGGATGGTTATGCGCGAAGCATCGAAGAGGCGTTCGATAGCTGGGACCTGCTATGGAACGATCTCGGCGTGTCCCATTATGCGAATTGCGGCGTGCTCGGCATTTCGCAATTCGCAGGCGATGGCGCCGAACAGTTCCGCACCGGCCTCGACCGGATGGGATTCGAGTACGAACGGCTCGAGCCGCTCGACGCAGCGGCCCGCTACCCGTTTCTCGATCCAGCGACGTTTCGTTACGCTTACCTCGATCACGACGGCGGCGCACTTTTCAGCGAACGCATTGCACGCGATATGAAGGCGTGGCTCAAGATGCGCGGCGCCGACATTCGTATGCACACCAAGGTGCACGCGGTCGATCCGACCGCCGCTTCCGTGCAAATCGAAAACGACGAGATCGTACGCGCCGACCGGCTCGTGGTCACCGCGGGCGCATGGACGGCGCAGCTGTTTCCCGCGCTTGCCGAGAACCTGATGACGTACCGCAACACCGTCGCCTATCTGGAGCCGCCTGTGGATCTGGAAGACGCGTGGTCGAAGGCGCCCGCGATCGTCGATATCGGCGGCGCGAGCGACGGCTATGTGCTGCCGCCGCTCGACGGCATTGGTCTGAAGTTTGGCGCCGGCGTCAACAAAACGCTCACGCCGGACCCCGAGGCGAATCGTGTTGCGGCGCCTGGTGAAGGCGACCGTTTGCGGCGGCTGTTTTCACCGCCGTTCGGCCGGATCGACGAATATACGGTATCCGAAGTAAAAACGTGCGCTTACACGTTCACCGCGGATAACCGCTTCTTTTCGAAGCGCATCGGCAACACGCTGGTGGTGTCGGCTTGCTCCGGACACGGCTACAAATTCGGCGCGGCGGTAGGACGGCGAATCGCTGAGGCGCTGGAGACGGACGACAACGCCACCCTCGCGCGCTGGCTCAGAGCCGAGACGGTCTGAACGGTCGTCCGTTCCTATACGTAACGATGACTGACGCCAACGCATTGTTCATCCCGCCGCAGGACGGCATCGACGAAACCGCGATGACGCTCGCCGCGCTCGCCTGCATCGACGGCTTTACCGCCTGCTTCAACGCGCGCGATCTCGGCGGCATGGACGCGCATTTGCACTTTCCGCACGTCATTCTCTCGGGCGAAGAACTGGTGATCTGGGAACGGCCGGGGCAATTGCCCGCCGGCTTCTTCGACGATCTGACGCGCGCTACGGGGTGGCATCACACTGCGTATCAGGAACAGGATGTGGTGCTGGTGAGCCCGCGCAAAGTGCACCTACGTGTGGTGTATTCGCGCAATCGCGCGGACGGTTCGATCATCACCCAGCATCGCAACGTCTGGATCGTGACGTGGCAGGACGGGCGCTGGGGTATCAAGCAGCGTTCGTACTGAGTGCGGTTTGCTATCCATCGGCATAGCGAGCTCCTGCGGCACCGCACTCCACATCGTCCATTCGTGGCTCCAAATTTCGGCCGTGTCGTGGAGCTAACAATGGCGCGTCGAATTTCTTATGCTGACGGATTGGCAGTCTTCACTCACTAAGGAACCGCACATGTCCGATTCGATTCAGATCCGTCCCGTCGTCCCCGGCGACTTCGACGCATGGCTGCCACTCTGGGACGCCTACAACGCGTTCTACGGCCGCTCGGGCGAAACCGCGTTGCCGCGCGAGATCACGCAAATCACGTGGGAACGTTTCTTCGACGGCTACGAGCCGATGCATGCGATGGTCGCCGAACGCAACGGCCAGTTGCTCGGCCTCGTGCATTTCCTGTATCACCGTCACACGACGATGAAAGGACCAATCTGCTACCTGCAAGACCTGTACACGCTCGACAGCGAGCGCGGCAAAGGCGTCGGCCGCGCATTGATCCAAGGGGTATATGAGCGCGCCAAAGCCGATGGTTCGCAGCGCGTTTACTGGCAGACGCACGAAACGAATCAGACGGCGATGAAGCTCTACGACAAGGTTGCGGACCGCTCAGGCTTCGTGGTGTATCGCAAAGCGTTGTGATGGCGCACGGCAAGCTCGCGTAGCACGCTGCCAGTTCGTCTCGCCGTGCCGCGTGCCCACGCCGCGCGTCGCCTATTGACGTTCGACCGATCGCGCGGCCACCACGCGTCGCGCATCGTCCAGTCCGATTCTCGCCACCTTCCAGACGCGCACCGCTCAAGTTTGCGTGCGGTCTGCCGTTATCGCCATTGGACGGAGCCACACCCGGCTCCACGCGGTTCATCGGCGAAACCTTGGGCGATCTCCTCATGGAGGGGCGCAAACGAATCGGAAACTGTACATGCCTTCGATCATCGGCATCGATCTTGGAACCACGCATAGTCTCGCGGCAATCTGGCGCAACGACCGCGCCGTGCTCATCCCGAACGCGTTAGGCGAAACGCTCACGCCCTCGTGCGTTTCCATCGACGGCGATGGCTCGATTCTCGTCGGCCGACCCGCTCACGACCGCTTGCATACGCATCCCGAGCGCACCGCCGCCAACTTCAAACGCTACATGGGCACGAGCCGCGCCGTGTCGCTCGGCACGCAAACGCTGCGTCCCGAAGAATTGTCCTCGCTGGTGCTCAAGTCGTTGAAGGCCGATGCCGAAGCCTTTCTCGGCGCAACCGTCAGCGACGCCGTGATCGCCGTACCCGCCTATTTCAGCGACGCGCAACGCAAAGCCACGCGCATCGCCGGCGAACTCGCCGGCCTCAATGTACTGCGCCTCGTCAATGAACCGACCGCGGCCTCGCTGGCGTATGGCGTGCATCAACGCGACAGCGAGCGCAAGTTCCTGATCTTCGATCTGGGCGGCGGCACTTTCGACGTCTCCGTACTCGACTTCTTCGAAGGCGTGATGGAAGTGCGCGCCAGCACTGGGGACAATTTTCTGGGCGGTGAAGACTTCACCGACGCATTGGTCGAATTGTTCTGCCAGCGTAACGGGCTGAAGCTTCAATCGCTTACGCCGGTTGCCGCGCAACGGCTGCATCAGCAGGCCGAACGCGCGAAACGTCAACTCACGCAGAACGGCGTCGACAGCGTCACGCTCGAACTCACGATCGACGACAACCAGCACGTGCTCGAACTCGATGCAGCCGCCGCGGAGCGCACCTGCGAGCATTTGCTGCAACGGCTACGCAAACCGGTGGAACGCGCATTGCGTGATTCGAAGATCGCCGTCGCCGCGCTCGACGAGATCATCCTGGTGGGCGGTGCGTCACGCATGCCGATGGTCCGCAAGCTGGTCTCGAAGATGTTCGGCCGCCTGCCCGCCGGACATCTGAATCCGGACGAAGTGGTCGCACTCGGCGCGGCGGTGCAGGCCGGCCTCGTCGGACGCGATGCCGGACTCGACGAAATAGTGTTGACCGATGTCGCGCCCTATAGCCTCGGCATCGACACGGCCATGCAGGTGGGGCCGGCGCAGTTCGTGCCGGGTCACTTCTTGCCGATCATCGAGCGCAATACGATCGTTCCGGTGAGCCGCATGCAGCGCATTTTCACGGTGCGCGACCGTCAGCAGATGTTGAGCATCAAGGTGTTTCAGGGCGAAGCGCGTTTGACCACGGATAACGTTGCGCTCGGAGAATTCACGCTGGAAGTGCCGCTCAAGGCAGCGGGCGAAGCGGGCGCGGATGTGCGCTTCACTTACGACATCAACGGCGTGCTGGAAGTGGAAGCCACGGCGTTCCCAGGCGGCATCAAGCGCGCGATGGTGATCGAAGAGAATCCCGGCGTGATGACGCCGGAGGAAATCCGCGAGCGTCTCGCGGCACTGAGCGCGCTGAAGATTCACCCACGCGATCAACTCGAGAACCGCACGCTGTTGACGCGCGCCGATCGTGTCTATGAAGAAACGCTCGGCGATCATCGGCAATATCTGGCGGCGCATATCGCTCGCTTCCAGACACTGATCGAGCGCCAGGACGCCGACGAAATCGCGCAGGCGCGCGGCGAACTCGGCGCACTGCTGGACCGTTTCGACGTGCATGTGACTTACTGAGCGGCCATGAATACGATCTCCAGCAATCATTGGCCGTGGGACGTGCTCGGCATCGAATCGGATGCCGACGAGCGTGCAGTGCGTCGCGCTTATGCACGGCTGTTGAAACAACAACGTCCGGATGAAGATGCCGAGGCGTTTCAGCGTCTGCGCTATGCGTATGAGTCGGCGTTGCAGATGGCGAACGGTGCGGCCGCGAAGGACATAGACGCTGCGTCGGCAGCGAACGTGTCTGACGCTGAACCCGCGGTGTTAGTCGAAACCGCGCAGGCGTGTGAACTTGCGCCCGCGACTTCCCGTGCCACGATCGACACTGCGCAAGGCCAGGCCGCCACTCGAGAACCCGATGCCTTTGAAACCGCCGTCCAACTCTGGCACAACTTCATCGCGCAAGCGGACGACCTCGAGTCGCGCCGCTCGCTGCAGGATCTATTCGCCGCCGTCGTCAACCTTGCGACGCGCGACGAACTCGAATGGCAGGCACTGTGTCATTGTCTGAACGAGGACACGCCCGCTACGCTGCGCATGAACCTGAGCGCGGTCCTCGGCTGGCGGGAAAATTCCACGCATCTGCGGCGTCGCAACGCGGCCATCGCCACGCTCGCCTTGAACCGCGTATTCGCCGATGAAGACTACGACGCGCTGCGCCTGCGCTTCACGAACGCGATGGCATTGCTCGAAGGTCCGCTGCCGCCAATGACGGCCGGCGCGCGCGCATTGCTTCGTGCCGGCGTGCGCGCCGAGATGGAGCAGTTGTTGACTGCTCTTGGCCGCTACCATCCGAATGTCGTACGACTGCGGCTCGACGCCGAGAAAGTTGATTTCTGGGGACGTTGCCTCAAATTCCGCGTCGGCGCGGGCCGTCTGTTTGGTCCGGCGCTCGCATTGACCGCGTGGTGCGGTTTGCTGTTCGCCGACGCTTCGCTGAACCCCAACAGCAACAGGTGGTTCGATCAGTGGTCGCCGGCTCAGTTGGGCATTTTTCTGTCGACGCTGATGCTCGCCTTGACGGCGGTCGCCGCCACGGCCGTGCTGCTGTCCGAGCCGCAGCAACAGCGGCTGCAGGCGTTGCGCTCGATCGGCTGGCTGCGTTATGGCTGGATTCCGGTGTGGCTTGGCGCGACCGCCTTTGCACTGTGCGATGACGGCACCGGCCGTTCGACATCGATCGCGATGGCTACACTGGGCGTCTGTACGATCTGGGCCGCGTTGATTCACGGCTGGCCGCCCGTCAAGGAACTCGCGATACTCGCCGCATTCAGCGCGACGGCGTTGGGTTTTGCGGGCCACTGGATCGCCACGGATTCGCATGCGTGGCTGATGCCTTATGCGCACGGTGTGCTGTTCGCATTCTTCTTTTCGTTTTCGCAGGCGGAATGGCGCGGATGGACCGCGCGTCGGCCGCGGTTTTTTTGGGCTTGCGTGCCTGTGTGGTTTGCCGGATTCGCAGCGTTAATCGTGTTGCTGCTGCAGCGCGAAGTGCGCGCGACGCAGTTGGCGTGGGCGCTATTTACGGTGATGTCGGCAGCCGGCGGCGTGCTGGCGACGACGCGCTGGAACGATATGCGCAACGCGATACCGGCGTTTTTCCGCGGATATGCGAACCTCGTGTGGATGGCGCTGGCGATTTATAAGCCGGACATCATCGCTTGTGTGAGCGCGGGGTTGATGAGTATCTGGGTTATTGACGGGATCAAGCGGCGGCGGGAAACGCAACAGGCAACGCGGTAAACCACGCCCCCAAAAAAACGAAGGGGCACACCACCCAGTGCGCCCCTCGTCCCCCAGCTAATTGCGGTACTACAACATCAACCGCCCACCAAACTCGAACCGCGCGAAATTCTCAGGCTTCCAGTTGCTCCAGCACCTTCCCCTTGGTCTCAATCCCAAGAAAGTGCACCGCCACCGCCGCAAGAAACGGTACAGCCGCGAGAATATAAAACGCAACCTGCAAATTCCCGCCGATCATCGTCTTCGACACGATAGCCGGCGCGAAGATCGCCGCCACCTTCAGCCACGCGCCGCCGACGCCGCAGCCCATCGCGCGGATACTCGTCGGATACAGTTCCGGCGTGTACACATAAGCCGTGATGAACCCGCACGCCAGAAAGCCCAACGAGAACGCGCAGCACGTCGCCACGACATACACCGACGAATCGTGAAACACGCCCGCCAGCAGCAGCGAGATCGCACACGCCACGAACGACAGATTGATAATCGGCTTACGCCCCACCTTATCCACCAGCAACGCGCAAGTCAGCGAACCCACCACGCCGAGCACCGAAGCGGCCACCGCCAGATTCAACGCGAGTTGCAGCGGCGCGTGATAAATCGTGCGATAGATGGTCGGCAGCCACGTCGAGAGACCGTATTGAATGAAGCCGCACGTGATCCACAACATCGCCACGGCCAGCGTGCGCTTCAGATACGCGGGGCCGAACAGATCGCCCATTCGGCGCTTCGGATGACGATTGGCCATCGCTTCGAATTCAGCCGAGTGCGTGACCGGCGGAAGCGGACCTTTGACCGCACGCTCGAACACATGCACCGCCGCATCCGCGTCAGCCATCTGTTCACGTTCAGCAAGCCAGCGCGGCGATTCCGGCACGAGTTTGCGCAGCACGAAGAACAGAATCAACGGCATACCGCCGATAAAGTACATGGCTTGCCAGCCGAAACGCGGCACGATCCACGCGCCCAACGCATTCGACGCAAGCAGGCCGACCGGGAAAACGATTTCATACAGCAGCACGAAACGGCCACGGCCATGCGCACGGCTGATCTCGTTGATGTAGGTCGCGGCCACCGGCAATTCGCCACCAAGCCCAAGCCCCTGAATCACGCGCAACACGACGAACGCCGCAAACGTGGGCGCAAAACCGCACGCAATGCTAGTGATGCCGATGATCCCCGAGCTCAGCGCAATCGCCTTCACCCGGCCCTTGCGTTCCGCGTACCACGGGAAAACGAACGCGCCGATCAACTGGCCGACCGATCCCGAGCCGATCAGAAAGCCGATTTCCCACGGCGTCAGATGCCACTTTGCGATCAGGATCGGCAACGTCGCCGCGATCGCGATCACGTCGAAGCCGTCGAAGAACGTCGCGAGACCGATCAGGATACGCGCGCGCACCTGCATCGCGTTCTTGGGCAAGCGCTCCAGACGCGCGATGATCGAGCCCCGCGTTACAGGGCCTGAGACACCGGCGCTGCTGCGGTCCCCCATGGTGTTGTCGATGGTTCTCATGCCGTTGTGCCGTCCGTAGATGTGGTTAGGCAAGTGCCGTTGAGGCGTCGGTCAGGGTGGCAAGGTCGATGGTCCGGCCTTGGTTCATCCATTTGCGCGACAGTTTCAGTTCGCGCGGCGTATTGATGGCGATCACGCCGCGAATCGCGCTGTCTTCCAGATGGAACAGCGTGGCGCGTTTGCCCGGCAAATCGCCGCGCACGGCCAGTTGTGCATCGCCGGGAATATCACCGAGAATCTGCAGATTCACGTCGTACTGATCGGACCAGAACCACGGAATATCCGCATACGGTTCGAAGGTGCCGAGCAATGCCTTCGCGGCGGCAATCGCCTGATTCTGCGCATTGGCCCACGACTCGAGCCGCACGCGGCGCTTGAGCCACGCGCTCGGATGATTGGCGACGTCGCCGCACGCGAAAATGCGCGGGTCGTCGGTGGCGCCGAAATGATCGACCACGATGCCGTCGTCCACCTTGACGCCCGCGGCTTGCGCCAACGCCGTGTGCGGCGTGAGACCGATGCCGGCCACCGCGAAATCTGCGTCGAGCGTCGAGCCGTCCGCGAACGTGGCGCGAATGCGATTGGCGTCGTTCGGATGATCCGCGAGCGATACGAGCGAAGCGTTCAAACGCACGTCCACGCCATTCGCGCGATGCAGGTCGAGCAGGAAGCCGGACACCATCGGCGGCAACGAACGCGCGCACAAACGCGGGGCGCCTTCCACCACGGTTGCGTCCACGCCGAGCTTGCGCGCGGTCGCCGCGACTTCGAGACCGATCCAGCCGCCGCCCACCACCAGCACGCGCTTGCTGGCGCGCAGCCGTTCACCCAAAGCGACGGCTTCGTCGAGCGTACGCAGATAGGCAATGTGCGAGGTCTTCACAAGCGACTCCGGCAGCTTGCGCGCCGCGCCGCCGGTGGCGATCACCAGTCGGTCGTATTGCACTTCGCGGCCAGACTGCGTGCGCACGATGCGCTGCTCGCGATCGATCGACGTTGCGCAATCCGGCTGCCATGCTTCGACATTCAGCGCCTCGAAGTCGTCGGGCTTCACGAGCCGCACGGTGTCGATATCGGCTTCGCCCGCCAGCACCGCTTTCGAGAGCGGCGGGCGTTCGTAGGGCAGATGCACTTCGTCGGCGATCATCACAAGACGGCCGTCGAAGCCTTCCTTGCGCAAGGTCTTCACGACCCAGCCAGCCGCCTGGCCGCCGCCGATCACGACGATCGTGCGCGGTGCTTCCAGTCCGGCATGGGCGGCTTGCGCCTTTGCAGCAGCAGCGTCAGTCATTTTTTCGCTCCGTCATGAACTTGCCTTCCGGCGCCTTCGCGTTTTTCTGGCGCCGCGTATTGCCGTCGATGCCGCCGTCGATCGCCCATTCGGCGAACACCGTCGGACCCGGCTCGAAATCGCGCGGCTGCCAGTCGGGCGTGAGTTGGTCTTCGTCGGCGTAATACTCGATCAGCCCGCCCGCCGGATTCTGGAAGTACCAGAAGTAAGCCGACGAAACCGGATGACGCCCCGGCCCGAGTTGCGTATCCCAACCGCAGCGGCTGATATGCATGCCGCCGCCGAACACTTCGTGGATATCGCGCACGGTGAACGCGACGTGATTCAGGCCGCGCTTACCGTTGGGCAGGGCCAGCAGGAAAATGTCGTGATGACCGCCGTGCGGTGCGCAGCGCATGAACGCGCCACGGCCGGGATAACGGTCCGACATTTCAAAGCCGAGCAGTTCCTGATAGAACTTTTCCTGTTCGGCGAGTTTGTTCGTGAAGAACACTACGTGGCCCACTTCGACCGGTTCCGCACGCTCGTAAATCGGCGACGGTTGATCGACGCGCAGCGTTTGGCCCCACACGTTCGACGGCGAACCGTGAATGTCGAGTGCGCGCTTGCGGGTCACTTCCACGCGAATCGCCATGCCGTTCGGGTCGATGCAGCCGACTGCGTCGTCGGTTTCGAAATGGCCGGGCTGACCGGCGAAGCGGCCGCGCAGTTCATCGAGTTCGGCTTTCGTGGCCACACCCCACGTCACTTCGCGCAGCGTCGGGCCTTCTTCAAATGCGGGCGGCAACGAGGGATCATTCGCATTCACAGCGAGAATCGTGCAGCCGTTCAGCGTCTCGAAACGTGCCTGGGTTTCGTCGTGCGCGACTTCCTTCAAGCCCCAGTCCGCGAAAAAGCGGCGACAGGTGGCCAGATCCGTCACGCCGTAAATAATCTGTTCAATGCCGAGAATCGTCATAACGTGCCTCTTGCGTATTAATTCGCCCACGCCAGCGGCGCGTCGTTCAAGCCCCAGTAGAGGCTTTTCTGTTGCATGTATTCGCGGATGCCGAGCCGGCCTTTCTCGCGTCCCATGCCGCTCTCTTTCCAGCCGCTGAACGGCGTCGAGATGGAGAACAGCTTGTAGGTGTTGATCCAGATGGTGCCGGCTTCGAGCGCGCGGGCAATCCGGTACGCGCGCTTGTAGTCGCGCGTCCAGATGCCGGCGGCGAGGCCGAACACGCTGTCGTTGGCTTCTTTCAGCAGCGAGGCTTCGTCGTCGAACGGCATGGCCACCAGCACCGGGCCGAAGATTTCTTCCTGGCAGATGCGGGCGTTGTTCGTGAGGCCTTCGAGAATCGTCGGCTGAAAGTAGGTGCCGGCTTCGCGGCCATCGCCGACCGGACGCTCGCCGCCGCACAACAGGCGGCCGCCTTCTTCGAGGCCAAGCGCGACATAACGCTCGACGGTTTCGCGATGCGCCGCCGTAATCAGCGGACCCATTTGCGTTTCAGCACGCGTCGGATCGCCCACGCGCAGCTTGCGCGCGCCTTCCGCGAGACGCTTCATGAACGCGTCGTAAATCGAGCGTTGTACGAACAGACGCGAACCCGCAATGCACGCTTCGCCCGACGAACTGAAGATGCCGTACAGCACGCCGTTGATTGCGTGATCGAGATCGGCGTCGTCGAACACGATGGTCGGAGATTTGCCGCCCAGTTCGAGTGAGACCGGCATTAGCTTGTCCGCCGCGATGCGCGCGATGCCGCGGCCCACTTCGGTGCCGCCCGTGAACGACACCTTCCTCACCAGCGGATGACGTACAAGCACGTCACCGATCACCGAGCCTTTGCCCGGCACGACGCTTAGAACGCCCTTCGGCACACCAGCCTCTTCGCAGATGCGCGCCAATGCCAGCGAGACCAAAGGCGCCACTTCAGCCGGCTTCAACACGACCGCGTTGCCACCCGCGAGTGCCGGTGCCAGTTTCTGCGCGTCGGAAGCAATCGGCGAATTCCACGGCGTAATCGCGGCGATCACGCCGATCGGCTCGTAGATGCTCATCGTCAGATAATCGCCGCGCGAGGGCGTGACTTCTTCGTCGAGCGTTTCGAGGCAGGCTGCGAAATAACGGAACGTGTTCGCGGCGCTCGCCACCAGTACGCGCGTTTCGCCGATCGGCTTGCCGTTGTCGCGGCGCTGCAATTGCGCGAGCGCTTCGTGACGCGCCATGATCAGATCGGCGATGCGGTACAGAATCAGCGCGCGTTGATGCGGCTTCAAACCCGACCAGTCCGCGCGGCGCCATGCGAGATCCGCGGCTTCCACGGCGTCGCGGGCGTCGTCGGCATTGGCCGTCGAGATTTCCATGTTGACCGACTGATCCGCCGGATACAGGCTTGTGTACGGGTTGCCACGCCCTTGCCGCCATTCGCCGCCGATGAAAATATCGCCGGTGGGCACGAGGCTGGTATCGAAGTGAGTCATGTCGGTCATTCCAGTTTGCTTCAGCTAATGGCTTAACGGGTGCGCTAGATCACGCAGCGCGCCGCGCGATTGCGTAACGCACGCATCGCGCTATACGCGGTCAGCGCGGACGTCTTGGGGTTATCCGGCAACGGCTTGCCGCACATTTCGAGCGACATCTCGCCGAAAGCGCCGCGCGCCACGACGCGATGCACATTGCGCGTCACGTTCGGATCGGCGATCAGCCGAACCGTGGTGTGGTCCAGACCGAGGCCCGCCAGCGCGATCGTCGCGGCCACGTTGGCGTTCTTCGGATACAGCCGCGCCGCTTCGCGCGCGCTGCCTTCGAAAATCACCTTCTCTTCGTTCAGCGTATGCAGATCGCAGAGCTCTTCCGCCGGCGTGCCGAGCCAGCCCGTGGGCGGCTTGCGGCCGGTGTACAGCACTTCGTCGAGACCGCCGAGCTTGGCCGCGGCCAGCGCATCCACGCCGCCAATCGCGCCGGAGAGCAGCGTCAACGTGGCGTCGCCTTCATCGGCGGCAGCGGACAATGCGTCCAGCAGCAACATGTCGGACAGCGCGCCGATCGAGGCGACCGCGCAGTCCGTGCCGGCTTTCAGCAATGGCACTACGTGATCGACCAGCGCGCTATGTCCCGCGCATTCCAGCGCGAAATGCGGCTGGCTGCTCAAGGCGGACACGGAGGCCACGACATCCACCGAGTCGCCCACTACTTCACGCACCGAAGCCATGTGGCGCTCCGGCACGATCACGTGCGACACACGCACGGTCGGATCGGCGGCGACCGAGCGATACACTGCCTGGCCGATCGCGCCGAAGCCGATCATCGCGACGTCGACGGGTGCGTGATGCCCCGCGTAGCCCGCATCACGCATGTTCCGGCTCCTGTTCCTTGACCGGCGGGCCGGCAAACGCGGTGGCGAACGAGCCGACCGACAGCATGTCCACTTCGACCAGCACCGGGCCGGTCTTCGCCATGCCTTCGCGAATGATCGCGTCGGCCTGATCGAGCGATTTGATGCGGTAGTGCGTGAGCTTGAGGCTCTCGCAGAACTGCGCGAAATCCGGCTGATGCAAATCGACGTAGCAGCGGCGGCCGCCGTATTGCGCGTCCTGAATGTTGCGGATCACGCCGTAGCACTGGTCGTTCATCAGCACGATCATCACGTTGGCGTTTTCCTGCACGGCCGTCGCGAGTTCGCCGACGTTGACCATCAAGCCGCCGTCGCCGACGAGGCAAACGGTCTTCGCCGCGCTGCCCGCAAGCGCCGCGCCGATGCCCATCTGCATGCCCTGGCCGATGCCGCCGCCGAGCGCATGAACACCCGCACGCGGCGAGAAAATCTTCAGCATGCGGTTGCCCCACGTGCTGTTCGAAATCGTGACGTCGCGCACCCAGTTGTAGTCGCGGCCCACTGCGGCTTGCAAGGCATCGACGAGACGCTTGTACGGGCCAAGGCCCTTGCCCACATCGGCGACTGCGCTTTCGCGTGCGGCAGCGAGATCCTGTGCGAACGTCGGGTCGACTTTGATACGGCCTTCGAGCAGCGTCGCCAGTTCTTCGAGCACCGAAGATGCATCGCCGTGAATGAACATCTCGTTGCGATAGCCTCGGTTGTCGGCGAGCGCGTCGGCGTCGACGCGATATAGCGGTTGCGGCAACGCGAGCTTGTACTTCAGCGTTTCATTGCCACGCAGACGCGAACCGACCACCACCAGCGCGTCGCACGTCTTGTAGAAGCTCTCGACCGCCGTGTGCACGTTGAACGCGCCGAGCGTCGCGGGATGATCTTCCGGCAACACGCCGCGACCCTGCACGCTGGTCACGACGCCGAAACCCAGCGCCACCAGCCGCTCAACCGCCTTTGTGGCGTGGCGCGTGCCGCCGCCCAGCCACAGCAGCGGGCGCTTGGCCGTTGCCAGCGAATCGGCGAGTTGCGCGACACGCTGCTTGCAATGCGTGAGCGTCGTGATGTGCGGCGCGGCGAGATCGGCGGGCCATTCGATTTCGGCGGCCTGAATGTCGATCGGAATCTCGACGCTCACGGGGCCGCTCGGCGCTGTCAGCGCCACGCGCACGGCTTCGCGGATGGTCGGCAGCGCGGTCTCGACCGAACGCACGCGGAATGCGGCTTTCGAAATCGACGACAGCATCGACAATTGATCCGGTGCTTCGTGGATATACGCGAGGTCCTGATCGAGGTATTCGGTTTCGATCTGACCGGTGACGTGCAGCAGCGCGGTGCCGGCGGTTAGCGCTTCGACCATCGCGCCCGCTGCGTTGCCCGCCGCCGTGCCCGTGCTGGTGAACGCAACGCCGAGGCCGCCGGACACACGCGCGAGGCCGTCGGCCATGTTCACCGCGCCGGCTTCGCCGCGCGCGCCGACGTAGCGGATCTTGCCGCGATTGTGGATCGCATCGAGGATCGGCATGTTATGGATCGAGATCACGCCGAATGCGGTTTGAACGCCGCATTGCTCGAGAAAGGCGGCGATCAGTTCGCCAACGGTGGTTTTGTTAGACATGTCGTGCAACGCCTCCAGAAACATCGATATGACTGCCCGTCGTGTAAGACGACAGCGTCGTAGCCAGATAAAAGAGTGCTTGAGCGGCTTCTTCGGGGCGACCGAAGCGGCCTAGCGGAATATTTTTCTTGCGCGCCAGTTCCGCCGTCCAGTCTTCCCAGCTCTGGCCCGGCTGCGCTTCTTTCGCGTAACGGCGGCGCCATTGACCCGATTCGACAATGCCGATCAGAATCGAATTGACGCGGATGCGCTGCGGCGCGAGTTCCACCGCGAGCGACTTGAGCAGGTTCTGCACGCCGGCCCGCGCCGATGAAGTCGCGACCATGTGCGGCTCGGGTTGCAGCGCCAGCAGCGAGTTGACGCAAACCACAGCGGGGTTCGCGGCGTCGCGCAGCATCGGCAGAAACGCGCGGGTCGGGCGAATCACGCTGAAGTACTTCAGGTCGAGTTCTTCGCGCCAGGCCTCATCGCTGGTGTCGGCGAAAGTCGACACGCGGCCTTGGCCGGCGTTATTCACCAGCATGTCGGTGCGGCCGAAACGCGTCTGCACCGCTTCCGCGAACGCTTTCACTTCGTCGGCGTCGAGCACGTTGCAGCGATGCGCGAGCAGTTGCGCTTGCGGGAACTGCGCCTTCAGCGCGGTTTCCGCTTGCGCGAGACGTTCGGTGTCGCGGCCGCAGATCGCGACCGAGGCGCCCGCCCGCAGAAACAGTTCGGCAGTCGCGAGGCCGATGCCGGACGAACCGCCCGTCACCACCGCTACCTGTCCGGTCAAGTCGATTTGGATCATCAGAGCCCCAATGCCTTCATGTAATTGCTGCCCGACTTCGCGCCACCCTTCGGCCGATAGTTGAGCCGCTGCGAAAGTTCGTCGGCCGCGCGGCGGACCTTGTCGATCAGGCCGCTGTCGAGCAGCGACGCGTCGATCTCGTGACGCGGAATCGTGGTCGTGATCACGGCGACGATGCGGCCTGTGTCGTTGCGCACCGGCGCGCTCACCACCGAAATACCGCGTTCGAACGACGACTCGCTGATCGCGAAACCTCGCCGCGCGTCGTCGCGAATCCGTTCGTACAGGTCGTCGACGGTGATCGGCGTCTGCTTCGTGAAGCGTTCGAGCTCAGGCTCGGGATAGAGCTTCTTCAGCTCGTCGAGCGTGAGGTCGCCCATCAGCACTTGGCCGTGCGTCGTGGCGTAAGCCGGCAGACGCGTGCCCACATTGACCTTCACCGAACTGAAAATCGGCGTGTGGCTTTGCGCTTTGGCGACAAACACGACATCGCGTCCATCGCGAATCACGATGTGACTCGTCAGGCCGGTTTCGGTACGCAGCGCTTCGATAATCGGCAAACCGAGATCGGTCAGTTCCAGCGAGCTCAGATATTCGAAACCGAGCCGCAGCACCGCGACGCCGAGGCGATAGTTGCGGTCCTTGTCGGCACGCTCCAGAAAGCCGAGCGATTCGAGCGTTTGCAACAGACGGAACACCGTCGTACGAGGAATCTTCAGGCGCTTCGATAATTCCGGTGCGCCGAGAACCGGCTCGCGTGGCGAGAACTCCGTGAGAATCTTCAAACCGCGTTCGAGACCGGGCACGCGGTAGGCGGTGTCGCCGGTGGTGTCGTTGCGGTCTTCGTCCGCGTCGCGCTCGGCGTGAGCAGTGTCGGGCGTCATTCATTGGCTCCGTTGTCCGTCGCTCGTGCGACAGAACGTGTCGATGATCGCGGTGTACGCGGCGGGTGCTTCGATATAGCCGGCGTGACCCGCGCGAGGCACGACCTGCAGTTTGGTGCCCGCGGCCAGTGCGAGTCGCTCGCAGGCTTCGGGCGTCGTAATAGTGTCGTCGGCGCCGACGGCCACGTTGATGCGGCCTTTAAAACGCGCGAGGTCGCCAGCGAGATCGGCGTTGGCGAGCAGATGCGTGGCTTGCGCGTAGCCGTGCGGGATCACGCGCGACATGTTCCAGCGCACCCATGCGCGCGCTTCGTCGCTCGCGTGAGCGGACAGCATGTTGGTGCTGCGTTTTTCAGCGAGGCCTTGCGGGCCCAGTTCGTTCAGCATGGCAAGACGCTGATCGCGCTTCGTATCACGCACTTCCGCCGATGCCGCGCCGTATCCACCAGCCGGCGACAACAACAGCAAACCCGCCACACGCTGCGGGTGCGCCACCGCAAACGCCCCGGCGATGATCGCGCCGAGCGAATGGCCGAGCAGCACGCAGCGTTCGATGCCGAGCGCGTCCAGCCACTCCTGCAACACGCTCGCGTAGTCGGCGGCGGCGGGCGATTCGGCCGCGACCGGCGTGGATGCGCCATAACCCGGCGCATCCCACGCCAGCACGCGGCGCGTCGTGCCGAGTCCCTCGAACTGCTGCACCCACGACGCCGCGCCCGACCCGATACCGTGCAGCAGCACGAGCGGCAACGCGCTACTGTCGGCGCTATCCGCTTCGCGATAGCTCACCGCGCGTTGCGAGGCCAGCCGGATCTGCTGCGCCGGAAAGCGCGCAAGGCGAGCTTCGAGCGTAGCGTGTTGATCGGCTGTGACGGACGGGACTGCGGACATGATTTCCTTCGCGGGTGTTTTAAAACGGCGGAAGCGTTTGAAGGCTTAGCGCTTGAGCTTGGCCAGCGGCGAATCCGGCGGATACGTCGGCGTAATGGGCTTCGGCGAACCGAGCATCACGCACATCAACGCGTCTTCTTCGCCGACGTTGATTTCCGTGCGATACACGCCCGGCGGCACCGAGATCAGATCGCGTTCGCCAAGCACCGCTTCCCACGTTTCGCCGTCTTTCTCGCAGACCACTTTCATCTTGCCGCGCAGCACGAAGAAAATTTCTTCGACATCCATATGAATATGGCTCGGGCCGATGTTGCCCGCCGGAATCACCATCGTCGAAAACGTGAAGCCGCCGGCGGGCACCGTGTTCATGTCTTTCGCGACGCCCGTGCCGCCCGTGCCGACATAGCGCATTTGCGCGCGGCGATACTTCGGGTCGTAGTCGGCCTGGAACTTCAGCGCGTCCCAGTCGTAGCGACGCGTTTCCAGGCGCGCGACGCGAGTGTCCAGCCATTGGGCAAAGCTCGCGTCCGCGGGTTGGTCCCACGATTTGCGTTCGATATCGGCGTCCGCCATCTCTTTCTCCTTTCGATTCGACAAGATCAATTCATCACGAAGCCGCCGTTGACCGGCAGCAGTTGGCCGGTCACGAAGCGAGCGGCATTGGATAACAGGAACAGTACGGGCCCGGTGACGTCGTCGGGCACTTGTGCGCGCGTAAGCGCGCGGCCTTGCAGGTAATACTCGTGACGCTCGGCGGGCACGTAAGCGGTCGCCTCGACTTCGGTCAACCCCGGCGCGATCGCGTTCACCGTCACCTGATGCACGCCGAATTCGCGCGCCAGCGAGCGGGTCATCGAAATCACCGCGCCTTTGCTGGCGACATAAGCGAGCAGCTTCGGCGCGCCCCACATCGCCGTGTCCGAAGCAATGTTGACGATGCTGCCGCGGCCCGAGTCGCGCAGATAAGGCAGCGCGGCGGTGCTCATCAGCCAGGTGCCGCGCACGTTGACGTTCATCACGGCGTCCCACGTATCGACGGACAACTCGTCGGCGAACTTGCCGCCGGAGTTGGTGATGGCCGCGTTGTTGATCAATGCGTCGAGACCGCCGAGTTGCGCCGCGCCTTGCTCCGCGAATTGCTTGATGCTGGCCGGGTCGGCGAGATCGAGCGGCACGTAGGTGACTGAGTGTCCTTGCTCGGCGAGCGATGCCGCGAGCGCGCGGCCTTCTTCGTGCAGCACGTCGCCGAACACGACTTGCGCACCGGCTTGCACCAGCGAGCGGACGAATGCCGCGCCAAGACCACGCGCGCCGCCCGTCACGAGGACGCGCCGGCCGTTGAGCGCTGCGGACGCGTCGTTATGCATGGCTGTGGCCTGCTTCGGCCGATTGCGCGGCGCCGGCTTTCGCAGCTTCAGCGCGATGCGCTTCCAGTGCGGCAAAGTCCTGCTGCGCGCGCTGACGCAACATGCGGCGCACACGCGTCATGCCGACGTCGTGCTGATACAGGAATTCATGAGCGCGTGCGTTCGGCGCCATGCTTTCCAGCACATAGCGGTCTTGCTCCAGCACGGCCCAATGCAGACCTTCCAGACGATTGCGATACAGGAAGCGCCATGCGTCGCGTTGCCAGCCCGACACTTTGCGAGTGCGCCAGAAGTAGACCTGGCAGTTGTCGCCGTCGACCGGCGTTGCAAAACCGATGATCCCGAAGTTGCCGCCCGGGCCGAACTTCTTCCTGTACGGAATCGCGAGACGCATCCACAGCGCGCCGGTTTCGCCGAGTTCCACCCAGTCGAAATTCACGTCGCGCTGGCCGACCTTTTCGAACATCAGTCCGGTTTCGGTCTTGCGCACGCGCATGTCGGCCTGCTTGTCGCCTTCGGCCATCGAGTGCGACGTCGCATGCAGATAGGCGCCGTGCATCGGGTCCATCACGTTGTCGATCGCGTACTGGTAATTGCACTTCCAGTGCGACATGCACAGGAAGCTCGCGTATTCCTCGCCGACCAGTTCTTCCGGCAGCACGAGCGGCGTGGGTTCTTTATGCGCTTCGTCGCCGAACCACAGGAAGATCGCGCCGGCATGCTCTTCGACCGGATACGACTTCACGCACTTCTGGCCTTCCAGCGGACAGTTCGACACGGCAGGCACCTTGGTGACTTCACCGCTGCCGTCGATTTCAATGCCGTGATACCAGCACGCGACGCTGCCACCGAGATTCCAGCCGAGCGACAGACGCGCGCCGCGGTGCGGGCAGCGGTCTTCGAGCGCGCGGACCTGGCCTTCCTTGTCGCGCCACAGCACGATCTGATCGCCGAGACGCGTGATGCCGACCGGCGCGTCGCCGACTTGCCAGCTCGGTGCAACGGGATACCAGTAGTTACGCAGGCCCTTGTCCAGATAGGACTGGATCGGATCGGCCGTGCCTTGATTTGTATTGGGGGACGTCATGAAGAGACTCCAGATACGAATGCGATGAACGTGTTCGGGAAAGCGCGCCTATTCGGCGAGCAGGCGGAATTCGGCGGCGAGGCGCTCGGCGTTCCACGTGCTGCCTTCCGGGGTGCGAAAGCCGACGCGGTTCAGACCGTCGACCACTTCCTGCAACTCCACCGCGCCCGCTTCAAAGACTTTTTCGAGCGCGTCGCCGAAGTCGTTTTCGTACTGCGTCGGCTCCGCCTTGCGCGTTTGCCAGATGAAGTTCTCACTCTCGCCCGGCTTTTCGATCACGCCCTTGCCGGCGACGTTGTTCGGCTGCGGCGCGAGCCACGGCTTCAGGAACGGATTGAAGTTCACGATTTGCTCACGCATGTCATTCCACCTTGATCTGGATTTCTTCACCGGCGAGGCGCACCGAGTACACCTTCAGGTCGCGGCCACCGGGCTCTTTCAGGCATTTGCCGGTCGGGATATGGAACACGGCTTCGTGCAACGGGCACTCGACGGTGTCGCCGTCGACAAAGCCCTGCGTCAGCAACGCGTATGCATGGGGGCAGACGTTTTCCAGCGCGTACAGCGCATCGCCCACCTTGTAGATGCCGATCTCGGTGCCGTCGAGCTTGAACTCGAGCGGCGCGTCATCGGACAGGTCGCCGGCATGGCCGGCGCAGCGCCATTGTTCAGTCATTTCTCGCCTTCTCCTGAAGCTTTATGTTCCATACAAGGAACATCAGTTCGTGTATGGATAATTATAGGAGCGGCTTTGGCCGGAGAAAATAAAAATCTGGACTGGTAGGGGAAAACACCGAGTGTGGCGCTTGCAAGACAAGGTCTCGCGAACGGGCGCGAGTAGTTTTGGTCCCCGCAAAGCCTTATCAGGCAAGGTTTTTAGCCATATTTCCAGACGAATCCGACAGCCCTTATGCGGGTTTATACGGGGTCCAAAATATTATTTTGACTGCTCCCAGACTCACTATACTTTTCCATAGGCGATACAAACGCCCATAGGTGGAACATAAAGCGTAGCAGTTTTGGCGCATAAACCCCAGAGCTGCATTCAACCCAAAGCAAGGATCAGGGTCGACGAATCTGGCGAGAGCTACCCGTCGCGTGATCAGGAGAACCAACGGTGAAGCACATCATTGCGGCCGGCTTGACGGCAATCTGCGCAACGACAGGCGCATGGGCGCAGAGCAGTGTGACGCTATACGGCAGCCTGGATGCCGGTGTCGCGTATATCAGCAATGTAGGCGGCCATTCGAAGTGGATGGAAGAACAGGGCAACATGCAGCCTGACCGCTGGGGCCTGAAGGGCGTGGAAGATTTGGGCGGCGGCCTGAAGACGATTTTCCAGTTGGAAAACGGCTTTTATACGAACACCGGCGCATTCGCGAAAGCCGGCGTGCTGTTCAATCGCCAGGCGTTTGTCGGTCTGAGTTCAGACTCGATAGGAACGCTGACCCTCGGTCATCAGACTCCGTTCAGCTTCGACGTGTTGGGTCCGCTGAGCACGGCTTATCTGGCGGCGAGTTGGTATGCATTCCACCCGGGCAATATCGACGAACTCGCCGACACGGGCGTGGTGCCGTTCGACAACTCGGTGAAATTCCGCTCGGCGAGTTTCAGCGGCTTTCAGGTCGGCGCGATGATGGGTCTGGGCAACACGACCAACTTCTCGACCGGCAAGACACTGAGCTTTGCGCTTAGCTATGCGAACGGTCCGTTCAAGGCCGGTGCGACGTACGCGAACGAGCACGACCGCACGCCGTCGATCGTCACGACGGGCATCACGAACTTCCAGGGTGTGGCCGCCGCCACCTATACCGCGGACAAGGTCGAGAACATGGGCGCGGGCGCCTCGTATCAGTTCGGCAAGCTGCTGGTGCACGGTTTGTACACGCGCGTGAAGCTCGAGTCGGGTTCTCACTCGAACACCTATCAGAGCTACGACGTCGGCGCGAATTACCAGTTCACGCCGTTTAACACCGTGGCCGGCGGCGCCGCGACGACGACGCTGGCGGGGCACCGCTGGACGCAGTTCGAAATCGGCGATATCTACGCGCTGTCGAAGTCGACGCAGTTGTACGTGAATGCGCTCTATGAACGCGCCGGTTCGAACACGGATGCGGCGTTCTTCACAGCAGGTGTGTCGAGTGGACGGAATCAGACGATCATTCTGACCGGCATCCATCACTCGTTCTGATGCGCTGATGAGACTGTGATCCGAAGCGGCTAGTCCGGCGGCGAACGCAGCCGGACTAGCGCTGAAGTGAATGCCGAAAAAGAAGCGGAATCAGCCCGCCGCCACCGACTTGCGGCGCGCCTGGACCGCAGTCGGATCGTCCGGACGTGGCCGGTAGCTGAGTCGCTCGGACAGTTCAAGCGCCGCCTGGCAAACCGCGATGATGAGCGGCTCGCGCTCTTCGGCTTCCCCGATATCCGAACGTGGAATCGTCACGGTCAACGCCGCCGCGATCTTGCCGCTCTGGTCGCGCACCGGCGCGCTCACCACCGAAATGCCGCGCTCGAACGACGCCTCGCTCAGCGCATAACCGAGCGCCGCGCTTTCGCGCACTCTTTCGTACAGTTCTTCGACGGTGGCCGGCGTGCGTTCGGTGAAACGTTCGAGCTGCGGCTCCGGATACAGCTGCCGCAATTCCTCGAAGCTCAGATCGCCCATCAACACCTGACCGTGCACCGTTGCATGCGCGGGCAAACGCGTACCGACATGCACCTTCACCGAGCTGAACATCGGCGCATGGGTTTGCGCCTTGGCGACGAACACCACGTCGCGCTGATCGCGGATCAACAGATGCGTGCTCAGGCCCGTGGCATCACGCAGGCGTTCGAGTATCGGCGTGCCGACATCGGTCAATTCGAGCGAACTGAGATATTCGAAGCCGAGCCTCAACACCGCGACGCTCAAGCGGAAATAGCGGTCGCCGTTGACGCGCTCGAGAAAGCCGAGCGCTTCGAGCGTCTGCAATAAACGGAACGTGGTGGTGCGCGGAATGCCGATGCGCTTCGACAATTCGGGCGCGCCGAGCACCGGCTCACGCGCGCTGAATTCCGCCAGAATGCGCAGGCCGCGCTCGAGGCCCGGCACGAGATAAGTCGATCCGCTAGCGCTCTCTTCGTCGGTGGAATCCTGGGACTCGGCGTCATTTGCCTGGGCCGGCGGCAACGCGTCGTCCTGCGAAATCGACACTGTCGCGCCGCGTGGCTTCGCGTGCTTGCGTCCCGCTCCTGTCTGCTCTTCTTTTGCCATCTTGGCTGCCGTTTCTGCTGTTCATCAAGGTCAGATCAACATGATAGCGCGTGGCGCGCCGCCCTCACCGCCTTCGCTATTTCTTGCGCGTGACGCAGTGGCCACGAGCCGCGCGATCGTCGACCGTCACCGGCCAGCGCCGAATGCCGCGTCGTGGTTAACCATGTCAATTGCTGCACCGCCACCATTTCACGCGGTGCTATGCTTTGAAGCGGTCCATTGCGCGTTACCTCGCTGCCGCGCTTTCGCTCCGCTCAAGCGTCCGGAGGCCACGCTCATGTCCGATTCCATTCAGATTCAGGTTGCCGACTCGCACCTTTATCCGGGCTGCGCGGTGCGCATCGCGCACTTGCCCGAGCCGGCCCGAGGAGCGGCCGCCGTCGTCGAATTCGCGGATGGTTCCGGCGCCAATGCGACCTGCCATCGCCGAGCGCTCGACGAACTCGAATTGATGGTCGACCGCTATGCCACGCAAAAGCGTCATCCGGTCGACACGCGGCATTGGCTTCTGCTTGCCGTCGACGCCACACATAACAGTTGGCGCGTGAAGCGCCGGCTTCCTTAATCTGCATCTCTCGCTGCTTCGAATCCGCAACCGGTGCCGCGCGCACGCCGCTCCGAGCGGCGCTCCAGTGCCCGTCACAGCCACTTCGGAACCCACTGATGACCGATCACGACTCCACCCTGCCGCCGAACGCCGATAACGCCAACAACGCCCCCGACGACCCGGAACGCCGCCGAGTTCTTACCGGCCTGGCAGCAGTCGGTATCGGACTGGCGCTGACGGGCTGCAAAACCGACCAAAGCGTGTCGAGCACCGGCGCGCCGCGCAGCGCCGCCGACCTGCGTCTCGACGCCGCGCTTCACGATCAGGTGAAGCACATCGTCGTGATCTACGCGGAGAATCGCAGCTTCGCGAACCTGTACGGCAATTTCCCCGGCGTCCAACATCCGCTCGATGCCGTGAGCGCGGAGCGTTATCTGCAACTCGACCGCGACGGCAAGACGCCGCTGCCGCGCTTGCCGGCCATCTGGGGCGGCCTCGTGCCGCAAGCGCAGGAAGTCGACGGCAAGCGCTACATGATCGGCCAGAAGGATATCGTCAACCTGCACAACCGCCCGTTCCATATCGCCGACGCGCAGGGGGCGCCGCTGCCGACCGGTGTGATCACGCGCGACCTCGTGCATCGCTTCTATCAGAACCAGATGCAGATCAACGCCGGCCGCAACAACCAGTTCGCCGCATGGGGCGATTCCGGCGGCCTGGTGATGGGCCATTACCGGAATTCCGCCGACACGCTGCGGCTGTGGAATCTCGCGCAGCAGTACACGCTGTGCGACAACTTCTTCATGGCGGCTTTCGGCGGCTCGTGGCTGAACCACATCTTTCTGATCTCGGCGCAGGCGCCGTTCTATCCCGACATTCAGAACAGCCCGGCGAAGAAAATGGTGTCCGTGGTGGACGGCGACGATCCGACCGGGGCGCGGCTGAAGCAGTCGGAAGACTCGCCCGCCTCCGCGCTCGACGGTCCGCCGAAATTCGTCAACGACGGCGCGTTCACCGCCGACGGCTACGCCGTCAACACCATGGCGCCGCCCTATCAGCCGAGCAACGTGCGGCCCGCTGAAGGCGGCAATCCGGCCTTCGCGGACCTGTCGAATCCACGCGTGCTGCCACCGCAGAATTACGCGACGATCGGCGACCGGCTGACCGGCAAGGGTGTGGACTGGGCGTGGTACAGCGGCGCGTGGCAGTACGCGTTGGAGCATCAGGATACGGGCGCGGTGCCTGACTTCCAGTATCACCATCAGCCGTTCAACTACTTCACGAATTACGCGCCGGGCACTTCGGCGCGGCGCAAGTATCTGCGCGACGGCGGTCTCGGCAACGACGCGTCGACCAATCATCTGATCGCCGATATCGATGCAGGACGCTTACCGACGGTCACTTTCTACAAGCCGCAAGGCGATCTGAACATGCACGCGGGTTACGCGGATGTCGCATCGGGCGACCGCCACATCGCGACGGTGATCGAGCATATTCAACGCGGGCCGCAGTGGGCGAACACGGTCGTGGTCGTCACCGTCGACGAGAACGGCGGCTGGTGGGACCCTGTGTCGCCGCCGAAGGGCGATCGCTGGGGTCCGGGTTCGCGGATTCCCGCGCTGGTGATTTCGCCGCTGGCGAAGAAGGGTTACGTCGATCACACGGTGTACGACACCAATTCGATTCTGCGGCTAATCAGCCGCGTGCATGGCCTCGCGCCGCTCGATGGCGTGGTGGCGCGCGATCGGGCATTCGCGAGCAACGGACTCGCGCCGTTGGGGGATTTGACAGGCACGTTGGATCTGGCATGAGCGCATGAGCGTTCGAAAGTTGAAACGCCCGCGGCGCGCGCGGCCGCAGGCATTTCAACTCGAACTACTGCGGCTGCGGCTTTGACTGCGCAGCGCCGTGCAGTTTTGCAACCACCGCATCGGCAATCTGCTGAGCCGTCTTCTTGATCGTCTTCTTCTCATCGCCGCTCGCCATCACGAACTTGGCGGCGATCACGTACGGATTCAATTTGATGGCCGCGCCCGGCATGCCCTTGCTGTCGGCTTCGTCGACGGCCTGATATAGCGGCGGCAAATTAGACGCGCCGAGGCTGTCGCACGACACTGCCACCTGGATGTCGTTCTGGCCCGCGCCGAAACCGACCATCGCGCGCCTGAGGCGATTGCCGTCGTCGACCCTCAAAAACACGCCGCGCACTTGCCAACCAACGGTCGGCAGCGGCTGACCCGGCGCACTGCGGCGCGCATCGACGCCCGCCTTTTTTAGATCGTCCGTTAGTGCGTCCGCCATTTCGTCCACGATATGTTTGGCATGCTCCTGCGGATTCTTGTCCTGGCCCATCGGTCCCGGTCCGCTCGGCAGCAAGCCGCGCAGGCGGCGCACCCGTTGGCCCGGTCCGCTGTCCGGCGTCACGTTCGCGACGTCCAGATCGAAGTCGGCGACGTAGACGACCGGCGCGGGCGCCGCGAACGGCGCACTGTCCGCCGCGGCGTTGACGGCGGCCATCATGCTCAGGCATCCCGCCATCACCGCGCATTGCAGAAATCGATGCAGCATGGCGTGCCTCCGCGAACGTAACAGGACGCGCCTATCGTACAACCGTGCGCAGCGTGCGTCTGTTTTTTCGTGCCTGATCGTCATACGGTTTGCCTTGCATAACGCCGGTTGCAGCATAGACTGTTAAAGCACAACTTCGCAATTTGTACGGAACCCGCCATGCGACTGACCATCCTGATCAACGGTTCCGATCCCACCGTCAGCCACGACTACGCTGTGTTATGGCTCGACACCGACGAGCACCGGTGGTCGAGAGAAGCACATCAAGGGATCGATTTGCCCCCGTGGGGCGAACTACGCGACGACAACGGCGTGACAACCCTCTGTGCGCCCAGCACGGATGCGCCGCTGTGCACGCTGCGCGGATTGCACGTGGACCGCAAGCAGCGCGTGAGCGCCGCGCAAGGCGCCGCGGCATGGACCGCCCTGCCGACGCGCGCGCCGACCAGCGGTTTCTGGCGTCTGCAAGCAGTGGATCGCCAACAGGTCCACGCCGAACACAGCGTCTTCGGCAATTAGGTTTCTGCACTTATTTTTTATCGGTCGAAATGACGCATGCGCGAGCGGGTGTTTCCGCTCGCGCATGTGTCATTCCGTACGTGCGTTCGTGCGCCGTCTGTTCGATTTTTTGACTGCCATTTGGCCTGCCATTTTGTCGCACGCGCATTTAAGGTCGCCTTAAGTTTGCGTGAGTAGAGTTGGAAATCCACGCATTAGGGTCGCTGCAAGGCGGCCCGTTTTTTTTGGTGCGGCGAGATGTGGACGTCTCCGTGCGCGCCATGCGGCAGCATAGTTTTCATGACAGCGCTCAGCGCGCGAATCCGTTTTCTCCTCCGGTGTTTCCGTGCATTTCACGTCGCGCGAGATGGGCTCGCAACGCTATACTTGCGCCCCCATCCCTCGACTGACTGACACATGAAGAAGTGGTTTGCCTGTCTGTTGTTCGCCGTTGCCGCTCACGCCAGCGCAGCGCCTTCCTGCACTCAATTCACACCGAATTCGCAATGGCCGGTTCTGAGCAATCAGAAGATGGCGCCGAAAACGCGCATGCTTTGTTATAGCGATTTCGCGGTTTTGCATTCGGGCATCACGCACGGTCCGCTGTGGTCCGCCGAACATCTGACGCGCGATCATATCGAGGCCGCCAAAGACATGGTGCGCACCAACAAGTTCTTTGAAGACGCGCGCCTGCCGGACGGCGAAGGCGCCACGCTCGCGGACTACAAGCGCAGCGGATTCGACCGCGGGCACATGAGCCCGGCGGGCAATCGCTGGAATCAGGAGGCGATGGCACAATCGTTCTCGCTGGCCAACGTCGTGCCGCAAAACCGTGAGAACAACCAGCGTTTGTGGGCACGCATCGAGACCTCCGTGCGCAAGATCGCGGTGTCGTACGACGATACCTATGTGGTCACCGGCCCGATATTCAACGGCCAACAGTTGCAGACTATCGGACCGACGCGCGTGTTCGTGCCGACGCAGATCTTCAAGGTGGTCTACGTGCCGTCGCGCAAGATGGCGTTTGCCGTGGTGGTGGACAATGTGTCGACGAACCGTTACGACATCAAGACGATTCACGAACTCGAAGCAGCATCGGGCATCCGTTTTCCGGGCATTCCGGAGAACCTCAAAGACCAGCGACCGGGAGGACTGAAAGGTGTTTAAACCCTATTCGAACGACGACGATGTGCTCAACATTCAGGGCGATGCCTTAACGGTGAGCAACGGCACGACACGCATCGTGCTGAACGGCACGCTGGAACTGACGCAGGATCAGCGTGGATTGAAGGCGGCGTTGGCACTGAAAGATGCGGTGGATGCGATCGTGGCCAGCTTGCAGGCGCAGAGCAATTTGCCCGCGAAGGTCAAGGACGAACCGGACGCGAAGCCGGGCGTCGTGCAGAACCCGTTCAACTAGTCATCACGCGGAGCGCCGGCAACCGGCGTGATGCATTTTTTCGTGGGAGCGGCCGGCCCTCATCTTGTGTTGCGCAGGTCGATCAAAGCCAAACGAATCCGCTCCACGACCTCGGACCACCCTCTGCCTTTTTCCCGAAACAGGCGGGCAGAGGGAAACCACGGACTGTCTTCCCGTTCGAGGTGCCATCTCCAGTCGCCCAGCATGGGTAGCATCAGCCACAACGGCCTACCCATCGCGCCCGCCAGATTGGCCGCTGAGGTGTCCACGCTAATGATCAGGTCCAGCGCGTTCATCAGTTTTGCCGTATCGCCGAATGAACGAAGACGAGGTCCGAGGTCATGCACGTTGCGCAAGCGCGCGGCGTAGTCGGCGGCTTCGTCTTCGCCTTGTCCCTTCTGCATGATGTAGAACTCAACGTCTTCGAGCGCGAAGAGTGGATCGAGACAACTCAGCGACGGCAGCGATCTGGCGGCATCGTTCTCGTGCGTCGGCGCGCCTTTGAAGATCACGCCGACTTTCAGTGCGTGCGCGTTGCCCGGCAAGACCATCGGTGTGTGCTCGACGCCCGCACGCAGATACGGCACCACGTCCGGCAAATGATCGATGTCGAGAGGCGCCCACACCGGGATTGCATGCGGATAGACCCAATAGTCATGACACGGCAGTTGCGGCGCGTCTTCGACCGAGCAGATCGCCGCGGCCTCGCCTGAGGCCCTGAACAATTCGACGAGCGGGGCCTGACATACCACTGTCACCCGCGCCGCCCCGTGGCGTTCGCGAAAAATCCGCGCAAACCGGAAAAAGAAAATCTCGTCGCCCAGACCGAATTCGCTCCAGATAACGATCGATTTGCCTTCGAGCGACTCGCCGCGCCAGTTTGCGTAGGCCGGCGGCGCGACGGTGGTCCGGCCTCGCCAGTCCGCGCCGTCGAACAGCGCCTCACGTCGACGAAAACCCTCGGTGAGTTTGCCGAGAGCAATCAACATCAGCGCATTGAAGAGTCGAGGCAAGCGCTCGTTCGGGAGTCGTCGGACGCTTTCGTCCCACAGGTCCTCTAGTCGATCGTGAACACCCCGACGCACCAGTTCAAGGTTGATGTGGAAGTAGGTTTGGAGTCGATACGGATACAGTCTTAGCGTTTTATGGCAAAGGTCCAGCATCGCCGAATCGGTTTCCGCATTCGGCATGGCAGTGGCCAGGTCGAAGAGCCGAGGCACATCGCGCTTGCGCAGCACGATTTCTATCGCGTACGCGGCCGCTTGATGCTGTCTGTCCGCCGAACCCTCTTGCCGATTCTCGCCGAACTCGCGCAGCAGGCAAATGCGTTCGCATGACGAAACAGGTGAAGCATCATTCACCAGATCGAGCACATTCAAGGAACCCGCGCTCGCCACGTCAGGCCGATGCAGAGTGAAGGTGCGTTCATGATCGACGTCCGTCAGGGTCGGCGATATTCCTTGCTCGCTGAGAGGATCGACCGGCAACGTCAGAATCAGGTAACCGCCGGACTTGATGAATTCGAGCCACCTGACGAGCACTTGCCGGGGATTGTCGAAGCGTCCAAGGCAATCCGAATGAACGAAATCAAGTACATCGGCCGGCGCGTCGTCCATATAGATAACGTCACGCTCATTCACGTTCCAGGCGAACAGTTGTTCAATGCGAGGAAAAAGACTTGCGTAGTCGGAAACAGGATCGCTCCCGGCGCCGATATCCAAGCCGACGCCGGAGAAGTAGCCGTGCAGAAATGCCGGCTCCTGCGCGCGCCGCAGCGCGAGTTTGAGTGACTGGTTCATCTGGTGTTTCGCACAAGTTAGATGACGCGTCAGGCCAGTTTAACGATAGCCAGCCCGCCCAATTGACGCGGAGGGCAGATGATATTCCGCTGGTGGAAACTCCTATATCACAATACAAATAGCACCCTTCGTGCGAAGAAGCCAGTTCCCAATTTGCCGCCACGGCACAAGCCAAACCACCGAAACTGCTTCGGGATCCCCAATATGTTTCAGCGGTTACGTTTTGTCACCAGAGCGACGTCAACTCCTGTCTTCCCGTCAACGTTAAACCGGCAGCGCTGAAAAATTTCAGCCGCGACACAAGAATCAACCGGTTAAACCAGGAGTTAAACCATGAAGACGCTTTTCGCCGCACTCGCTTCCGCTCTGCTCGTGTCGACCGCTTTCGCTCAAACGGCCGCACCGTCCGCCGCGCAACCCGCGCAAACGCAACCCGCCGGCCAGGCGAACCTGAAGGCGAGCACCGCCGTACAAACGGGCGCCACGGACGACGGCGCCGCAGCAACGAAGGCGCCGGCCAAGGCCGCGACCAAAGCGCACGTGAAGAAGACTTCCGCCCATCACACGGCGAAAGCGCACAAGACCACCAAGAAGGCCGCGGCTGAAACGAGCGCCGCCACGACTAAAACGGAGAGCGCGAAAGAGGCCAGCAATGCCCCGGTAAAAGCCGACGGCGCAAAGACCGACACGACAAAAACGCAATAACACGTGATCGGTTTCGGCACGCACCGGCCAGGCATGTGTAGGTAATCGAAGCCGAACTGTGCCGTTCAGGGAGGGCGAGTCAGATGACTCGCCTTTTTTATGCGTGGTTCGTATCGCGTGAGTGTGCCCGTTTCAGGCAACCCTGTATGATTTTTCTAACGCACACCCGAATTTTTGCACCGCGTTTACCCGCTGACGTCTAATCTCGAACTGTCTTGATCAACCATGGCGTCGACGAACGCCACATCACATGGCTCTCACACAATCCATCGACAGTCTCGCCACCCAACCGGTCAACGAGCCGCACGTTCAACGCAACAACGTCATTCCCTTCCCCGCTGCACGCGTCCGCTTGCAGATAACGCTGCCGCATCGGCCGTATGAACTGCCCGGCACCCAGCTTCGCGCTCTGCTTCATTCTCCTCTCGGTGTTTATGTCGTCGCCACGCAGGCGGTGCGCCAGGAAATCCGCGTGCAACTCGACATCGCTCCCGACGACTTCGACTTCACCCTGCACACGCTGATTTCGACACTTCCCGCCGCGACGATCGGACCGTTGAAGCGGCGCAGCGCGACTGCGGTCTATCTCGCCGCCATGCCGCCGTTCGCGTTCTCTCGTGAGCAGGCGAAAGGTAAATAGCAAAAGCGCCGCAATCAATCCGCAACGGGATTCAACTCGGCCAACGCAGCCAGCTTCTGCATATCGGCAATTTCGATTTCCGCGTATCCGAGCTTCAGCGCGCCTTGCGTTTCGAACTGCTTCAGCACCTGGTTGATGGTTTGCCGGGACAGCGCCAGCATCATCGCGAGATCTTCTTGCGGGACTTTGAGCACGCGCCGCGATGCGCCGGGCTCGCCGTAGCCACCTGCCATCAATAACAAGCGACGCGCCACACGCTGCGCGGCGGGCAGCAACGCGGCTTCTTCAATCGCGTCGAAAGCAAGACGCAGTTTTTGCGTCAACAGCAGACCGAACAAATGCCAATAAGCGGGCGTGCGTTCGAGTAGCGCGGCGAGTGCGGCGCGCGGCACATGAAACAGCTCGGAATCGCGTTCGGCATACGCGTCGTGAGTCCGCGGCCGGTTGTCGAACAGCGCGATCTCGCCGAACCAGTTCACCGGTTCGATGACGGCAAGCAAAGCCTCCTTGCCCGCCGAACTGGCCGCGCCGATTCTCACAAGGCCATCGAGCACGCAATAGAGGCCGTCGTCGAAATCGCCGCGCGTGAAGAGACGCTGACCGGCAGCGAGCCGTTCGACACGCCCAGCTTCGATCAATTGCGCCTGCATGGCGGGGGGCGCCGAACGAAACCACGCGCTGCGCCCGAGCAGCGCGGCAAGCATATTCGATGGAAAACTCGCAGTCATAGAACGGCACTCATGCCCGATTGTCGGCTACCCGATGGTTTCAAATTCCGCTGCCCGCGATTATGCTGACTTTGAAAGAGGAGCGGCATCCATGAGAACGCTGACGCAGCAGCTGACGCAATACGCGGCCTACCATCGTGACCGGCGCAATATCGTCACGCACTTCATCGGCATTCCGATGATCGTGCTGGCCCTGGCGGTGTTGTTGAGCCGGCCTGCTTTCGCTATCGGCGCCTGGCCGCTGACGCTATCTCCCGCGTGGGTGTTATTCGTCGCGGCCACGCTGTATTACCTTGTGCTCGACGTGCCGCTCGGCGTGATGATGGCCTTCGTGTCCGCGCTCTGCGTCGCGTTCGGCCAGTGGACAGCCACGCAATCGACGTTCGCGTGGCTCGTGATCGGTGTAGGGCTCTTTCTGGTGGGCTGGGTGTTCCAGTTCGTCGGACACGTGGCCTACGAACATCGCAAGCCGGCCTTTGTGGATGATGTGATCGGTCTGCTGATCGGACCGCTGTTCGTGCTGGCCGAAGCGTTGTTCGGCTTCGGCTGGCGGCCCGCGCTGCGCGCAGCGATCGAGGCGCAAGTCGGTCCGACGCGTATCAATGCGGCTCATACGGCGGCGCACCGCTAAAGCGCGCCGCGCGCTTCAGCGACTGCCTGGTCGATGCGACTCAGTTCGGTGCGAGACGAACGAGGCGCACGCTATGCAATGCCGTCAGCGCGACCGCGATCCAGATGGGAACGTAGGTCGCCAACTGTGCGACGCTCAGCGTTTCACCGAGCAACGTGATCGAGATCAGCACCAGCAACACCGGCTCGACGTAGCCGAGAATGCCGAACAACGCGACCGGCAACAACCGGCTCGCCTTGAGATACGACGCGAGCGCAATGGTGCTCAGCGCACCGAGACCCGGCAACAGTAACCACCACCGGCTAGGATGGCCGGCGATCATCGCCAGCGAGCCGCCGTTGAAAACCAGCGCGATGGCCGGCGGCAACAGCAGCGCCATTTCCACGGTGAACATCGCGAGCGAGTCGTGATTAATCTTGCGACGCAAAACGAAATACGGCGGATAGCCGAGCGAGACCAGCAAGGTCGGCCACGAAAATGCGCCCGTCACCCACAATTCATGACCGACGCCCGTCGCCGCACACGCAACGGCCAGCCACTGCAAACCGTCCAGACGCTCGTGATAATAAAAGCGCCCGACGAGTACCATCGTCAGCGGCATCAGGAAATAGCCGAGCGAGACTTCGAGCATCCGGCCATGCAGAGGCGCCCACAGAAACACCCACAGTTGCGCGCCAAGCAACGCCGCGCTCACGATCATCGCCATGCCGAGTTTAGGCGCGGTCACCATGCGGTAAAGAAGCCGCCGCAGAATGGGCAGGCGCTTTCTCAAAGCCACCAGCAACAATGCTCCCGGCACAGTCCAGATAACGCGCCACGCGAAAATGTCGAGGCCGCTTAGCGGCGCCAACAGGGTTGCGTAAGCGGACAGTAATGCAAACGTCGTGGTCGCGCACACCGACAGCGCGATCCCGCGCCTTAGGTCATACTGGTTCATCGAGCGATCTGTTGGGTAGCTGCTTCGAAAACGATACCGGCGCGTGCGCGGGCAGTGTTGTTTGCAGCGCAGCATTCAGGCGCACGGCATTTGTTGTTGTCATTGGAAGTGGAATCTCACAAGCGGGCAGTGCGTATCCAGCCCTGCGTTTTTCGCTTCGATAAAAGGAACGAAGCGGCATTCTAGACGGCTTATCCGCTCGCGGCTCCCGCGTGGGTCCGCGCGCTGTCATCAATCGGCTGAAATTATTCCGTGCGCATCGCACGTCGATGGACTAGAACATAACTTCATGTGCGGCCAACGCCACATATCATCCCGCGCCAAGCGGCTCAAGCGCGAATCTTGCTATCTAGTTCTGCGACGCTGCTTGCATCACCGTTCGCGACACCCAGCAAGTCCCCTTGGGGACAGCATGTGCAGCATCCATGAGCCGGGCCGGCGATCGCAGTCCAACGGACCGAGCCCGCCCTTCTTCTCCACGGCACGCCTCAACTGCGTTTCATCGCGCGTGCCGCCGCCCGGCAGCAATCCCGCTCATCGAATGTGACTACTGGAGCCAGCATGACCCAGCCAGCCCTATCGCACGACGCATCGCCCGACCTACGCTCCGCCTTTGCCGCCGACGTTCGCGCCGGCCTCACCCATGCGCCGCAGAAAGAACTGCCATCGAAGTATCTGTATGACGAAGTGGGCTCCGCGCTGTTCGAAGTGATCACCGTGTTGCCGGAATACGGCGTAACGCGCGCGGAAGAACGTCTGCTGACCAGACATGCCGCGGACATCGTCGCGCACTTGCCACACGACGTGACGGTCGCCGAACTCGGCAGCGGCAGCGGCCGTAAAACGCGGCGCATTCTGGAAGCGCTGTGTAAAAAGCGCCCCACTTCTTATTGCCCGATTGAAATTTCGCGCAGCGCGCTGCAGTTGTGCAGGCGCGAACTCGGCGACATCGAGCGCATTTCGATCGTCGGTTATGAACGCGATTACCTGGCCGGCCTTGCTGAAGTGAGCAAGCAGCGCGCGGCAGACGAGCGGTTACTCGTACTGTTTCTTGGCAGTACGATCGGTAACTTCGGAAGACTCGCGGCAACGCGTTTCTTGCGTGACATCCGCAACATGCTCGCTCCTGGCGACGCATTGCTGCTCGGCACGGACCTGATCAAGCCGACGCCTGTACTGGTGGCCGCCTACGACGACTCGATCGGCGTCACTGCGTCGTTCAATCTGAACCTGCTGGCGCGCATCAATCGCGAACTCGACGGCGACTTTCCGCTCGAGGCGTTCGAGCACGTCGCGCGCTTCAATCCGGACGCGCGCAGTATCGAAATGCATTTGCGAGCCAAGCGCGATATCACCGCGCGCGTGGGCGCGGCGCAATTGACGGTGTCGCTCAAGGCAGGCGAAACGATCTGGACCGAGAGCAGCCACAAATATCGCGCGGAAGAGATGCCCGCGATTGCCGACGACGCCGGCTTCGTGTGCAGCCATCAATGGATCGAAGACGAGTGGGGCTTTGCGGAGAGTCTGCTCGTGGCGCGATGAGTGCGTTGGGCCACTGACGTCGCCGACGCCGCTGACTGAAGCACGGCCACGCAAACACGGCAAGGCGGCGCGCCATCGCCCATGATGGATGATGGCGCGCCGCCTTCTGTTTTTGCGTAGTTTTGCGTTGTACGTGCAGCCGCTCAGTGCTGCTCGAAACGTTCGTAGCGCTTTTCCGTGGCGCGCTCTTCGCCGGTTACCTCGGTCACGCGCGCCGCCGGCGGCCCGTGACGCAGCCACGACAGCATGCGGTCGACCTGGTTGGCCGAGCCCTGCAACATCGCTTCGACGGAACCGTCGTCGAGATTCGCCACCCATCCCTTGATACCGAGCGCGTGAGCCTGCCGCACGGTCGCGTGGCGAAAGCCGACGCCCTGCACGGTGCCGCGCACGCGCACGTAATACGTTTCGATCCGCTGATCCAGATCTGGGGCCATGCCGTCCTCTCTCTTCTGTTGACCGGAGTTGGCGCTTTAGCGCTTACTCCGGTGCCATGCAACGCGCAATCTTTCAAGCCGGCATTCTAGTCGCGTCGCGGCGAGCTTGCTCGGCAAAGCGTGCTTCTGACTGTTCGCGCGGGACCGCCGGCGCGACACGCGGCGCGAACGCCACGTACAATCCGTCGACTGTCATGCGGGGAATGGAAAGAGAATGACCGAACAGAATCGCGATCTCGTACTCGTGACCGGCGCCTCCGGCTTTGTCGGCTCGTCGGTGGCGCGCATCGCGCAACAGAAGGGTTTCAAGGTGCGCGTGCTGGTGCGCGCCACGAGCCCGCGTCAGAACGTCGAGTCGCTGGACGCGGAAATCGTGGTCGGCGATATGCGCGACGAAGCATCGATGCGCAACGCGCTGCGCGGTGTGCGCTATCTGCTGCACGTGGCCGCCGACTATCGGCTGTGGGCGCCTGACCCGAGCGAGATCGAGCGCTCGAACCTCGAAGGCACCGAGGCGACCATGCGCGCGGCGCTGAAGGAAGGCGTCGAGCGCATTGTCTACACGAGCAGTGTGGCCACGCTGAAAGTGACCAGTTCTGGCCAGTCTGCGGACGAAACCTCACCGCTCAAAGCCGATCAGGCGATCGGCGTGTACAAGCGCAGCAAAGTGCTGGCCGAGCGCGCGGTTGAGCGGATGATCGCCGAAGACGGCCTGCCGGCAGTGATCGTCAACCCGTCCACGCCGATCGGGCCGCGCGATGTCAAGCCGACACCGACAGGACGCATCATCGTGGAAGCGGCGCTCGGCAAGATTCCGGCGTTCGTCGATACGGGCCTGAATCTCGTGCACGTAGATGACGTCGCGGCCGGCCATTTCCTCGCGCTCGAACGCGGCAAGATCGGCGAGCGCTATATTCTCGGCGGCGAAAATCTGCCGCTTCAACAGATGCTCGCTGATATCGCGGCGCTAACCGGCCGCAAGGCGCCGACGCTGAGCCTGCCGCGCTGGCCGCTGTATCCGTTGGCCATGGGCGCCGAAGCCGTCGCCAAGATCACGAAACGCGAACCGTTCGTCACCGTCGACGGCTTGAAAATGTCGAAAAACAAGATGTATTTCACTTCGGCAAAAGCGGAACACGAGCTCGGCTATCGCTCGCGGCCCTATCGCGAGGGCTTGAGCGATGCACTCGACTGGTTCAGGCAAGCGGGCTATCTGAAGCCGTAGCTTTGCGCGAATAAGCGGCCGGTAGCCAGCGTTGCGGCTCGACTGCAAGCATTTTGTTACAACGTCACTGTGTTAGCGACAGGTAAAAGCCGACGCGCAGCAGTTAAAATCGTGGGTCTTACCAGAGAAACCTCGCATGAATCTTCACGAACAGCTCGGCGCACTGGAACTGGGCGTCGATCAGCTCATTCAGGCTGTCGTGGCCCCGCAGGCCGAAAACATCCCCGAGACACCCGCACAGAACGTTGCGCCGCAAGCGCCGGCGGATCAGGTCGCGTCCGATTCCCGCGCACGACCGGCTGAGACCCCGGCTGAGACCGAGGCGGCCGTTGTCGAAGGCGAAACTCCGGCTCCGCAGCGTCAGCCCACGCTCGAAATCAATCGCCCCGCGCAGAACGAGATCACCATGACGATCGGCGGCCAGACCGTCGCGCTGCGCGCGGAGCAGATCGGCCAATTAATCGAGGAACTGTCGAACGCGCGCGCTTCGATGACGCCGGAACCGCCGCCGGGCATTCCGCCAGGCTGGCGCTTCGTGTCCACGAAAAATCCGGTCATGGCGGTGCAGAAGCAGTCGAATGGCGACCGTTTGCTGGTCATGCGCCACACCGGACACGGCTGGGTGCCGTTCACGTTCTCGCCGGACATGGTGATCCAGCTTTACATGATGCTCACCAAGTAAAAAAGCGGCGCCCGAGCGCCGCTTTTGCATTCCACCGCGACTTCTCACTACCGCTTGCTTCAGCGCTCCTGCACCGGCGCCTGAACCCGCGCCTTCCACTGTCCGCCCTTGCCGCGCCAGTAGCGCACCGCTGACGCGAACGTCGCGCCGACATAGAACAACGCGATCAGCGGCAAAAACGGCGCCCACAACGGCGAGCGACGGTAATAGCTGAGCATCGGCGCATAAGCGCAGCACATGGCAGCCCACGCGAGCCATGCCGGCCAGCCCGTCGGACCGAGCGCCAGCGCGGCGACCGGCGGCATCAGGTAAATGATCGTCATGCCGGCCAACGTGCCCGCCAGCAGCAGCGGCGAGTAGCGCAATTGCGTGAAGGCCGTGCGCGCGATCATGTTCCAGATCTCACGCCAGCTGTCGTACGGACGCAGCGACACACTGCGCGCCGCCACATCAAGCCGGATCGGATGACGCCCCGTGCCGCGATGCTTGATGCGCGCGGCGAGGCTGCAGTCGTCGATCAACTCGGCGCGGATCGACTCGATGCCGCCCGCTTCTTCCAGCGCGCTACGGCGCACCAGCATGCACCCGCCCGCGGCCGCCGCCGTGCGATTGCGCGGGTTGTTGACCCACGAGAACGGGTACAGCTTGGCGAAGAAAAACACGAAGGCGGGAATCAGCGCCTTTTCCCAGAACGAATCGCAGCGCAAGCGCACCATCAGCGAGACGAGATCGCGCTGCTCTGCTTCCGAGCGCGCGACGAGTTGCGCGACCGCGTCGGCGGGATGGCCGATGTCGGCGTCGGTCAGCAGAAGGAAATCCGCGGACAAGCCAAGTGTGCGCGCGGCCTCGATACCTTGCGATTGCGCCCACACCTTGCCGGACCAGCCCGGCGGCAGCGGCTTCGCGCTCAATACGGTCAGACGGTCCGGGCATTGCAACTGCAAGGCGGCCGCGCGAGCGGCGTCGGCGGTGCCGTCGGTGCTGTGGTCGTCGACGACGATCACGTGGAATTCGCCTGCATAGTCCTGCTGAAGCAACGTGGTGACCGCCTCGGCGATCACATCGACTTCATTGCGGGCCGGCACCACGGCGGCCACGGCGGGCCACGTTGCGCGCGGCGCGATGGTCAGCGGCGCGGCGGGACGCGCGCGCCAGAAACCGCCGCGCGCGAACAGCAGCGCACACCAGATCAGCAAGGAGAGACACGACAGAAGAAACAGAACCACCGCCATTAAGCATTACCCTCGATTGAACGCGCTTCTACGCCGACGCGACGCGACAGCCACATCACCACCGTGCGGGCCGCGACCACGCACCAGTCAAACGTATTGAGCACCGGCCGCTCGTGGAACACATCGTAGCCCGCTTTCTCGATGCGTTCGAGAAAGCGCAGGCCGCCGTGAATGGCGCCGCATAACTCGATGCCCAGCCGCCCCGGAATTCGCAACGCGAGCGGCGCGCCACGCACCAGCGTCTCACGTACGAACGACACTTCGTGCGCCATGAGCGCCCGCCAGTCGTCATCGGCGACGCCGTTGGCGATGTGCGCCTCGGTCACGTTGAAGCGCCGCATATCAGCGAGCGGCAAATACACGCGGTCCTTTTTCCAGTCGGCGGAGACGTCGAGCCAGAAGCTGATCAACTGCGACGCCGTGCAGATCGCGTCGGCGTCGGCAAGATTCTCCGGCGTGGCCGCGCCGATCAGATGCAGCATCAGATGCCCGAGCGGATTGGCCGAGTGGCGGCAGTAGTCGAGCAATGCGGCGCGGTCGGCATAACGATTGGTGTCGATGTCCTGGCCGCACGCGTGAAGCAGGTCGTAGAACGGCGCGAGCGGCAGTTTATACTGGGCGACCACGCCGGCGAGCTTGCCGAACAGAAGCGGATGCACTGGCGCCGCGCGCCGCGCCGCTACCGCGTCGAGCCCGGCGCGGAAGTCGGCGAGACGGGCGTGCCGCTCGGTTGCGCTCCAGTCGCCTTCGTCGGCAATGTCACCCGCCGTGCGGACAACCTGATAGATAATGCCGATGGGCGCGCGCAGCGCCTTGGGCAGCAACACGCTCGCGACCGGAAAGTTTTCGTATTGATCGACGTCCATCCAGCGAGCCTCGAAACCCTTTTGTAATGCGGGCGCCAGGCGCCGCGGGACTACGTAGTTTAAGGGTTCCGTCAAACCGCTGCAGCGTGCAATCATTACCGCATCCGCATTGCCGTACCCGTTGCTTGCCGCGCCGGGCATCGTTCGGCTGCTGCGGCGCCTCACCAGCACCCGCCGGGCGCCGCCAAAGCAAAGCCCGGCTGATAGCGTTAGAATGCGCGTTTGGTTTTGCTGTACCGGCACGTCGCCGGGGCTCAAGACGTCAACTAATTAGATGATCGCGGCGATAAAGTCAGATTTACCGACTTCTTCGAAACCCGCGTCAGTCGGAGTTCGCCAACTTATGCGAGTCATCCTTGCTCAACCCCGCGGCTTTTGTGCGGGTGTTGTTCGCGCAATCGAGATCGTCGATCGCGCGTTACAGCAACACGGCGCACCCGTGTATGTCCGCCACGAGATTGTTCACAATCGGCACGTGGTCGACAATTTGCGCCAGAAAGGCGCGCGCTTCGTCGAGGAACTCGATGAAGTGCCGCAAGGCGCCGTGGCGATTTTCAGCGCGCACGGTGTCGCTCAAACGGTTGAGCGCGACGCCGAAGCGCGGGGTCTCGACGTGCTCGACGCGACCTGCCCGCTTGTTACCAAAGTGCACGTGCAGGGCCGCCAGTACGTCGGCGCCGGCCGCACGCTGATTCTGATCGGCCACGCCGGGCATCCGGAAGTGGAAGGCACGATCGGCCAGATTCCAGGCAAAGTGCTGCTGGTGCAGAGCGAGGCCGAGGTCGCGCACCTCGATCTGCCGGTCGACACGCCGCTCGCCTATGTCACGCAGACCACGCTGTCGGTGGACGACACGCGTGGCATTATCGATGCGCTGCTGCGCCGCTTCACCGACATCGTCGGTCCGGATACGCGCGACATCTGCTATGCCACGCAAAACCGCCAGGCGGCGGTGCGCGAGTTGAGCAAGCAGGTCGACGTGCTGCTGGTGGTGGGCGCAACCAATAGTTCGAACTCGAACCGGCTGCGCGAGATCGGCAGCGAAAGCGGCGTGGCGAGCTATCTCGTCGCCGACGGTTCGGAAGTGAAGCCGGAATGGTTTGCGAACGTGCAGACCGTCGGCATCACGGCCGGCGCTTCGGCGCCGGAAGAGATGGTCAAGAACGTAATCGATGCGCTGAGCGCATTGGGGCCCGTCGATGTCACGACGATGGCGGGCCGTGAAGAAAAGGTCGAATTCAAGTTGCCATCGAAGCTGATGCAACCACTCGCTGCACGCGAAGTTTAAGGAGGACGTCTTGTCTATTCCGCTGCTACAGAAAGTCCGGGTCGGCGCATACATCATGCGTCAGCATCTGTCCGGTAACAAACGCTACCCGCTCGCCCTGATGCTGGAGCCGCTGTTCCGCTGCAACCTCGCCTGCAATGGCTGCGGCAAGATCGATTATCCGGATCCCATCTTGAATCAGCGCCTGTCGCTGCAAGAATGCCTTGAAGCCGTCGACGAGTGCAATGCGCCGGTGGTCTCGATCGCAGGCGGCGAACCGCTGCTGCACAAGGAAATGCCGCAGATCGTGAAGGGCATCATGGCGCGCAAGAAGTTCGTGTACCTGTGCACGAACGCGCTGCTGATGGAAAAGAAGATGGACGACTACGAGCCGAATCCGTACTTCGTCTGGTCGGTTCACCTCGACGGCGATCAGCAGGCCCACGATCACTCGGTGTCGCAGGAAGGCGTGTACGACAAGGCGGTCGCCGCCATCAAGGAAGCGAAGCGCCGCGGTTTCCGCGTGAACATCAACTGCACGTTGTTCAACGACGCCGTGCCGGAACGCGTCGCTGCGTTCTTCGACACGCTGGGCCCGATGGGCGTGGACGGCATCACCGTCTCGCCGGGTTACGCGTACGAACGCGCGCCGGATCAGCAGCACTTCCTGAACCGCGACAAGACCAAGCACCTGTTCCGCGAAATTTTCAAGCGCGGCAACAACGGCAAGAACTGGTCGTTCAGCCAGTCGAGCATGTTCCTCGACTTCCTGGCAGGCAACCAGACGTACGAATGCACGCCGTGGGGCAACCCCGCGCGTACCGTATTCGGCTGGCAAAAGCCGTGCTATCTGGTCGGCGAAGGTTACGTGAAGACCTTCAAGGAACTGATGGAAACCACGCAGTGGGAAAAATACGGCACGGGTAACTACGAAAAGTGCGCGGACTGCATGGTGCACTGCGGTTTCGAAGCGACCGCCGTGATGGATACGGTCACGCATCCGCTGAAGGCGCTGAAGGTCAGCCTGCGCGGTCCGAAGACGTCGGGCGCTTTTACGA
This sequence comes from Paraburkholderia dipogonis, assembly GCF_042680985.1. Lineage (NCBI taxonomy): Bacteria > Pseudomonadati > Pseudomonadota > Betaproteobacteria > Burkholderiales > Burkholderiaceae > Paraburkholderia > Paraburkholderia dipogonis. Next base: position 24,185 of record NZ_JBHUFR010000007.1, on the reverse strand, counting down.
AGGACATTCCTTTGGATAAGCAACGTCCCGCCGAGTATGTCTTCTCGCGTCACGTCGAGATCAAGCTGGAAGAGATCAAGGTGTCGGGCAAGGGCAAGAAAGTGCAGACGGCGACGGCTGCAACCTAAGCGGCCGAACGGGCGGCCTCGCGCCGTCCTTTGTCCTGTATGCAAAAAAGCGCGGTGGCCATCAAGCCACCGCGCTTTTTTTATGCCTCATGCCTCACTCATTGCGACGCGAGGGAATCAACCGTTACCCAGCGCCACGCGCATTGTGAGCGGTCAAAAACTTGATCAGCCCGTCGATGCCGCCTTTGGAAATCTGATCGGCGAATTGCGTCTGATACACCTGGATCAGCCACGCGCCCATCATGTTGATGTCGTAGACCTTCCAGCCGGCGGCATCCTTGGTCATTCGATAGTCGATCGCGTCGTCGCCGCCATTGCTCAGCACGTGCGATTGCACGACCACGTCTTTGGCGCCGGCCGGCACGTTGACCGGCGCGAACTTGAACTTCACGTCCTGGTCACGCAGTTGCGACAGCGAGGCTGCGTAAGTGCGCGTGAGCAGCAGCGTAAACTGCTCGTACAGTTGTTTTTGCTGGTCGGGCGTCGCGGTGGACCAGGCCTTGCCGACCGCGATGCGCGTGGTGCGCTGAAAGTCCGTGGCCGGCAGGAAGCGCGACTCGACCAGTTGGGTGATCTTGGCCATGTCGCCGCCGCGCGCCTGCGGGTCAGCCTTCATTGCGGCCACCGTGCCCTCGACAGCACTTTTTACCACCGCGTCGGGCGCGCTTTGCGCATATGCCGCAGTGGACACCAAGGCCGCAGCCAGAAAAGCAGACAGATAACGTTTCATACGTTCGACAGAACCTGGAAGAAGTAAGCGCCGCCGGGCTTGCAAGCACGCGGCGAGAGCAGGATAGACCAGTATACCGAGATTGCGTTCCCGCCCTGCGGAGCGTGTGCGGGAGCCGCACTTGCTACCGAACCGGAGACTGAGCCCTCCGGCTCTGTATACTTGTGCACTTTCGTCAAAAACAACAACCGTGATAAGGCCACGTTCGCCTACATGCTGAAGTCATCTATTGTCCGTCTCGTCGCCTATTCAGTGCGTCATCCGCTAAAGGTCGTCGCACTGTCGCTCGTGCTCGCCGTTCTGAGCGGTTTCTACGTTGCCTATAACTTCAAGATCAACACGGACATCAGCCGTCTCATCGAGAACGACAAGCAATGGTCGGCGCTCGAACACGCTGTGGACGAGGCCTTCCCGGATCGCGGCCAAACCGTGCTGGTGGTCGTCGAAGCGCGCGCGCCGGAATTCGCCGATGCCGCCGCGCAAGCCCTGACCACCGCGCTCAAGGCCGATCCCAAGGAGTTCGTAGCGGTTTCGCAGCCGGCCGGCGGCCCGTTCTTCGAACACAATGGCCTGCTGTTCCCGTCCCTCGACGAGGTCATGTCGACCACCTCGCAGCTCGTCCAGTCGCGCCCGCTCGTCAACGCCCTCGCCCACGATCCGAGCCTGACCGGCCTTGCCGGCACGCTGACCACGAGTCTGTTGCTGCCGCTTCAACTCGGTCAGGTAAAGCTCGGCGACATGAGCCATCTGCTGTCGCAAAGCGCGAGCACGCTCGACCGCGTGCTGGCCGGCCAGCCGGCCGCCTTCTCGTGGCGAGCGCTGGTCGACAAGAGCGCGGCTGCCGAGCCGGCGCGCGCCTTCGTCATCGTGCAACCGGTCGTGAACTACGACGCGCTGGAGCCGGGCGCGTCGGCTTCGAAGTCGATCCGCGCCACCGCCGCCGCGCTGCACCTCGATTCGCGCTACGGCGCTACCGTCCGTCTGACCGGCGAACAGCCGCTCGCCGACGAAGAGTTCGCTTCGGTCAAGGATGGCGCGGTGCTCAACGGTATCGGCACCTTCATCGTCGTGCTGATCATTTTGTGGCTGGCGCTGCGCTCGGGCCGCATGATCGCCGCTGTGTTCATCACGCTGTTCGTCGGGCTCGCGATCACCGCGGCGCTCGGCTTGATGCTGGTGGGCGCGCTCAACATGATTTCGGTCGCCTTCATGGTGCTGTTCGTCGGGCTCGGGGTCGATTTCGGCGTGCAGTTCGGCGTCAAGTATCGTGAGGAGCGCAATCGCGACAACCGGCTTTCCGCCGCGCTGATGCACACGTCGCACAGTATCGGCGTGCCGCTCACGCTCGCTGCGGTCGCGGTCGCGTTGAGCTTCTTCTCGTTCCTGCCGACGGCTTACCGCGGTGTGTCGGAGTTGGGCGAAATCGCGGGCGTCGGCATGTTCGTCGCGTACTTCACCAACATGACTTTGCTGCCGGCCCTGCTGAAGATTTTCAGGCCGCCAGGTGAAGCCGGTTCGCCCGGCTTCAAGCAACTCGCGCCCGTCGACGATTTTCTCGATCATCATCGCAAGCCGGTGCTGATCGGCACGTTGATCGTCGTGATCGGCGCCACGCCGCTGCTCACGCATTTGCGCTTCGACTTCAACCCGCTGCATCTGAAGGACCCGCATACGGAGTCGATGGCGACGCTGATGTCGCTGAAGGATTCGCCGGAGGCCGCGGTCAACAACGTGCATGTGCTGGCGCCCTCGCTCGCCGACGCCGACCGCATGGCCGCCCATCTGCGCACGTTGCCGGAAGTGGGCCGCGTCAACACGCTCGACACCTTCGTTCCCGCCGACCAGCAGCAAAAGCTGATGCTGATCGCGAGCGCCGCGCAGCAGCTATTGCCCGCGCTGCAGCAACAGCCCGCGCAACAGGCAACGGACGCCATCCGCGTGGCCGCGCTCAAGCGCGCGTCGAACCAGCTCTCGCTCGCCGCCGACGATCACCCAGGCCCCGGCGCCGCCGAAGCCAAGCATCTGTCCGCCACATTGCAGAAGTTAGCCGCCGCCGACGCCGCCGCGCGCGATCGCGCAGAAACCGCGATGTCCGAGACGCTGCGCATTGCGTTGAAGCAGCTGGCCAACCTGCTGCAACCCACCGAGATCACGCGCGAGAATCTGCCCAAGGAAATCTCCAAAGCCTGGGTCTCGAAGGACGGCCGCGCGCTCGTCGACATCTCGCCGAAGGTGAAACCCGGCACCGATCCGAACGACGACGTCATGCTCGCGCACTTCGCCCATGCGGTGAAGAAGGCGGAGCCGGGCGCGATCGGCGGCCCGATCTCGATCCTGCATTCGGCCGATACCATCATCAAGGCGTTCCTGCAGGCCGCCGGCTACGCGCTCGTGTCCATTGCGATCCTGCTGTGGATCGCGCTGCGGCGCGTCGGCGACATGCTGCGCACACTGGTTCCGCTGCTCGTGTCGGCGCTCGTGACGCTCGAGTTGTGCGTGGTATTCGGCATGCCGCTGAACTTTGCGAATATCATCGCTTTGCCGCTGATGCTCGGCGTCGGCGTAGCGTTCAAGATCTACTTCGTGATGGCGTGGCGCCACGGTCAGACTGGTCTGCTGCAGTCGAGCCTGACCCACGCCGTGCTGTTCAGCGCGGCGACCACGGCGACAGCGTTCGGCAGCCTCTGGCTGTCGCACCATCCGGGGACGTCGAGCATGGGGCGCTTGCTGGCGCTCTCCCTGTTCTGCACACTGATCGGCGCAGTGGTGTTTCAACCCGTGTTGATGGGCAAGCCGCGCTCACGTCGCGCGAAGCAAAAAGGAATATAAGCATGAAGCTGCGTAACGCCGCGCTGGCGCTCGTCGCCACCGGTTTGATCTCTGGCTGCGCCACCGGCCCCGACCGCAAACCCGGCGACCCGTTCGAACCGATGAACCGGGTCGTGTTCAACTTCAACGACGGCTTGGACCGGTACGTCGCCGTTCCGGTGGCGAAGGGTTACCAGAAGGTGACGCCGCAACCGTTGCGCACCGCCGTGAGCAACTTCTTCTCGAATCTAGGCGATCTGACCAACGCCGCGAACGCGCTGCTGCAGTTGAAGATCACCGACGCGACCGAAGACTTCGTCCGTTTCGCGTTCAATTCGACCTTTGGCCTGGGCGGCCTGCTCGATTGGGCGACGCCGGCTGGGTTGCCCAAACATCATCAGGATTTCGGCCTGACGCTGGGGCACTGGGGTATTCCATCGGGCCCGTACCTCGTACTGCCGCTATTCGGGCCGAGCACGGTGCGTGACAGCATGGGGCTGATCGTCGACGTGAAGTTCAACCCGCTGAACTACATGGAGCCGGCGGTGCGCAATCCTCTGTACGTGCTGCAGTTCGTGAGCGTGCGTTCAGACCTGCTGGGTGCATCGGACCTGCTGCAGCAGGCTGCGCTCGACAAGTACTCGTTCGTGCGCGATGCCTATACGCAGCAACGCCGTGCGCGTCTGCGCGGCACCGGCGACAACGCAGCGCCGCTGCCGAACTATGACGATCAGGGCGACTCCGGCGCCTCGGCGGCACCCGCGGCAGGCGCGCTGCCGAACTACGCGGATCCGGGCGACGCCGCGGAAGCCCCAAATGCCGCCTCTGGCGCTGCCACGGGCGCCCCGGCCGGCGTGCCCAACTACAGCGATCCAGGCGAAACGCCCGCGAGCGGCGCGGCAGGGTCGACGCCGGCTGCGCCGGCTGCCGCGCCCAATGGCGCTTCAGGCACGGCCGCACCGACACCGCGCGCCGCGCCGGCCGACAGCGCTCAACCGGCTTCCGCGCCGGTGACGCAATAGGTATTGGGATTTAGACGAGGCGCCCAGAACGGGCGCCCCGTATAGCGGACTCGACGCCGGCACAGAACCGGACGAGTTACTGCTTACCGCTTCGGCGCGCAACGCGCCCCATGTTCAGGCGATGGCCATGCGAAAAACGCCCGCCTCGCCGATCGCGTGCCGCGCCTGCACCAGCGAGAGGCGCGCCGCCCGGGCGTCGACGGCTACCTGGATCAGCGCGCCGAGTTGCGACGGCTGTCGCGCCAATTCCCGCAGAATCGGCCCCAGCGCCGTGCTGCCGTCGTCGCGCAGGCCAGCGGTCGCCGCCGAAGGCAGCGTGCGCCACGCCGGATCGACGATCGCTCGGCACACGGCAAACGGCACGCCATGCGCGGCGGCCTTCGCCCCGGCGATGTGCGACTCCATATCCACCGCCAACGCGCCATTCGAGCGATGCAGCACGTCCTTGTCGCCGGCGCTCACCAAAGGCGCGGCGACCGCCGCCACGAGACCGCGCCGCAAACGCGTTGAGAGCGGCCCGGCCGCCAGCGCGGCCGCAAGCCTGTCCGACCATGGCCGATCGGTCTGAAGGCGCCCAAACGGCCCCTCGACGGCATCCGCGACGATCAGAGAGCCCGGCTCCAGATCCGGCGCCAAACCGCCCGCCGTGCCAAAACTGACAATGCCCGAACAGCCGCGTTCGACCGCCGCGCTCAACGCGCGCTCCAGCAGATCGGCGCGCGCCGCGTAGACGACCTCGACGCCTTCGCCGCGGGCGATGCGCGCTTCGAACGCCATTCCCGTCACCACGATCACCGGCAAGGGACTGCGGCCGTCATCGGCTGACGGGCTTGTGGAAAGCGGCATCCGTTACATCCCGACCGCGACGCGCGTGAGGCCATTGCGCTTCAGATGACGGAAGCGCGCCAGCGCCCACAACGGGAAGAACTTGCGATAGCCGTGATAACGCAGATAGAACACACGCGGGAAGCCGGTCGCGGTGAAACGTGTTTCGTCCCAGAGACCGTGCTCGCGTTGTTCGCGCTCCAGGTACGCGACGCCGCGCGCCACCGCTTCGTGATTGACCTCGCCGGCCGCCATCAGGCCCATGAGAGCCCACGCGGTTTGCGAAGCCGTGCTCGGCGCGCGCTCGTAGCCGTGGTAGTCGAGCTTGTAGCTCTCGCCGCCCTCGCCCCAGCCGCCGTCTTCGTTCTGGATCGACAGGAGCCACTGCGCCGCACGCTTCATGCGCGGGTCGTCGTGTGGCAGGCCGGCAGCGTTCAGCGAACACAGCGCGGTCCACGTGCCATAAATGTAGTTCAAGCCCCAGCGGCCGTACCAGCTGCCGTCCGATTCCTGCTCCTTCAGCATGTAGTCGAACGCGCGTTGCGCCGGCTCGCTGTTCTGCGGCAGTTCGCCGAGTTGCGCGAGCATCGACAGGCAGCGGCCCGAGACGTCCGCGGTCGGCGGATCGAGCAGGGCGCCGTGATCGGAGAACGGAATGTTGTTCAGGTAGTACTGCGTGTTTTCCGGCTCGAACGCGCCCCAGCCGCCGTCGCTGCTCTGCATGCCGACCACCCATTCACGCGCCCGCGCAATGGCGTCGCGATCCACATCGGATTGCGTCACCGTTGCCGAGCGCTGCATCGCCATGGCGACCACCGCCGTATCGTCGACGTCCGGGTAATGCGCGTTGTTGTACTGGAACGCCCAGCCGCCAGGCCGCACATTCGGACGGCGCGAAATCCAGTCGCCGCGCACGTCGAGAATCTGCAGCGGACGCAGCCACGCGAGCCCGCGTTCGGCGGCCTGTTCGGCATGCGCCTCGCCGGTTTCGAGCAGCGCATGAGCCGCGAGCGACGTATCCCACACCGGCGACAGACACGGCTGGCAATATGCTTCGTCATCCTTGATAACGAGGAGCTTGTCGATCGACTGGCGAGCAATCGCGCGATTCGGATGATCGGCCGGATAACCAAGCACGTCGTACATCATCACCGAGTTCGCCATCGCGGGGAAAATCGCGCCGAGGCCGTCTTCGCCATTCAGCCGTTCGTCGACGAAAGCCACCGCCTGCCGCACCGCGCGCTCGCGCGTGGCCTTCGGGAACAGGCCATCGACAGCGCGCAGCAACACGTCCACGCCACTGAAAAACCGGAACCAGCCGGCGTGCTGATGCGGCGCCCGATCGCGCGGGCCGGTGTTGACCGGCGCGCCGCGGAACAGCTCGTCGATGCGCACGCGGCGCGGATTGCGCGCCACCGGCCGCTTTGCATTGAGCACGAGCAGCGGCACGATCACGGTACGCGCCCAGTACGACACCTTCGACAGATGAAACGGGAACCACACGGGCAACAGCATGATCTCGACGGGCATCATCGGCACCGCGCGCCACGACACCACGCCGAACAGCGCGAGCAGAATCCGTGTGAAGACGTTCACGGTTTCGGCGCCGCCGTGGGCGAGAATCGCCTCGCGCGCGCGAACCATGTGCTCGGCGTCGGCCGGGTCGCCGATCATCTTCAGCGCGAAATACGCTTTCACGCTGGCGCTGATGTCGAGCGCGCCGTCGGTGAACAGCGGCCAGCCGCCGTCGGGCAACTGGATGCGCCGCAGATAGCGCGCGATCTTCTGTTCCAGTTCGAGGTTCGGCGTTTCGCCGAGATAGTGAACCAGCAGCACGTATTCGGCGGGGATCGTCGCGTCGGCTTCGAGTTCGTAGACCCAGTGGCCGTCGGGCTTTTGCGCGGCGAGAATCGCATCGGTCGCGCGCGTGATCGCGGCGTCGAGCGATGCCGTGGGCGCCTCGCCCATAATGGCTGGCGCGGGGGCGCTCGGCGCTGCGTCGGCGAAATCGGGCAGGACGGCGTCCAGCGGCTGGGCTTGAGATAAATCGTTCATCGGCGTTCCATCGGTTCATTCAGCAACGTATCCGCGGCCTTCTGGCCGGAGCGGATCGCGCCTTCTATCGTCGCGGGCAGGCCGGTAGCCGTCCAGTCGCCCGCGAGCATGAGGTTGTTCCAGCGAGTGCGCGTGCCGGGCCGCCGCGTTTCCTGATCGGGCAGCGCGGCGAAGGTCGCACGTTTTTCCACGACGACTTGCCAGGCCGGCATCGGCGCGACCGGCAAGCTGGCAGCCTGCGCCACTTCGGCCCAGACGGTGGCCGCGAGGGCTTCATGCGGCGTGTCGAGCAAGCGCTCAGCACCGTTGACGGTCACCGACAAGCGGCCTTCAAAGGCAAACAGCCACTCGGCCGTGCCGTTGAGCAGCCCGGTGACCTGCGGCAAGCCAAACGGCGGGTCGACCGCGAAATGCACGTTGACGGTGGCCGCGAAGCGCGTCGGTGCGCGCAAACCCTGCACGAGCGTCTGCGCGATGTCCGGCGGCACCGCGAGAATCACCGCATGGTTCGCGTCGAGCGTGACGCTCTCGTCGGCGAAATGCAGCGCTTGCACGCGGCGGTTGTCGGCGGCAAAGACGATTCCGTCCAGGCGCGAACCCAGCCTGATCGCCGCGCCGCCATGTTGCAGCAGGCGCAAGGCCGGATCGACGAAGGCGCTGCCAAGGCCGTTACGCGCCACCAGCGGCCGGCACGCTAGGCCGCCGGCAAGCAACGCCTCGCGCACCATGGCGCCCGTCAGTTCCGCCGACGCATCGCGCGGCTCGACGTTCAGCATCGCGTGAAACAGCGGCCGCAGCAGACGGTCCCACAACGGACCGTTGCAACGCATGGTCTGCGCGACGCTGCGTCCCGGCCGGGCGAACAGAAGCGGCGCGAGCGTCAGATAGTCGGCCGGTCCGGTATTCGGCACGCGCGCGTTCGGGTCGAAGACCCACCAAGGCAGATGTCCCGGCGACAGACGCACGGTCCAGCGAGCCCGCGTGGCCAGATCCACGAACGGATACTCGGGCTGGGCCGGGCCGACCAGTTCGTCGGCGGCGCCGATCGCGCGCGCGTAGTTGAGGGTCGCGGCGTTGCCCGACACCACCATGTGATTGCCGGTGTCGAGCGTCGCGCCCAGCTTGGCGTCGTAGTACGAGCGGCAACGGCCGCCCGCCTGGGCAGCCGCTTCATGCAGCACGACGTGCGCGCCACGCCGCTGCAGCTGCACTGCGGCGGCCAGGCCGGCAAGGCCCGCTCCGACCACATGTACGAGCCTTTGCATCAGCTCAGAAAAGCGCGTAACGCGCGACGATCCACAGCATGCGGAGCTTCGGCTTGCTGACCTTCGTGCGCGGAATGTCGAAGCCGCGTTCCAGCGTCCGTTCGAGCAGCAAGCGATACACGCCCGACATGATGCGCGGCGCACGCACATGGTTGCGCGGCTCGCGGTCCATGATCGCGTCGGAGGCGGCGAAGTGCTCCTTCGCCCGCTCGGCGAGGGTGGCGCACACGCGCGGCAGCGACGGGTCGTCGGCGATCTGCGTGGGATTCGTCACCGCGATGCCTTCGCGCGCCAGCAATTCGTGCGGCAGATAACAGCGGTTGATGCCGGCGTCTTCGTCGATATCGCGCAGGATGTTGGTGAGCTGCAGCGCGCGGCCCAGATGATGCGCGAGCAAACGGCCGGGCTCTTCCTGCATCCCGAATATCCTCACCGATAGACGGCCTGCCGCGCTGGCGACGCGGTCGCAATAGAGGTCGAGCGTGGCTTCGTCGGGCGCGCAGATGTCTTCGGCGGCGTCCATCGCCATGCCGTCGATCATCGCGTGAAAATCTTCGCGTTGCAGGTGAAACGTGTGAATGTGCCGCGTCAGCGCGCGCAGCGAAGCGCGCGGCGCGCCGGCGTAGCACGCGTCGATATCGGCACGCCAGCGCTCGAGCGCGGCGGCGCGTTCGGCGCGCGGCAGGTCGCTGTCGGCGATGTCGTCGACGGCGCGGCAGAACGCGTAGACCTGATACATCGCATCGCGCTGCGCGGCCGGCAGGATGCGCATGGCGAGATAGAACGAGCTGCCGGACGTGGCGGCAGCGGCGTCGATTTCTGTATCGTCCACGACGAGATTGGAAACAGCCAAGACGATCTCCGCTGGAGGCGCCCGCTGAAAGGCGTTCAAGAAGTTTGATGGCCACCCGCAGGGCTGGTGGCACGCGCGCGCGGACACGCGCGAAACACCCGGCTGGGAGGCCGGAAACGGCGAAAAGTATATCAACGTTTGTGAGATGCCGCAGTTTCGTCGGCGGATATGGGGCCGGAAGGAAGTCTGGCGGCGGTGGCGCGGGTCGTCAGACAGCTTGCCGCAGGGCTTGAAACGCGTCTCGTGCGAAGCGCGACGCCGCGGCTCTGTGAAATCCTTAGACGAACGCGACCGAGCGGTTGCGCCCTTGCCGCTTCGCGCTGTAGAGCGCCGCGTCGGCCTCGTTGATGAGCACGTCGTACGAAGGCACGCCGACCCGCGCCGAGGCGCCGCCGACGCTCGCCGTCACCGGCACGCCGGTCCCGTGCACTTCGACCGGCGTGTCGGCAATCGTGCAGCGGATCTTTTCCGCGACGCGCATCGCGTCGTCGAGCGGCGTGCACGGCAGCAGCAACGCGAACTCCTCGCCGCCGAAGCGCCCGAAGGTATCCTGCGCCCGCACCACCTCGGCGACGCGCTGCGCCATCACGCGCAACACCGTGTCTCCGACACCGTGGCCGAACTGGTCGTTGATTTTCTTGAAGTGATCGAGATCGAACAGCAGCACCGACATATCGCCGCCGTAGCGCTGCCAGCGCGTGTATTCGTCGCGCAGGCGCGCCTCGAAGAAACGGCGGTTGGCGATACCCGTCAGGCCGTCGCGATCGGCATATTCCTGCAGCTTCGCGACCGCTTCCTCGCGTTCGCGCTGCACGATGCTCACGTGCGTGACGTCGGAAATGGTGACGCACACGGCCACCACTTCGCGCTCGCGCATGAGCGGCATGAAGGTGCAATCCTGCTGCATGAAGTCGACGCCGCCGGTAATCGGCCGGTCGTGATCGAACTTGAAGAGATACGGGCGCTGTTCCCACGAACTGAACGCAAAGCTGCCGAGCTGAAACACGCTTTCGATCTTGCGCGACAGCCACACGCGCGGCAATTCCGGAAAATGCGTGTACAGCGACTTGCCGACCACCTGGTCCGGTGTCAATCCGCTGTGATCCTGCATGAAGCGATTCCACATGAGCACGTTCATGTCGCGGTCCAGCACGAAGATGCCAAAACCGACACGTTCGACCACCAGATCGCTCAACGAGTCCACGGGCACATTCATAGGCTCGACAGCAGCGCGTCGAGCGCCCCGTTCATGTGGCGAATCGATTCCTCGGCCATCAGCATGACGAGGTGCGCGCGGAAGCTCTGGTCTTCGAGCGCGAAATTCACTTCTACCAGCAAGGCCACTTCCCACTGCAGCACGCCGGGCTGGAAGACTTCGTCGAGCGTCATGGCTTCGCCGAGCAAGCCCGGCGCGGAGAAGACCGGCGTGCGGCCGAGCTGGTCCAGAATGCACGACACGCAGGCGCCGGTCAGCACGTTGGCCACGTCGAACACCAGCTCCGTCTGGCTCACCGCCTCGTAAGCCGAGCGCGAGTACGGATCGCTGACGAGCGCACACAGTTGCTCGATGCTGTCGCTGCGGCAGATCACCAGCGCCTCGCCCTTGATATCGGAGCGGAAGCCCTGGCGCACCGCGCTCACCGTGTCTTCGATCCCGGTCATCTCCCGCAGCGCCTGCGCCGCCTCGCTGACCTCCACGACCTTCACGCGCGGCACCGACAATTCGATGAACGCATCGAGCAGCCGCGCAAGACGCGTCGCGGCTTGGCCCATCGCCAGATTGGCGACCTCCTGCAGCGCGTCGCGCTGGTCTTCGTTGAGGACTGGCTCAGACATACAACCCGTACTCCTTGAGGATGGGTAGTACCGCCTCGGGCGTCACGGGCTTCGCGATGAACGCCGCGGCGCCGAGCGCGCGCACGCGCGATTGGGCCATCGGCTGAACATCGGCGGAGACGACGATGACGAAAGTGTTCAGATCCTCGTGCTGCAGCGCTTCCAGCACCTGATAGCCGGTCATGTCCGGCATGGTCAGGTCGAGGAACATCACCGACGCTTTGCCTTCACGATACAAAGCAAGCGCTTCGCGCCCGTTCGATGCGTAAGACACGTCGACCTCCCAGTCCGGCGGCAATGCCCTGGTGAGCACTTTGCGGGCAAGCAACGAATCATCGGCGATCACAATAGGCAAAGGCATGGGCGGGTCGGAAAGCGGAATTAGCTCATTCGCGTTAACGGCGGATCGAGGGGGATTCTTTAGCGCGAAGTCTGTCGACCGGCGGCAAAGTGGGCTGAAGCTTGCTGAAATGCGGATTGCAGGCGAGCGAGGAGCGCACGCGGCGAGGCGCGATGGACGGAACCGGTGGGCACGCCTGAAAGCGTACGCGCACGGTGGACGACGGCGATGACCGGCATGTTCGAAGCCTACCCCGTAGATGAATCTGCGCGGCTTCGTGGATCGGGCTGGTCCCTTGCCGCGCGCGTGATTCCGCGAGCGCCTTCCGCCACGCGTTGTACGCGTGGTTTGGCTGGGTGCCCTCGCGGCAGATGCATCCGAACATGGCGGACGCATTTTTATCATGGCGCTGATTCTCGAAGCAAAACGGCGGAAAGGCAACTCGCCAATTTCACTTTCATTAAAGAGATTTTCTCATTAAATTCTATTTATGAAAATATTTTGGTAGATTCAGAAGGAATTTCCTGCTTCCATGCTTTTGTGTACGTTTGCGCTTCTCAATTCGTCGCTGTTTTAAAAGCAGACAAATGAATCGCCAGTCGCGACGGCGCCGCAAACGGCTTCATGGCGGGCTTCGTTTGCCGCGGGTAACTTCTACCGCCGCTCCGTGTCTATGCTTCTCGTATGATGCTGACTCCCGGCCTCTGCGTCCCGAACGACCTTCGCTTTATCGACAATGACACCAGACCGGTCCGAACCGCCGCCCGCGAGCCGCCTTGCCGCCAGCCGGCAGGATGAGGCGTTGTTCCCCGCCGTGCCGGAACAGAACTTCCATGTGCGGCGCATCACGCTGATCGCGCTGCTGATCGTGGCGATCGTGCTGCCGTGCGTGTATGTCGCGGCCATGGCCATCAGCGATTTGCGCACGCGCGATGCCGACGCCACCGACATGACGCTGCGCACCGTGCGAATCGCCGAAGAACACGCGCTGAAAGTGTTCGACATGAACGAGACGCTCGACGCGCGCATCGTCGATCTGACCGAGGGACTGGACGACGCCGGCATTCGCGCCCGCGAAGCCGCCATTCACGAGAAGCTGCGCGTGATGGGCGGCGGCTATCCGCAAGTGGCCGCGGTGTCGATCTTCGGGCGCGACGGCGCCTTGCTCGCCAGCAGCCGCTACCTGCCGGCGCCGGCCATCTCGGTCGGCGAGCGTGAAGATTTCATCGGCATTCGCGACGGCAAGGATCTCGAGCATGTGTCGAAAGTCATGACGGGGCACGTCGCCGGCGAACAGGTGTTCAACATGGGCGTCGAACGGCTTGGCGCCGACGGCTCGTTCGCCGGCGTGGTCTCTGTCGCGCTGCGGCCGAGCTATTTCGACGCGTTCTACCGCGAACTGCTCGGCGGCAGCGGCAGCAGCAACGGCACGCCGATGACCATGAGCCTCGTGCGCGCAGACGGCTCCATCCTCGCGCACTATCCGCGCACGCCGCGCGAGCCCAATGCCATGGCCGCGCAAACGCCGTTCGCCGAAGCCCTCGCGCAAGGAAGGCGGGCCGGCGTGGTGCGCATGCATTCGAACGTCGACGGCGAAAATCTGATTCTCGCGTTCCGCCACGTCGGTTCGTATCCCGTGTATGTGGTGTGCGGCTATCGTGCCTCGGCGATCTGGGCTGCGTGGTACCGGCACCTCGGCGTGCTGATCCTGTCGATGTTCACGCCGTCCATCGCCTTGTGGTGTGTGATCTGGCTGTCGCTGCGCCGCCTCGGCGCCGAACAGGAGGCGTGGGAGCGCTGGCAGGCCGAGGCGTCCATGCGGCGTTCGATCGAATCGGCGTATCGTCAATCGCGCAAGATGGAAGCGCTGGGCACGCTGGTGGGCAGCGTCGCGCACGACTTCAACAATCTGCTGATGATCCTCTCGGCCAACGTGCAGATCGCGCGGCGGCGCGGCGTAACGGGTCTGGACCGCGAACTGTCGGCAATGGAGCGGGCGCTCAAGAGCGGCCAGTCGCTTACGCGGCAATTGCTCGGCGTGGCGCGCAAACAGCCGCTGCGCAACGAGACGCTGTCGCTCGAACGCTGGCTGCCGGCGTGCCGCGAGTTGCTGCGCGCTTCGCTCGGCGCGAAGGTGTCACTGGTGATCGATATCGGCGTCGAAATCTGGCCGATGCGCGTCGACGTCGCCGAACTGGAACTGGCGCTCATCAACGTCGCGGTGAACGCGCGCGATGCCATGCCGAACGGCGGGCGCTTCACGGTGCGCGCCACCAACATCCATTTCCGGCACGAAGAGGGCTTCCCGCTGACGGGCGACTTCGTGCAACTCTCGCTCGAAGATACCGGCGCGGGGATGGCGCCCGAGGTGCTCGCGCGCGCGTTCGAACCGCTGTTCACGACCAAGCCGAAGGGCATGGGCACGGGACTCGGCTTGCCGCAGGTTTTCGCGTTCTGCGAGCGCTCCGGCGGCCTCGCCGCGATCGATAGCGCAGTCGGCGCGGGCACGTCCGTGCGTCTCTATTTGCCGCGGGCCACGGCTGAGCCGGAGGTCGACGGGCCACCGGACTCCGGCGCCGAGGAGAGCGGCGGGCCGCCGGGCTTGCGCATTCTGCTGGTCGAAGACAACGAGGAAGTGGCCGCCGGCACCGAAGCCCTGCTGCAGATGATGGGCCATCAGGTCACGTGCGTCTTCAACGCCGACACGGCGCTGCGCCTGTTCGACGACGCCCACGCGCGGCAAGCGCGCACCGGCGAACCGCTTCCGTTCGATCTGGTGCTGTCCGATATCCATATGCCCGGCACCCTGAACGGCATCGATCTGGCCGAGGCGGTGCTTGCATTCCACACCAAACTGCCGGTCATTCTGGTTACCGGCTACGCCGAAGAACTCGACCGGGCGCGCCACGTCGACGTGCGCGTGCTGTCCAAGCCTTTCGATATCGGTTTGCTGGAAGAACTTCTGCAAACAATCCAGCGGGATCTGACGCAGACGGGCACCGACCCGGCGGCGCACACGGCGGACTGAGGCGGGCGGCGGCGGACATTGGTTCCAATGTCTGACATTACCGGTGGTTGTAAAAGCGCGGCAGCGTCACGCCGCGCTTTCTTTATGGACGCCGCGCGCGGGTCCGCGCCAGCGGGCGCGCAGGTCCGCCACATGGGGCCCGGCATGATCGTTGCGGCGAATACGGCGGGAGGGGCGGTGCGTTGGCGCGTCGTCCGTTGTGCCTAAATTACGTCGGGAGACAGCCATGCGACACACCGTGATTGGTTTATTCGGCACCTATGCTCAAGCGGAAGCCGCGCGCGATTCGCTCGTCCAGGCTGGTTTCGGCCGCGACACGATCGAATTGCAGGCGAATCCAGAACCGTCGGTCGGCTCGGCAACCGACGAAGTTGCCAGTTCAGGCGTGCTGGCGAATATCGAACGCTTCCTGTCGAGCCTGTTCGCTAGCGGTCCACGTGCCGCGGAAACGGCGCGTTATACCGAGGCTGTACGCCGCGGCGCCGTGCTGGTGTGCGTCAACGCGGTGAGTGAAGCGCATGCGGACCTCGCTCGCAATACCTTGGTCAGACTAGGCGCCACCGATATCGGCGAACGCGCGCCCGATTGGGACACGCCAATCGATGAAACCGGCCGCGAGCACTCCGTTCTCGATGAACTTGGCATCGGCGGTGCCGCGACGCCGGGTACGCCGCGTACATCGAGTGTGTCGAAGCAGGCTGCAACCGCCGCCGCCGCGGATGCCGCGGCATATGAACGTGAACGGCCTGCCACGATCACTGAGCCACGGTACACGGTGCCGCCGGGCAGCACCGACGCCGAGCCGTTCGTGCCGCCGCCGCTCAGCGAGCGGCCTGTGATGGATCCGATCAACGAACCGGTGACGGATCCGCTCGTCGGCGACGTGGGCCGTAGCGCGATCGCCGCGGGGTCGATGCCGGGATCGGGTGCGGTCATGCAGCCGTCCGAAGTCGTATCCGAAGCAGGTCAGCCGACCGCCGGTCTTGGCTCGCAGATGCCGAACGAATATCTCGAATACGAGGAAGATTTCCGCGCGCACTACGACGAGCAGTACGCCGCCGAAAACGCACGTTACGAAGACTACGTGCCGGCGTACCGCTATGGCGCTGAGATCGGCAAGGACATGCGCTATCGCGACCAGCCGTGGGACGACGTCGAACCGGAAGCACGACGCCATTGGGAAAGCACCTCGCCGGACAGCACATGGGAGCGTTTCAAGCTAGCCGTGCGTCACGGCTGGGAGCGGGTGACGGGGCATCATCACGTCTGAATTTGAAAGCGTTCGCGGTGGCGGGCCTTGCGATTACGGCATGCCACCGCCTTCGTCTTGCGATCGGCTTGCTCCTGTCTCGCGCAGTTATCGCGCCGGCCGCGTTAAGCAGCGCCCCGATGTTTGACCCACGCAACGTAGCGATCGACGAAAGTTTGTAGAAACTTGCGCGTACCGTCGTTCAGGATCTCGCCTTTCTCGTTGATGACCGTCGCATCGTGCTTGATGAACACCTCGGGTTGACCGAGCACCGCGACATCGAGATACGCCAGCACATTGCGCAGATGCTGCTGCGCCAACGCCGTGCCGGTCGCGCCCAGCGACGTGCCGATCACGGCACCGGGTTTGCCGCCCCAGGAGTTGGTGCCCCACGGGCGCGAGCCCCAATCGAGCGCATTTTTCAGCACGCCGGGTATGGAGCGGTTGTATTCGGGGGTGACGAATAGCAGGCCGTCGGCGGCTTCAATGCGCTGCTTCAAATGCTTGCCGGCTTCCGGGTAGTCGGCATCGTAGTCCTGGCTGTAGAGCGGTAATGAGCCTATATCGATGAATTCGAAGGTGAAGTCTGACGGCGCCAGTGAAATGACCGCCTGGGCCAACTGCCGGTTGAACGACTCTCGACGCAAGCTGCCAACGACAACTGCAATGTGATAGGCCATGATTCGCTTCCTTATGTGAGGCGCTCGAGGCGCAAAAGGGTACGAACTGTCCATCATAGGCAAAAGCCAGGGCGGCGGGGATGGCGGGCGCCGAAATACCGGCACCACCACTTTTGGGGCATGTACGACGGAAAAAGGCGCTGTGGATAAGTTTGCATCGCACAAAGTTATCCACAGATTCGCTGAATAACCTTGTGGATAACTGGTACTTTTGCCTTGTCAATCAAGCATGCTTTCGGGATAGGCCGTTTTGAGGCAAACGGGTGTTCGCTACCGTCCCGTTCGGGCCGAAACTGACGCGTCCAGCATACATGACCGGTGACGTGCGCCGCATGAGTACGTTTTTTGATGGAGGAACGAGCCATGAGTTCGAATCACGCAGGTAAATCCCACGACGAAGCAGTCGCCGCTCGCAAGAAGGAAAAGCAGCGGGCACAAGAACAGGCCGGGGGCGAGATGGCGGTCGACGGTACGGAGGCGGACGCCACGCATAGCAGCGGCGAGTTGTCCGAACGCGGCAAGGAAGTGTGGCGCCGCGGTAGCGGCATGGATGGTGGCGGGAAGATTTAGTCGCCCGTAGCGCGGCGGGCATGCTGTCTTGTGCCGCTACGCTGCCGTTGGTGCGGGGGTGATTTGCGGTGGTGAGGCGGCTCGCTAAGCCACTCAGGCGTGGCGTTGTGGCTTGCCGCGTCGTTGCCGTTGCGTCACGAGATTGCTTGGCTCTGCACTCACCGCGTCATTCCGGCACTGCGATGTCGCCATCCACCAATTGCCAGCCGTAGGTTTCGGCGAACGACTGCGCTGCTTCGGCGTGTTCGAAAAAAGGCATGTCGGCGTGGCCCTGGAACGGGTAGATCACCCGTTCGTCGCTCAAGCGGATCACTTTGAGCGTCGGCACGGTGCCGCTCGACGTACGGCGCGAGGACGCCATCACCTGATAGTTCTCGCGGCCCGTGAGAGCCGGCAGATTCGCGCTCTGTGAGCGCCTCGTAGCTTGACTTGCCATTGGCGCGCGCATCAGAGTCCAACAATCGACTGGCCGGCGACCATGCCGTCGATGACCTGCTCTGCATAACTGGTTGAAGCAATGCGCGCGTCGCCGGCGGCGCCGAACGGCGAGCGACTCGGCACGCGAAATACGCGACTGGTGGTCACGGTGTCGTCGGTGCCGCGCCGGCAGATTCGCACGGCGGCATCGAAGCCCGAATCGTAGTGGCGGATACCGTCGAGACCGCTCGGCTGGTGCGGATACACCAACGGATAGATCTCAAGACCTCGATAGCTTCTGATCGTATTGCTCATGATGCTTGTCTCCGGTGATGGCTTTCGTGGAACGTGGCTTGGTTGTCGGGCGCGCTGCCCGCCAGATCGCGGCGTACCGGCGAAACGTGGTGTTGATCGACGATGTGCACAAAGAACGGCCGATGCAATCAGGCCATGTTGACGACACCGAGGAACTGCTTAGGAGGAAGGGACCCTGTTCGGTTCAGGGCGCTGTGATGCGAGGCGTTTGCGTCTGGGACTGCGCGCGGTGCGCAGGAGAACTGCAATCTGTTGACCCACTGTAACACGTTAGTAGGGCGAGCGTTGACCGCATTTATGTGCCGGGCGCGAGTGTTGCTTCGGACTGCCGGGTATTCTTTTCCGCTGGTCTATCTGATGTGTTGCTTCCCTTGGACCATGTGTTTTCTGGATTTTTATTGGCTGACTGCATTTGCTGCGTTAATTCAAGCGTTCGCTGTGCTCCGCCGAAGACCTCACGCCAGCATCACGCTGGCGGTCTGATTTTCTCGCCCAAAAGCAAAGGGCGCCAAAACTGGCGCCCTTCTTTTTGACTTCGGAAGCTTCCTCGTCGACGGGTCCGCGCCCGTCGGCCGATCAGTTGCCGAAGAACACGTTGCAGTAGGAGGCCGGGCCGTTGCATTGCGACGGGGCGGCAGCGTGAGCGGCGCCGGAAGCGGCTGCAAACAGGGCGACGGAAGCGATCAGGGCGGAAAGAATGCGTTTCATGGTGCTGCTCCTCAGCGTTGGTTCGCGATCGGGTGCGATCGATGGACTGGAGAATATCGGCTGAGCGCCCGCCGAAAAACAACGAAGACAAGAAGACTTTATTTCAAATCCTGAAATAAACCGGTCGACTGTTTGGATCAATTTCGAGCCCCGATTGGCCGTGGATAATCCTTGCACGGCAGTACACTGTGCACACCGCCCGTCGGCGATTTCAATTTCCGCAATAATCTATTGTGGTTGTCATAACTGCCTGTGCGCTGCGACTAAGTTCATCTGGTCATCGTTTATGGTCGGGCCTATGTTCAATACCAATTCGATTGCACAGCCGCTCGCGGGAGAATGGCGCACAAGCTTAGCCACAGTGCGAGGAAAACCACCGGCTTATGAATCGCCACGATCCAACAAAAAACATGCACCAGACAGCGTTGCGCCGACGGGGCCGTCCATGGCGCAAGTAGGCGGCCCGGCGCTCGACGATCCCGTTTATCTGACGCAACTGCGGCGCGATCTGGTGCGTTTCGCCCGTTTGCAACTGCGCGATGCCGCCGCCGCGGAAGACGCCGTCCAGGAAGCGCTCGCCGCGGCATGGACGCAAGCCGATCGATTCGCTGCGCAATCGGAACACAAGACCTGGGTGTTCGGCATCCTGCGGCACAAACTCGTCGACACCCTGCGCGCCAGACGACGCACGATCAACCTGTCGGCGCTCGAGTCCGAGCTCGATGGTGAAGGCTTGCTCGATCGCGAGCTGTTCAAGGATAACGGCCATTGGTCGCGCGAAAGCAAGCCGCGTCCGTGGCCGACACCTGAAACCGTTCTGCGTCAGCACCAGTTCTGGACCTTGTTCGAGATGTGCCTGGAACGCTTGCCCGAGCACATCGGACGCGTGTTCATGATGCGCGAATTCCTCGATCTCGAGACCGAGGCGATTTGCGCGGAATTGCAGATGACCGCGAATCATTGCAGCGTGCTGATCTACCGCGCGCGGCTGCGCTTGCGCACCTGCCTGAGCGAGAAGGGCCTATCCAGCGAGGACGCAAATGGGGAAATGTAAGCACATCACGCGCTTGTTGTCCGACGCGCTCGACCGCTCCTTGACGACCGGCGAGTGGGTCGCGATCCGTCTGCATCTGCCGACCTGCAGCGGCTGCCGCAACTATCGAAAGCAGATCCGTCTGCTGCGCGTGGCGGCGCATTCCGTCAGCGGCATCGCCGCGCCGGGCGCGGTGAATACCGACGATTGAAGCGCGCGGCGCCTCGTGTTTTGGTGTCACGGCGCGTATGAGCGCGCCATCTGATCTAGCGCTCGCCGGGCGGCGTGTCCCGATAGCGCTCGAAGAAACGCGCGTGCGACGCTTCGTCGATCGAAACGGGATGCGGCGTGGCGCCGGCCGGATGTTTCTCAAGCTGCGCGCGCGTACGAACCGGTCGACGCTGGAAATTGCCGCCGCAATTCGGACACACGTTGCGCAGCGTAGTGAGCGCGCACACTTCGCAAAAGGTGCACTCGTACGTGCAGATCATAGCGTCGGACGCGTTCGACGGCAGTGATTTGCCGCATCCTTCACAGGACGGTCTCAGTTCCAGCATGGTGGCTCCGCGTTTTCAGGGAAGCGCGCTGCGGGACCGCAGTTCGCCTGCCGGGCAGTGTAAGCGGTGGCGGCCGCCCGGAATTGACAGCCACGCATCAATTCCTGCCAACGCAGCGAGAGCCTGTTGCGCCGTCAAGTCAGCACGGTCCACAACACCAGCGTGAGCGCGAGGCCGACGACGGACACGATCGTCTGCAACACCGACCAGACCAGCACGGTCTGTTTCAATTGCAGGCCGAAATACTCGCGGACCATCCAGAAGCCCGCATCGTTCACGTGGCAGAAGAACACCGAACCCGCGCCGATGGCGAGCGCCATCAGCGAATTGTGCGTCGTGCTCAGACCGGCGACGACCGGCGCGACGATGCCGGCCGTCGTCGTCGTGGCAACCGTTGCCGAGCCCGTCGCCTGGCGCAGCGCGACGGCGATCAGCCACGCCAGCAGAATCAGCGGCATGTGCGCGCCGACCGCGATCTTGCCGATGGTCGAGCTGATGCCCGCCACCACAAGCGCCTGCTTGAGACCGCCGCCGGCGCCGATGGTCAGCAACAGCGCGGCGATCGGCGGCAAGCTCTTGCGCAGGATCCCGCCGACGCGCTCGCGCGCCATGCCCCGCGACCACCCCAACGCCATGACGGCGAACAGCACGGTGAGGCCGAGCGCGACCAGCGGCTCACCCAAGAAATTCAGCGTGTTGAACAGGAACGTTTCGGGCTGGAGCAGCAACTTGGCGACCGTGCGCCCCAGCATCAACACAACGGGCAACAGGATCGTGATGAGCGAGATCGCGAAACTCGGCGGCTCGCCGGTGTCTTGGTTGGCGCTGAAGAGCTTGCCCATTTCCTCCGGTTCGACCACGTGCATCCGCTTGGACAACCAGATGCCATACAGCGGGCCCGCGAGAATCACGGCGGGAATCGCGACGATCAGACCAAGTCCGAGCGTCAGGCCGAGATCGGCATGCAGCGCGCTCACCGCGATCAGCGGACCCGGATGCGGCGGCAGGAGAGCGTGCAGCGTGGTCATGCCGGCCAACGCCGGAATCGCGATGCGCAGGATAGGTTGCTGCGAACGGCGCGCCATGACGAAGATGATCGGCACCATCATGACAAGGCCGACTTCGAAGAAAAGCGGCAAGCCGATGATCAGCGCGACGACCGCCATCATCCACGGCAGCGTGCGAGGCGTGGAGTGTTTGAGAATCGTCGAGACGAGCCGGTCGGCAGCGCCGGATTCGGCCATGAGCGCGCCGAGCATGGCGCCGAGCGCGATGATGATGCCGACGTCGCCGAGCAGCGCGCCGGCGCCTTTACTGAACGCACTGGCGACGGCCTCGAGCGGCAGCCCGGCTGCAAAACCCGCGGCGAACGTGCCGACCAGGATCGACAGGAACGGCGCGAGTTTCAGCACACTGATGAAAACGATGATCAGTGCGAGCCCAAGCACGCACGACAAAATGAGTTGGGTGTCGTGGGATGACCACGGCGCGAGCGTTGTCGTCAGATGCACGGTGTTCCTTTTTTGTCGAATGACGCAGCCGCGGCCGGGCGCGGATAACGGATTGTAGCGGCCGCTTCAGATTCGACGCAGTCAGACAGACGGGCAAAGCACGAGCCGTCCTGCTTCGTTTTGTCCGCGTGATTTGCTTATGCGAATTTATCGGTTCGTCCAGGCTTGCAGACGAATTATTGTCGGAGCCAATCGGTCCGTTTTGCGTCCGTCTTTTTTACGAGCCCTCTCATGTCACGTCATCCGCTGCTCACGCGCCGCTCGTTCATTGCCGGCGTGGGCGCAACGCTCGCCGCCGTTACGCTGCCCGTCATTTCCACGTCCGCTTTTGCCGCCGAGTCGCACGCCAAGGAATTCCGCATCGGTTATCAGAAAGCCGCCAATACGCTCGTGTTGCTCAAGGTGCACGGTACGCTCGAAAAACGGCTCGCGCCGTTCGGAATCACCGTCAAATGGATCGAGTTCGCTGCCGGACCGCAGCTGCTGGAAGGACTGAATGTCGGCGCCATCGACTTCGGCTATGTCGGCGAGGCGCCGCCTGTGTTCGCGCAGGCCGCCGGCGCAAACTTCGTCTACGTCGCCTATGAGGTCCCGACGCCGCATGCCGAAGGCATCCTCGTGCATCGGGATGCACCGATCAAAACGCTGGCTGATCTGAAGGGCAAGAAAATCGCCCTCAACAAAGGTTCGGATGTTCACTGGTTTCTGGTCGCAACGCTACAGAAAGCCGGCGTGAAGTACGGCGAGATTCAGCCGGTCTATCTGGCGCCAGCGGATGCGCGCGCCGCCTTCGAACGCGGTGCGATCGATGCATGGGCGATCTGGGATCCGTTCCTCGAAGCGGCAAAGCGGCAGTCGAACGCGCGCTTGCTCGCGGATGCCGACGGCATTGTGAGCCATCACCAGTTCTTCCTGAGCGCGCGGTCGTTCGCGGAACAAAACGCCAATGTGCTCGACATCACGATGGACGAAGTGAGCAAAGAGGGCGCATGGGTTCGCGGGCATTACAGCGAGGCCGCCGCGCAACTCGCGCCGATTCAGGGGCTCGACGCGGGCGTGATCGAAGCGGGTTTGCGGCACTACGCGCACGTGTACAAACCCGTCGATGCGAATGTGCTTGCGGAACAGCAACGTATTGCCGATGCCTTCAGCGAGTTGCGCATCATTCCGACGAAGATCGTCACCAAGGATGCGGCATTGCCGGGTAGCAAAGTTTAGTTTGCTGGCTTGATACGTTGCTGCGATTTGGGCGCTTTGTTACGCCGTTCAGGAGAATAACGCAGCGACGTTCTCCGGCGGGCGGCCGATTACGGCTTGCCCGTTGCGCACGACGATCGGCCGTTGCAGAAGGATCGGATGTTTTGCCAATGCTTCGTATAACTGAGTGTCAGTCAGTGTGAGGTCGGAAAGCTGGAGGTCCTTGTATTCGGTTTCGGTGTCGCGAATCATTTCACGGACGGTGCAGCCTAGCTGCGCGTTGAGTTGCTTGAGTTGTTCGACCGTGAGCGGATGCTTCAGATATTCGACGATTTCTGTGGCTTCGTTTGCGCTGTTGTAGGTGGTGGTAATTAGCTCGCATGTGGCGCGCGATTTTGAGCAACGAGGGTTGTGGTAGATCGTGATCATGGGTTTTGGGGTGGTGGGTGTGGTTTGGGGATGAGTGTGCGCGGCGGCAGTTGGGTGGGAGTTTAGCGGGTGCGGAGTTGGCTTGTTGATGTGTTGCTGTGGAGCTTTATTTATTTGACGCGTTGCTTGGTACGCAGTGGATTTGAGTCCGTTCGGAGACAGACACTTGTGTAAGCGCGCGGCGCGTGTGCTGTCAACGCCTGGTTGGCTTTCGTGGCGATGATGTAGTTTTCTTTTCGCTTCATCCCAAATGTATTGCTCGTCTGCAAAACGGTGTTGGGCGCCGAGGCGCATGATCCGTGAACTGCCTGCGAGTGCGATTGGTAGACCAATGGGTTGGCTAAGCGGCAGGGTGTTGAACGGCGCCATTGTCCTGGGTGGCCCGATTTCGCGGTTTAAGCGCATAAACCGTGCGACCGACATTTAGCGGCAGCCTGCTCCTCAGGCGCCGCAGCCTCCAATCTTTGCACGCCGTTTAGAGCATCGTCCGGGCTCAAGGTTGTTCCTCGTGCTCGTGCTCGTGCTCGTGCTCGTGCTCGTGCTCGTGCTCGTGCTCGTGCTCGTGCTCGTGCCCTCGGCTCGGCTCGGCTCGGCTCGGCTCGGCTCGGCTCGGCTCGGCTCGGCTCGGC
>NZ_JBHUFR010000006.1:838775-910873 GCF_042680985.1 Paraburkholderia dipogonis | reverse complement strand
TCCCGCCTCCCGCGCCCCGTTGTCCGAAGCACGAAAGAGCGAGATTCTAGCGACCCGCACCCCGCCTTGCAAGCGTTATTTTGATAGGCATGGATTGCGCCGGAAACGGCGCAAGGACGACGACAAAACCGGACACCCAGCAAGGGCAAAAAGAACCGAAAACCCGCATTCCACTAACAGCCTCAAAAGCACAATCACACAGCCGAGTGCTTAAGCATCACCCGCTCGACGACACCTAAATAGTGATCGAGATCCGGCGTAGCACGATTCTCTTCCTTGGCAAGATCGTCCCATCTACGCAGACGCAATGCGTCTTCCGCGTAGGGTTTTTGCAAGAACGCCTCAGCCTCCTCCTTGCTGAAAATGCCACCCTGCAATTCCAGGCTGCGCACCGAATCGGCGGAAAGCTGACCGAAATACGTGTCGTCGATGGCGCACAGGCAGCGCTTGGCGTCGACGTGCAAACGGATCGGCTCCAACACCGCGCTCGACAAAACCGGCCGCAAGAACGGCAACGCGAAATACTGATGCAGATCGTCGATGCCCCGCTCAGTCGGCGTCTCGCCCTGCAGATTGAGCAGGTGGCCGAGGTCGTGCAGAAACGCCGCGGCAACCAGTTCCTCGTCGGCGCCGGCCTCTTCCGCCAGCAAGCCGCTCTGCAACGCATGCTCTAGTTGCGTCACCGGCTCGCCGCTGTAAGCCAACTGGCCGTATTGTTCGAACAGGGAACGAATATCCTTCACATTCAATGCCACGCGCTTACTCCCACGGTAATGAAAAGGTCTTCAAATTGGTGAAGCTCTTCATGGCTTCCTGAACGCCTTCCTTATAGCCGAGCCCGGAGTCCTTGATGCCGCCGAACGGCGTCAGCTCGATCCGATAGCCGGGCACTTCCCACACGTTGACCGTCCCCACGCGCAATTCGTTAATGAAACGCGTGATCGCATCCTGCCGGTTCGTGCACACACCCGACGACAGCCCGAACGCCGTCCCATTGCTAATGCGAATCGCGTCGTCGATGGTGTCGAAGGCGATGATCGGCGACACCGGCCCGAAGGTCTCTTCGCGCACCAATGCCATCGACGGATCGACGCCGTCCAGCACCGTCGGCGCATACAACGCGCCTTTGCGCTGATTGCCAATCCGCAGACGCGCCCCGCTCGCCACCGCCTCATTCACGCGCGCCTCGAAAAGCTGCGCCGCGGCGACATCGATCACGGTGCCCATCTGATTCGAAGCATCGAACGGATCGCCGAAAGACCAGGCGCGCGTCTTCTCGACGACCAGATCGGCGAAGTCCGCCGCCACGCTTTTCTGCACCAGCATCCGCTTGACCGCGGTGCAGCGCTGCCCGGAGTTCTTGTACGAGCCTTGCACGGCGAGCGTCGCCGCGCGTTCGAGGTCGGCGTCGTCGAGCACGATCAGCGGATCGTTGCCGCCCAGTTCCAGCACCACGCGCCGGTATGCCGCCTTGCCCGCAATGTATTTGCCGATCGCCACGCCGCCCGTGAACGTGACGAGTTCCGCCAACGGATGCGTGATCAGTTCGTCGGCGATTTCGCGCGGATCGCCGGTCAGCACCTGCAGCATCGGTGCTGGCAGGCCGGCTTCGTACAGGACATCGGCGAAATAAAGCGCCGACAGCGGCACCTTTTCCGACGGCTTCAGCACGACGCGATTGTTCGTCGCGATGGCCGGCGCGATCTTGTGCGCGACCTGGTTCATTGGATGATTGAACGGCGTGATCGCGACGATCACACCCGCCAGCGGTTCGCGCTGCGAAAACACGCGCCGCTTCTTGCCATGCGGCGTCAGATCGCAGGAAAAGCTCTGGCCGTCGTCGCGCAACGCTTCGATCGATGCAAACTTCAACACGTCGGCGACGCGGCCGATTTCATAGCGCGAGTCCTGTTTCGACAACCCGGACTCGAGCGAAATCAGATCCGACGCCTCTTCGGTCCGCTCGCGCATGAGCGAAGCCGCGCGCTCCAGAATCTGCGAGCGTTCGTAACGCGTGAGTTTCGCTTCATAGGCCGCGGCGTATTCGAACGCGGCGCGCACGTCGTCGACGCTCGCCAGCGGGACCGTGCCCACGCGCGTTCCCGTATAAGGATCGGACACGTCGAGCGTGCGCGAGCGCGTCACGCGCTCGCCTTTGAGCCGCAGCGCTTCCGCCCGAAAAGCCGGATGGTCCCGCAGCACGGTGTTCATGATGACGACACGCGATTCAAGGCGATGTCGAAGATATCGAAGTTGCGCAGTCTCTTGCCGCTTTCACCACCGCTGGACGGCAACGCTTCGACACGCCGGTTGAACAGCAGCGGCACTTCCTGCTCGGAAATCCCGCCATGCGAGCGCAACGGCACCGTCAGCCCGGACAGATCATGTTCGGCGCGCCGCGTGCCGAGCACGACATGCTTAGTGCTGACCACGACGATATCGCCAACGCGGTCGTTCGGCAGTTCGAAGCGCTCGCAGGCCGCCGCGTTGTCGAGCACGGTATCGATCCCCTGCAAGCCGCCGATCCGCTCGATCACCTGCGCGACGCTGACATCGCGCGGCAGATAAATCGTCGCGAACGAGCCGAGCGCGCCGTGATGCACCACATACGGATCCGTGATCGGCAGAATGACGCGCGCACGGCCGGCGCCGAGCCAGTCGTCGAGCACGTCTTGCAGATAGATCACGTTCGGCTCGCCGGTCTGCGGATCGTGCTTGGCGTTCATGCCGTGATCGGCGGTCAGGCCGATCACCCAGCCGAGCGCGTCGAGCTTCGCGAGGTAGCCGTCCATCATCGCGTAGAAGGCGTTCGCGCCCTCGGTGCCCGGCGCCCATTTGTGCTGGATGTAGTCGGTGGTGGACAGATACATCAGGTCGAGCTTGCGCGTTTGCGCGAGCCGCACACCGGCTGCAAATACGAATTCGGACAGCCCGGCGCTATACACATCGGGTACCGGCATGCCAACCAGATCCAGTACTTCGCCGATGCCGTTTTCCTCGAACGTCACCTTGTCGGCTTTTTCCGCCGAGAAGCAGATGCCCTTCAACTGCCAGCCGAGCAGCCGGCGCAATTTGTCTTTCGCGGTGACCACGGCGACCGCCGCGCCGGCTTCGGCGGCAGCGGCGAGCAAGGTGCCCGCGCGCAGATAAGCTGGGTCGTTCATCATCACTTCCGCGCCTTCGCCGCCGTTCGCGTCCGGGTCCCAGAAGTAGTTGCCGCAGATGCCGTGCACCGAAGGCGGCACGCCGCACACGATCGACAGATTGTTCGGGTTGGTGAACGACGGAATCACGCAGTCGCCTTTGAAGGCGCCGCCGCCCTTGAGCATCTTGCCGATGAACGGCGCGACGCCCGCTGCGACCGCCGCTTCGAGATAATCGAATTCGCAGCCGTCGACGCACACCACCACCGTCGGCTGCGAGGGCAGCCGGTAGCCGCGGCCGTTGACTTCGATCGTGCGTTCGCTTGTGCTCGTGCCTGTGCTCGTATTTGCCATCGTTACCTTCCATGCGTGCCGGGCACGCGCGTTGTAGTCAGTTCGCTGCAACCATCTCAATCATTCGATGCCGCCGGCATCCGCACCACGTTCAACGGACCCGCCGTTTCGCACGCCGCGTGAGCGCGCTGCAAGCCGCCGTTCACATGCGCATGCATCAGCGCCGCGGCATGCTCGGCGTCGCGCGAAGCCAGCGCCTTCAGGATCGCGCGATGCTCGGCGAGCGAGCGCTCCATTGCATCGGCATGCACCACCAGCGCGGCACGTCGAAACAGACTCAATTCGCACACCAGCCGCCGGTACGTTTCATACAGTTTCGAATTGCCCGACGCCGCCACCAACGCATCGTGAAACGCCACATTCGCGCGCGCATACGCATCGTGATCCTCGCCGTCGAGCGCCGCGCGCATCGCGTCGAGCCAGTCACGCAACACCGCGAGCTTGCGGGCATCGATGCTCGCCGCCAGCATGCGGCACGCCGCCTCTTCGAGCACGGCGCGCACCGCGTAAATCTCATCCGCTTCCGCCAGCGACACCGTCCGCACGAACACGCCGCGATTCTTTTCGGTACGCACGAGGCCGGCCTGCTCCAGCGCGCGAAACGCCTCGCGCACCGGACCGCGCGACACCTGCAGACGCGTGGCCCAGTCGGCTTCGTTGAGCTTATCCCCGGGCGCGAGCGCCCCCTCGATGATGTGCCGTTCGATTTCGTCGCGAACCAGCGTCGTGAGCGAATGCCTGCGCACAACCTCAATCGGATCGACAGAAGCAGTTTGCATATATTCGGTCATTTTGACAAATTTCGCCACATCGATATGTGTATGAGCTTGCGCGCCGTCATGGCACGCAAGCACAACGATCAGGGTTCAGGCGTCAGTCGACCCGACGGCGCGGCACGCGCGCCGCGATCAACAGCAGCGCGGCCAGCGAGACCAGCAGAAGAATCAGCGACAGCGCGGAGGCCGGCAGGTAATAACCGCGCTCGACCTGACCGACGACCACGATCGGCACCGTGGCGAATCCAGGCGGATACACGGTCAGCGTGGCGCCGAGTTCTCCGAGCGAGAGCGCGAAGCCGAGCGCAAGACTCGCGCGGATCGCCGGCACCAGTTGCGGCAGCACGACGCGGCGCAGCACCATCGAAGGCGGCGCACCGAGGCTTGCCGCAGCTTCACGCAAGATCGTGAGCTCCGGGCGCAACGCGGCGGCGGCGCAGCGGTAGCAGAACGGCAGCACCAGCGCCAACTGCACGAACACGACGATCGCCGCCGAGCTCGACAGATCGAACGGCCGCTTGTGATACGCGATCAGCACCGCGAGTCCGAGCACCACGCTCGGCACGCCGTTGGGCATCATCGCGATGGTGTCGACGATCGCGCCGAGGCCACGGCGGTCGCGCCCTTCGAGCGCCAGCGCGAGCCACAGGCCGAGAATCGTGCCGAGCACCGCGACGCCCATGCCGATTTCGAGGCTGGTGGTGAGCGCGTCGAAGTCGCTCGAACCGAGGCGCTCGAACCAGCGCATGCTGAAGCCGTCAGGCAGGATCGTGCCGGACCAGTGCGCGGCCACGCTCGACAGTGCAACCACCAGCACCGGCAACACGAACAGCCAGAAGCACAGCAACGCGGCAAAGCCGAGAAACAGGCCGCCGAGCATGCGCACCGCCAGGCTGCGGCGCACCGGCCGCGCTTTCTTGTGCATGACCGGCAAAACGGTCGGGTCGAGTTCAACGGCCATGGCCCGCTCCTTTCACCTTGCGACGGTTGACCTGACGGTACAACGCGTACAGCGACAAAGACATGATCAGCATCACGACCGCGCCGGCGGCGGCGGTCGGCAGATCGAGATCGACGGTGGCGGAACTGTAGATCGCCACCGGCAGCGTGATCAGATGGGCGCTGCCGAGCACGAGCAGAATGCCGAACTCGTTGAGCGTCAGCAGAAAACACAGGATCGTGCCGGCGGCGATGCCCGGCCACGCGAGCGGCAGGATCACCTTGAACGCGACCATCCAGCCGCTCGCGCCGAGGCTGCGGGCGGCTTCGATCAGACGCATGTCGAGCGTGGCGAACGAAGCGAGCGTGGGACGCACGACGAACGGCGCGTAGAACACGACTTCAGCGAGAATCACGCCGCCCACGCCGAACAGGAAATCGAGCGGCGGCGTCTGCAGATGAAAGAGCCGCTGCAAGCCGATGCTGACGGAGCCTTGCGAGCCGTATAGAAAGATCAGCGTGAAAGCGACCAGAAACGACGGGAACGCCACGAACAGTTCGAGAAAGCGCGTGATCATCCGCGCGCCGGGAAACGGCTTGAAGAACAGGATCGACGCCAGCGCGACGCCGAGCAGCGACGCGAGCCCGGCGCTGGCGAACAGGATCCACAACGTCGTGCCGATCACGCCGCTCGTTTCCGGGTTACTGAAGAAGGCCGAATAAGCATGCAGGCTCAAGCCATGCGGACCGGTCAGGCTCAGCAGCACGAGACGCACGAGCGGGTAGACGACCAGCGGCCCGAGCACTACCACCAGGATGAACAGCAGATGCCATTGCCCGGCGCGTTCGCGGCGCTTTACCGCGGCCGTATGCGAAGCGGCGCTGGCGCTGCGGCGCACGTCGGCGGCGGCATCGGCGGCATCGGCGGCGGCGGAGCCGAGCGGGTTCGGCGTATCAGGGGTGGATAAGGACGACATCGTCAGCCTCGTAACGCAGGGAAATACGCGCGCCCTTCTCCGGCATCATGCCGTGGCCGCGCTGCATGGTGACGAGCACCGCCTCATTCGGCATGGCGTCCAGCGCGACGGAGACCGACAAAACCGCGCCGTACCATTCGACCGAGGTGATCGCGCCGTGCAACTGCCCTTCGCCGAGCGGCACGACACGCAGCGCCTCCGGACGCAGACAGGCCACGCGATCGCGCTCGTTGTAGCGGGGGTCGTCCATGCTGAAAGCGACCTGGGGCGGCAGCAGATTGGCCGCGCCCAGATAGCGCGCGACGAAGCCGTCAGCCGGCGCGTCGTACAGCTGCTGCGGCGTGCCGAGTTGGGCGATGCGGCCTTCGCGCATCAACAGCGTGCGGTCGGACAACACCAGCGCGTCGTCCTGATCGTGCGTCACGCAGACGATCGTCAGATTCGGCAGGCGCTCATGCAGCGCCTTGAGTTCGGAACGCACCGACGCGCGCAGATTGGCGTCGAGTGCGGAAAGCGGTTCGTCGAGCAGCAGCACATCGGGCTCGATCACGAGCGCACGCGCGAGCGCCACGCGCTGCTGCATGCCGCCCGACAATTGCGCGGGCATCACGTGGCCGGCGTCGCCGAGTTGCACCAGCTTCAGCGCGTCGGCGACGCGCCGTGCGACATCTCTGGACTGCGTGCGACGCGCGCGCAATCCGAACGCCACGTTCTCGAACACCGACAGATGGGGAAACAGCGCATAGCTCTGGAACAGCAGACCGAGATTGCGCTTGTGCGGCGGCACGTGCGTGAGATCGTGACCAGCCACGGTCAGCGTGCCGGCCAGTCCGTCCGCTTCGATAAACCCGGCGATGAAACGCAACAACGTCGTCTTGCCGCAACCGCTGCGGCCGAGCACGGTGAGCAATTCGCCGCGCTGGATCGTCAACGACAGATCGTCGAGCACCGTGCGCGAACCGAAGCGCACCGTCAGATGATCGATCTGCACGCCGCCCGGCGTAGTCGAGCGCGCGGCGTCGAGCGCGTCCGGTGCGGCGCCGAGCGCGCCGGGTTGAGCAAGACTGGCGGTATTCACCGGGTTTATCCTCCAACTGGATTAATGCTGACGCGGCGCCCCGGTTTCGCCGTGGGCGCCGCCTGATTCCGCGACGTCACGCGGCCTGATGACCCGGTGACGTCGATCACGCGACGAACGACGGCTTACTTCGGCTTGACCACTTCGATCTGCTTGCCCGACGAACCGATCACGTCGTTCTTCCAGCGCGCGGTCCAGTCGGCCTTCTTCGCCATGACCTGATTCCAGTCCACCGGAATCAGCTTCACGCCCGCGATGGCCTTCTTGACGGCTTCGCCGTTCTTGCCGGTGAGCGGCACGTCGGTGCGGCCCGGAATGCCGAAGATGTCCGGCACCTTAGCCTGCACTTCCGTCGACATCAGGTAGTCGATCAGCTTCTTGCCTTCCGCCTGGTTCGGACCGTTCTTGATCAGGCCGATGGCGTACGGCAACTGGAACGTGGTCGGCTGGCCGCCTTCATGCGAGAGGAAGATCGGCTTGAGCGACAGGCCGCCGTTGGCAGCGTCGTCCAGATCCATTTGCAGGTCGCCGTTGGCGACCGCGATTTCGTTACGCGAGAGCAGCACGTCGAGGTAGCCCGTGCCCTTGGTGTGGAACTTGGCGCTGTTTTCGAGCTTCTTCAGATAGTCGAACGCCTTGTCCTCGCCCATCAGCGACGAGGTCAGGATGATCACCGCCATGCCGTCGCCGGCCGTGGCCGGGTTCGAGTAGGCGATCTTGCCGCTGAAGTCCGGGTGCAGCAGGTCGGCGAAGGTCTTCGGCTGGGTCTTGGTGACTTCCGGGTTGATCGCGAACGAGAAGTAGTTGTTCACGAAGGTCGCCCATGCACCGTTCGACGCCTTGGCGATCGCCGGCACGTTCTTGTAGTTGGCGCTCTGATAAGCCTGCAGCAGGCCGCTCTGGTCGGCTTGCTGGATGAACGGCGGCAGCGTGACGAGCACGTCGGCCTTCGGCTGATCCTTTTCGATGGTGGCGCGGTTCACCACTTCGCCGCTACCCGCCGTGACGATGTTGACCTTCACGCCTTCCTTCTTTTCGAAGGCGGGCAGCACGTCCTTGTAGAGGTTCTCGAGACCGTCGGCGGTGTACAGCACCACGGCGTCGGCTGCGTGCGCCTGCATGGCCGTGGCGCCGAATGCTGCCGCGGCGACCAGCGCCGGCAGCAGTTTGCGCGCGAGGCCGATCGTGGCGTGAAGGGAATTCGTCTTTGTCATGTCGCTTTCTCCGAAAGGCAAAAAACCAGACGGTCGGGAGATCCCGATACCTGTTGTGATTGAATTGTGACTGAGCGGCGGTAGCGCCGCGCCGCTTGCGTGTTGCCCGCATCAAGCTGTCGCGCAGATTCATGCGGATTGCAGATTGCCAACAACTTTGCTGCCTTCTTGTCGCTTCTTTCCAACCTGACTCACAGCCCCGCTACGACACTCGCGCCGCCGGCCATGCCTGAATGGGCACAGCAAGGATCACAGGTTTCCATGACAACGCCATGACGATTCTGCCGATTTCCAAAAAATGACACAATTCGCCAATAATATCCAAATCGCTCTGGATCGCGCGGCATGGGCGGCGCTCGTTCATTCAGATAGCAACGAAGGCTCGCGCGGTGGCTGGAACCGACCGGTGCTGCCATCGCCTCACAGTCTGTGTGCCGACTCATCGCGATCCTACATGGCGAAAATGACGATGTATGCGTAACGCTTCGCGACAGCGCCACACCTAGGGACTGGTTCCGATCGACGGCGCGTATTGTGCCCGGCCAAGCGGAATATTGCAGCGGATGGGGATAGTGCAAACGCGGCGCCTATGTAGCATCGGCGCGATCGAGGTGACAGTTCGCACAGCGCGAGCCGCGGATCGGCCGCACCTTCAGGCGGCTCGGCGTTCGATGCAGGTGAATGGCGCACTCTGCCCCGACAGGCAGTCACTGAGCGGCGCTCAGGCGATCAGGATTTCCGGGCCATGCGCCGCGATCGCCTTGCCGAGCGCGCGCTCGGGCGCGAGTTCCGTCACCAGATAACGTGTCGACTCGATACCGTTGATGCGCACCGGCGTCACACGGCCGAACTTCGAGTGATCGGCGACCACCACCACCATGTCCGCCGCGGCGATCATGCGGCTGCGCACCTCGGCGGCCATCCGGCTGTAGTCGGTCAGATAGCCGTCCGGCGAAATCCCGCCCGCGCCGATGAACGCGAAGTCCGCGTGATACTGCGTCAGTTGATGGACGGTATCGAGCCCGAAGGTGGCGTCTTCTATGTCGGACAACTCGCCGCCCAGCAGCGTGATGCGGTTGTCGTTGCGGCGGCCGAGCAGCAGCGCGATCCGCCAGTCGTTCGTGTACACGGACAAACGGTGCCGGTCGAGCAACGCCCGCGCCACCGCCTGCGTGGTGCTGCCCGAATCGATGATCAGGGACGCGCCGTCCGGCACGAACTCCGCCGCGCGCTCGCCGATGGCGCGCTTCGCGCCGGCATTGGCGGCTTCGCGTGTATCGAGGTCGGGCTCGCGCCGGTCGCTCGACAGCGCGCCGCCGTGAGTCGTGACCAGCAGCCCGCGCCCGGCCAGCGCGTTCAGGTCTCGGCGAATGGTCTCGCGCGACACGTTGAGTTCGCGCACCAGCTCCGCGACCGAGAGCGCGCCGGTTTTGGCGACTTGCGCCAGGATGTATTGGTGACGTTGTTCTGCGAGCATCTATCAAAGGCCGGAAGCCGGCACGCTTGGGTTTCGCCACGGTTGGAGAAGGCCGGCGTATTGTATTACGCGTGGCGCCGCGATGCTCCCCTCGCCGCGCTTACCTGCTAACCTGAACGCCCTGGCCGTGCGCGAATGCCCCTTCATAGAGTGGGACGCCGCGTGGTCCGTCAACCGAACTGCCGATGCCGCCACTGTTTCGCCGTCTACTGTTGCTGTTCCATGCGCTGCGTTACGGCGCGCGCCTGATCTGGCTTGCCGCGCCGCAAGACCACAAACTGCACTGGATGATCGAGCTGATCGGCCGCTTGCATACGGCCGAGCGCAGCGGCACAAGCCTGAGCGGCGTGCTACCGGCACTCGGGCCACTGGCGGGCCGGTTCGCGCAAACGCTGGCCGAACGGCCCGAACTCGCGACCGGCACCTTGCACGACGCCATCGACGCGATCGATCATCTGGAAGCCCCGCTGCCGCCGCCCGAGTCCGAACAGGCGCTCGCGCGCGCTTTCGGCAGGCCGCTCGCCGCGCTGTTCAGCGCGGTGGATCTGGTGCCGGTGCGCGGCGGCTTCGCCGAACAGACGCATCTCGCGCGGCTGCTCGCGCCGGTGAACGGCCATCACGAAGTGGCGATCAAGCTGGTGCGCGCCGACCAGTTGCAACAGATCGGCGACGAACTCGCGCTGCTGCGCTGGGTCGCGCGCTGGCTGGAGAAGCTCTCCGGCACCGCGCGCCGCCTGCAATTGCGCACGCTGGCGCAGACCTTCACGGACGACATCCTGCGCCGCTTCGATCTGCGCGCGGAAGCCGCCAATCTCAGCCAGACCGGCCATCATTTCGACGGCGACAAGCGCATCGTCGTGCCGGACGTGATCTGGGATCTCTGCACCGCCTACACGCTGACCATGCAGCGCGTCAGCACCTTGCCGGCGAGCGACCTGCCCGGCCTGCACGCGCATCACATCAAACTCGCGCCGCTCGCCGCGCATATCGTCGAAGTGGTGACCGAGCAGGCCTTCGAGCACGGCTTCTTTCACGCCACGCTCGACGCGCGCCGCGTACGGGTGAGCATCGAACCGGACACGCTGGGGCGTCTCGTGCTGGCGGAATTTTCGATCATGTCGAGTCTCTCGACCGGCGAGCGCGAGTTCTTCGTGCACGGTGCGACCGCGCTGTTCGACCAGGACTACGGGCGGCTCGCCGAAATGCATCGCGATGCCGGACACGTGCCGCACGACACGCGCGCCGAGGTGCTCGAAGCCGAGTTGCGCACGCGCGCCGAAGCGCATTTCGCCGCCGAGCCGGAAGACCGTTCGGCGGGTTCGCTGTTTCATCATCTGCTGCATGCGGTGCAGCCGTTCGAGGGCGCGGTCCCAGGGCGGCTCGCGACCGCGCAGCGCTCGTTTCATCAAGCGGAAATGCTGGCGCGCGCGCTGCATCCGGGCGTCGATACGTGGAATATCACGCGCGGCGTTCTGGCGGATATCGCGCGGCGCGACGTCGATCATCGCGGCTGGCTCAAACGGATTGGACGCGAGTTGCCGCATCTCGCGCATATGCTGCCGCGCGTGCCGCAACTGGCGGTTCGCTATCTGCAACACGAGCATGATCGCGCGCGCACGCCGCAGCAGAACGCGCAACTGATGGCGGAGATCGGCCGCGAATACCGGCGCACGCGTGTGCTGCTGTGGGCGTGCGCGGTGTGCGGCGGCGTGCTCGGCGCGGGGACGGTGCTGCTGATGTGGTGAGGTGGTGATGCGCGGCGGTGCGCGGTTCAAACCACACTCCGACTCTGTCAACGCGTTTGGCCGATTGCAGTTTCGAGCAAGACGCGCGTTGCGTCTCCCGACAAGATGGCGGCTTTTCTTTTAACGCTTGCCGATGTTCGCTTCCTTTATCGCCACTGTTTTCGTCGTGCTGTGGTCGACCGGTTTCGTGGTCGCCCGCGCGATCACGCCGTACGCGGATCCCAATCTGTTCCTGCTTGCCCGCTTCGGCGGCACGGCGCTGATATTCGCGCTGGCTGCGCTGTTTGCACGCGCCGCGTGGCCGCGCGGACGCGACTTCGGTAAGCACCTGGTAGCGGGTGCGCTGCTGCAAGGTGTCTATCTCGGCGCGGGTTACTGGGCCGTCGCGCAAGGCTTGAGCGCCGGCGTGATGGCTCTGCTCGGCGCGCTGCAACCGCTCGCGACGGCCGCGGTCGCCGCGCCGCTCTTCGGCGAGCGGTTGTCGCGGCGCGGCTGGACCGGCATGGCGCTCGGCCTCGCCGGCGTCGTGCTGGTGCTCGAACCGAAGCTGACGGCGGCCACGGCGCCGACGCCGCACGGCAGCGCGCCCACCTGGCTGGTCGTGCTGATCTCGATCGCCGCGATCGGCGCGATTACGGCGGGCACGCTGTTCCAGAAGACTTCGCTTGCCAAGGCCGATATTCGCAGCGCGAGCGCGGTGCAGAACTTCGGCGCGGCGCTCGTCGCGGGCGTGCTCGTGCTCGCGCTCGGTGAACATCGCTGGATTGCGTCCGCCACGCTGTGGGGATCGCTCGCGTGGGGAATCGTGATGCTCTCCGGCGTCAGCGTGACCTTGCTGGTGTGGATGGTCAGACGCGGCGACGCGGCGCGTGCGACTGCGCTGATGTTTCTCGCGCCGCCGCTTGCCGCGCTCGAAGGCTATGTCGGCTTCGGCGAGACGCTGCTGCCGCTGCAGATTGTGGGGTTTGCGGTTGCGTTGGTGGGGGTGGTGCTGGCGCGCTCGTGATGGTTGCGTGCTCGGTTATGAGTGAGGCGAGGGTGGTGTGCGGCGTTGTCGCGATGCGTGGCGCGGGTGTGGTGCACTGGACAGTCGCGGTGCGCGGCGGTCGCTGTGCGTGGCGCGGTCGCTGTGCGCGGCACGGTCGCGATGCACAGCGCAGTCGCGATGCACGCCGCAGTCGCTGTGCGCGGCACGGTCGCGATGCACAGCGCAGTCGCGATGCACGCCGCAGTCGCGATGCCCCCCGCCACGAATCAATCCGCCGTGTCCGCTCCAGCCGGCACTTTGGCGCGTGCCTTGCTGCCCGGCGCCGGCGCCCACGCCGGGCGGCTCTTGCGCGCCGAATCCACCACGGCGATGTAACGCCCAGCCCACGGCGTCACCTGTCGATCGCTTTTCAACACCCACAGCGATTTACCCGATTCGACGAGCGCGACATACTCGGCGTCGAGAATGCCATAGTGATCGATAAACGAATTGAGCGACGCGGGAATGCGCACGCAACCCTTCGAATGACGCATGCCCAGCAGCGATTCGAGATGGTCGGGGTCGGTGGCGTGCATCTGGAAGCGCATCTGCGACACGCCGCCCTTGCCCCAGCCGCGCTCACCCTGGGCCCAGCCGAGGTCGAAAATCCGCATGTCACGCTTGCCGTAGCCGCGAATATGGTTTTCGTTCTGCGTGCCTTCCGAACGGAAATCCATGTTGGCCGGCGTATGCTCGAATACGCCGAGCGGTGTGATGAAGTGGTCGTACTCGCCCGGTAGCCCGGTCGAAACCGGCGACGCCCCGATCATCTGCCAGGTGTCGGCCGGCGCGGCGCGAAAATAGATGAAGAGCGCCTGCACGCTCGCATTGCGATCGACCAGCACGACATACTCGCCCGACAGATCGCCGAGCATGTGCGCGCCGAGCACGGCTTGCAGCCGGTTGGCGTAGGCTCGCTGCTCCGCTGCCGGCACTTTCAGCGTGCGCGTGACGTTCTGCGCGAACACCTCCCGCAGCATGAACGCGCGACGCGGATCGACTACGCCGGCGGCATCGGGCGCGGCGACAGCCGACGCATTGACGGCGGCCACCGGACGATTCACTGGCTTTGGCGCCGACACCGCGACGGGCGCCGAAGCTGCGCTCGCCGCGCCGCATGACGCAATGCAGAATGCGGCGCTCAACGCGCGTGCCCACCGGCGCAAAGAAGGCAATGCGCGCACGGTGCTCCGCACGGAAGGTCGATACGACATACACGACACGTCGGGTGGACGATTGACCGACGCGAAAAGCAGACGGTCCGTTACAGGCTGGCCAGGCCGGTTGGTGTGGTTCATCGCGTGTTTGAGCAAACCTGATTATTATTGACTGCTCGCCGGCTCATGCGGCGCTCTCAGAACGAAGATGTTACTAAGCACATTGCGATCTGTCGATGAAGATTCGGCGAATGATTGATACCGCTGTAATAACTGGACATCTTTGCAGGTCAACGCGGCGGATTCAAAGCGGTGCGAAGGTGAATTGAACCCGGGCCGGTTACGGTTCGACATGTGCGCGAGCGCGCAAGGAGCAAAGAGGAATCATGACGCAACACGATCCAGTCGCACGCCAGGCAAGCATCTCTGAAGAAATGCACATCAGCGCCGAGTTCGATGCTGAATATGAAATCGAGCGCCGGGTTGCTTTCCTCGCGAATTATCTGCGTAGCAGCGGCCTGAAAACGTATGTGCTCGGGATCAGCGGCGGCGTCGACTCGACAACTGCGGGGCGGCTCGCGCAACTCGCGGTCGAACGATTGCGCGCCGAACATTACGACGCGCACTTCGTCGCAATACGCCTGCCTTACGGTGAACAGAAAGACGAAGCCGACGCGCAGCAGGCATTGCGTTTCATTCGCGCGGACGAAAATCTCACCATCGATATCAAACCCGCGGCCGATGCCATGCACGTCGCGCTGGAGCAAAGCGGCTTGCTCTACAAGGACGAATCGCAACAGGACTTCGTGCACGGCAATATCAAGGCGCGGCAGCGCATGATCGCGCAATACGCGGTGGCCAGTGCGCGGGCCGGGGTGGTCATCGGCACGGATCACGCGGCCGAATCGGTGATGGGCTTCTTCACGAAGTTCGGCGACGGCGGCGCCGATGTATTGCCGCTCACCGGGCTCAACAAGCGTCGTGTGCGCGCTGTGTCCAAAGCGCTGGGCGCGCCGGAAGCATTAGCGCACAAGGTGCCGACCGCCGACCTCGAAATGTTGCGGCCGCAACGACCCGACGAGGACGCTTATGGCATTCCGTACGACGCTATCGACGATTTCCTGGAGCGCAAACCCGTGAGCGACGCGGCGCGCGAGACTATCTTGCGCTTCTACGACGTCACGCGTCACAAGCGCGCGTTGCCGTACACGCCATTCGATTGGCCGGTGCAGACAAGCGGAGATTGAGAACGCGGTGGGCGTGCGGAAGACGCGCCGAATGGGCCGTGCCGATGCAGCGCCGGCACGCCGGCTCGCGTGCGCTCTTGTCGCGCAACGCATTCAGCGTGACTGGAACGTGTTGGGTTACTGAGCCGCGGGCGGTTCGTCGGTGAACAGATCGGCGCTGGCTTCAAGCGTCTGGCCGCCCAACTGTTTGCCGTGAATCTGCCGCGCGATCACTTCGCCGACATAGGGCACTTCGGCGTCCAGTTGGACCGTGGCGTACGCGCCGGGCTTGCCGGCGTCGACGACCTCGATGTTTTTCGCGTAATGCCCAAGTTCGTGCTTGAGGAACTCCCGCACTTCCTGCTCGCTGCACGATTCCGCGATGTTGCGCACGATCAGGTTCATGCGCTCTACCCTCTGCGCGCGTTGCGGCCGGCGCCGCGATCCGCGGACTGCACGCGCACGGGGCGCAATGCGGCACGCTGTTTTGCCTGCTGGGCAGCGAGTTGGCGGATCAATGCAGCGCCGGCGGCGCCCAAAGCGGCCAATGACAAATAGAAGGCGATCATTAGATTCTCCCCTGCGAGTTTCGTCCTGTACTCAGGATAGCCACAATCGACAGTAAAAGCGATGTAACACAGTGTCGCCAAAAAAACGGACTTGAATCTCGCCGTCAATGCACTGTACCTGAATAAGCGGCGCCAAAAATAGCAAAACAGCTGTTCATTTCCCGCTACAGGCCCGGCAAACGCATCCAACGCGGACGCTGAGCGCAAAAACCGGGCCGCGACACGCATCGCCACGGCATCCTGCGAGGGATCTGCGCAAAAGGCGGACTGGTTGCTGCGATCAGTCCGCCGCTTGCACGTTCGCCGAGCTCACCCACCACGCATTCCTGCCTTGCGGCAGCTGAACCAGCACTGCGGACGGATCGTCGACGCCGTCGTCAGCGACTTCGCATACGGCCAGGCCATCAGGCAGGCGCTTCACCTCGCCGGCCGACTGGAACAGCGCAACACGTTGCGCGCTCAACGGCCGCAACTGGCGGTACA
This sequence comes from Paraburkholderia dipogonis, assembly GCF_042680985.1. Lineage (NCBI taxonomy): Bacteria > Pseudomonadati > Pseudomonadota > Betaproteobacteria > Burkholderiales > Burkholderiaceae > Paraburkholderia > Paraburkholderia dipogonis. The sequence goes on along the minus strand of NZ_JBHUFR010000006.1, from coordinate 894,708 downwards.
CGTCGAAGCTGATAGCCGCGGGCACGTCGCCGCGAATCTTCAGCGTGTCGGCCTGGCCGCAATGCACCGGCTCGGCAGCGAACACGGCAGTGCTGCCGAACACGCAGCCGATAGAAAGCGCCATGGCGGCAAGACGTAAATGGATCATGATGGTTCTCCGAAAACTAGATGGGGCCGCGGCCTGCGAGTTGCAAGCCGCGCGGCTGAATAGCTACTGGATGCGCATGAACGAAGCAGGCGCCGCACACAAGCCGGCCGGCTTCATGGCGGGCTGTCGCGACCGGCGCCGCGACCGTCGTTGCCGCCGGTCGCCACGTCGAGCCGGCTCACGTCGCAAGACGTTTGACTGAAGCCCGAATAAACCACCGACCAGTTGCCGATAATCGCGGCTTGCGCTTCGGCGAGGCTCAGTTTGCCTTCGCAAACGCAGCGCTTGAGCATGACCGCCGCGCGCGCCTTGCGGCGCTCGCCCTGGTGGCCTGCCCACGGCAAAAGATCGAGATTGGCGGGCGCGTCAGGCGAGCCGCCGAGCACGATCGGCACGCGGCGGTCGAGCGCGAAGGTGGCGCCGTTGTCCGCGTCGATGCCGCGCGCGGCAAGCATGCGGTCTTTGTGCGCCATCAGTTCGTCGAACGGCGGCGCGACTGTGTGCGCGTAACCAGGACGGCAAATCGTGTCGCCGACCGATTGCTGCGTGACGCGTTGGTCGAGCATGCCTGCGTCGTGCGCGCGAGCGTCGCCCATGCGTAGCATCACCAGCGCGGCGAAACCAAGCGCGAGCGCGAACCGCATATTGCCGCGAGGACGCGTAACGCCGCACCGGCGCGCGAGCGCCGGCAAAGCCGTGTCGTACGTACTGCTGGTCGCGTCGCTGGAATACCTGGCGCGACGCCTGTCTGCAATGCCTGCGTTCATTCGTCGGCGCACCGGGAGCGGCACGCAATAGTTCAATTCGCAGACTAATTAAAACACATTCAATATGGTTAAGTAAAAAGCCTGTCTATGCGCGGTGCGCGCATAGGCCGCGTTTAGCGGATTTCGCAGGCTGAGGAAACCGGCGGCGCTACCGTCACGCTTCGTCAGTCCCAAGCGGCTGATTGCCCGCCGACGTCGCGATGCCAGGGCATCCCGCACGCGCACGCGCCGCGTCTGCGACGCGGCGCGATGCGATGCGATGCGATGTGTCAACCCGCAGCTACTGCGCCACACGCGCCTGCAATGCGCGGATGCGAAGCAGCGCCTGCGTGTTGGACACCGTCGTGTCGTACATCTTCGCGAGATCGGCCTTCAGCGCGGTGCGCGATCCGCCGTCGAGATAAACCATGTGCCCCGACGGATAAAAGCGCGCCGACAGGTTCTGCCGGACCTGCTGGCTGAGCAGCGGCATTTGCTGCAGATCGAGCACGGTCTGATAAAACGGCGTGACGAAATCGAAGAAGCCGTTGGCCGACAGCACCTTCAGGTCGGGATTGAGGGCCATCACGGCAGCCAGGTCGCCGGCGGTGTACAGAATGATGTTGCCCTTCGAGTCGACGCCCTTCTGCGCGCCAGTCGGATCGATGTGACTGAAGTCCCAGTACTTGAAGGCCTGGTCGTTCAGATCCGTGAACGATGAATTCGACGTGTACTTCAGCTGCTCGTTCAGATACACGTTCCACATCGTCGTGTAGACGCCGGTCACCGCCGTCATGGTCGGGTCGTTGCCGCCGGAATTCGGGTCGATCTTGCCGGCAATGCCCGTGCCGATCGCCGTCACACGGCCGTCGTATTCGCCGAGCGCAAGACCCTTGGATTTCAGCAGCGTGGTGAGGAACAGCGAATTGCCCCGGCTGTCGTACGAGGCGACATCCAGACTCCATGCAAGCAAGGTCGTTTTGTCGATGCCCGTGTATTCGCTGAGCTTTTCGACCGTTGCGGCATCAGTGGTCGGAAACTTGCGCAGCGCGGCCAGATAGTCCGTGCGCGCGAACTGCGCGACTTCTTCGGCGAACGTGCCGAGGTCGGTCGGCCGCGGCGCGATGCCGAGCTTCTTGTGATACCACGCGTCCGCGGCCGCCGTGGGCAGCGCGCCCACCGGGTTGCCGGCCTGCGCGTAATCGAGGATCGACGATTGCAGCGTAATGCCGTTCAGATCCACGCCATCTTCATGCAAACGGTACGCCAGCACGCAACTGCGCGCCGTGCCATACGACTCGCCGAACAGGTACTTCGGCGAATTCCAGCGGTTGTTCTTCGTCAGAAAACGCTTGATGAACTGCTTGATCGAGTCCGCGTCCTGGTCGACGCCCCAGAAGTCGCGGTTCTTCTTCGGCGCGATCGCCGCCGAGTAGCCGGTGCCGACCGGGTTGATGAAGACGAGGTCGCTCTTGTCGAGCAGGCTGTCCGGATTGTCTTCCATTGCATACGGCGCGGGCGGCGTGAAGCTCGGCATCGACGTCTTGATGCGGCGCGGCGCGAACGAGCCCAGCAGCACGAAGACCGACGACGACCCAGGCCCGCCGTTATAGAAGAACGTGACCGGCCGGGCTTCCTCCTTCTGATTGTCCTGCGTGAACGCCACGTAGAACATGCGGGCTTCCGCCTTTGAACTGCTCGGGTCGACGATCACGAGATGGCCCGCCGTCGCCGTGTAGTCGATCTTGTGTCCGCCGATGGTGACCGAGTGGTGCGTGATCGCCGCGCTTTCATCGGTTTCGGTCACGGAGTCGTCCGGCCCGTTGCCGTAAGCAACCGGGTCGAAGAACGGCTGATCTTTGGTTTTGTGCGGCGCGCTGGCCGGCGCGCCTGAAGCATGCGAATTGTGCGACGGCTGCGGACTAACAGAAGCTGACTCGGTATTCGTCATGATCGCTCCATGGGTTCGTTCACGTCTTTTGTGCCGCCCCGAAGGATTTCCTTCGGGGTGCGTGTTGCAGACTATAGTGCGGCCGCCACCTTCTGACCATTGGGACTGCCGAGCCCCGTGCAGGCATCCCAACCCGCGGATGCCGCGAAACTGCCGTTGTTGCCTTGCGTGATGTCGTTGCACGCGCCCGTCGCCTTATACAGCTTAGGGTTGATAAAGCCGGCCGGCTGCCCTTTCGCCGCGTTGATGCGCGCGATCAGCGCGGCCCACAGCGGCGCGACCGCACTGGTGCCGCCGACCACCGTCTGCGTGCCGTCGATCAGGACACTGTAGCCGGTCACGGGCGATGCGTCGCCCGCCACGTCGGGCACGCCGCGCCCGCCGAGCGCTTTCTTGCCACCCTTCGTCGACGTGGCCGATAAGCCCTTCTGCCACACCGGCACCGTAAAAGCCTGGCTCACACCGCCGCCCGTCGCGCCGCCTTGCGCGCCGTCGTTCCAGACCGCCTCGTGCGAGATCGAGGTGCCCGACGCGGTGAGGCTCGTGCCGCCGCAGGCCAGCACATAGGGGCTCGACGCCGGAAAATCGACCTGATCGCCGCTGCCCGTGCCGTCGCTCGAACCGCTGTCGCCCGAGGCCGCGCAGACCGTCACGCCCAGTGTCGCCGCCGACTGCAGCACGCTGTTGAAGGCCTGCATAGACTGGCTGGTCCAGTTTGACTCCGGCCCGCCCCAGCTGATTGAAATCACCGAGGGTTTGTTGGTCGTGTCGTGCACCGCGCGGCTCACCGCGTCGATGAAGCCGGCGTCGCTGTTCTGCGTGAAATACACAGCGATCTCCACCCCGGGGGCGATCGCGCCGACAATTTCGATGTCGAGCGTGACTTCGCCGTCCGGCCCGTTCGGATCGCCGGTGGGCTGGTTGCTGCCCTGATCGACGCCGACCGACTTCACTTTGGGCGAGGCGACGCCGAGGCTCGCGAAATAGGACTTGAGGTCGCCGGCGTTATACCCGCCGCCCAGCTCGATGATGCCGACGCACTGACCGCCGCCGTCGCCTTGCGGGAAATGGTAGAGCGACGCGAGTTGCGGCGGCGTGAACGAAACCTGATGACCGCGAGCCGGCTGGAACGGCGGCCGGATGCGAAAGTGCGGCCGTGCCTGCGGACGGTTGTCGAGGCCGAGCACGGCCTGCACCACGCCGTGCAGATCGTCGGGCACGCTGATCGTGCCCGTGCGGCCGCGGAACTGGCCGGACGTGTGATGTTCGTAATGTTCGAGCTTGACGGCGAACGCGTCCTGAAACTGGGCAATCGTGCCGCTCAGCAGGACCGTGCGCGCGGCCGGATCTTCGCGCACCACCGTCAAACCGTGTGCGGTGGCGAAGGCCTTGACCTTGGCGATGTCGTCCGGCGCGGCGCCGTAGTCCTTGGCGAGCGTCTCGCGCGACAGCGGCTTGACGCCGGGATCGCCTGCTTCGATCTTGCTCATCAACGCGTCGAACTGCGCCTGCTGCTGACGGCGCAGCATGACGAATACTTCGATCCGCTCCGCCGGATCGCATTGCCCCACGACTTTCGAACCCTGTTCCACTGTTCGTTCACTGCCTGGCAGCGGTTGCTTATTGACCATGGTGTCGACTCTCCAGTTAGCGTGACGGCGGGTTCCACGAGCTGGATCCACGCGCCACGCGCCTCTCACGACCTCAGCGCCTGAAGGCGGCGGCAAGTTTGCTGTTTCAACAACGTCAGTCGGTCCGACCAATCCATTCAAACACAGTTCCGGCGTGGGCGGCAGTTGTCCGAATGGCCAACGCCGCGTCGCCTCGATGCGCATCTCTCGCCGCTCGCGCTATGATGCTGCAGCGGCAATCCAGCCGTTACGTTGCCTCGCGCGCCGTGCGCGCGCACGATCAAAGAATCAGAGGAAGCCCCATGTCAATTTCGATGTATCAAGCATCACTGCCCGTGCTGATCCGCGGCCTGACGAACCTGCAGGTTATTCTGCGTAAGGCGGAGGCGCATGCCGCCCTGAAACAGATCGAGCCCACGGTGTTCACCACCGGCCGGCTCGCACCGGACATGCTGCCGCTGACGCGCCAGGTCTATATCGCGAGCGACACCGCGAAGGGCTGCGCCGCGCGTCTGGCCGACGTCGAAGCGCCGAAGTACGAAGACGTCGAACAGACGTTTGAAGAACTGATTGCCCGCCTTCAAAAGACGATCGATTATCTGAAGGAATTCAATGCGCAGCAGATCGACGGCTCGGAAGAGCGCCCGATCACGCTGAAGCTGCGCTCGGGCCCGGTCGAGTTCACCGGGCAGTCGTATCTGCTCGGTTTCGTGCTGCCGAACTTCTATTTTCACGTCACGACGGCGTATGACATTCTGCGTCACAACGGCGTCGATCTCGGCAAGCTCGACTATCTCGGCGGCATCAAGTAAGGCGCGAGCCAGCGCGGACTCGAGGTTGGCGCGGAGCGGCAATGTGCGCTTAGAAAGAGATGCTTCGGACGCGGCAAAGATCCGGTGCCCGGCCGGCTCAAACGCGCGGCTGGAACGCGATGATCGCCATGCCGGCCAGCGTGAAGGCCACGCCGGCGGCGTCCCACAGCGTGGGCCGCACCTTGTCGACGCACCATAGCCAGGCAATCGCCACCGCCACGTACACACCGCCGTAAGCCGCATATACGCGGCCTGCGGCGGTGCCGTGCAAGGTCAGCAGCCAGGCGAACAGCGCGAGGCTGAGCGCGCCCGGCACCAGCAGCCAGATGGAACCGCCCTCTTTGAGCCAACGCCATGGCAAGTAGCAGCCGACGATTTCAGCAATGGCGGTCACGGCATAGAGCAGAAAAGTTTTCATTGAGCAGGAAAGCGAGTGATTGTGTTGCCACGAATAAGGCATGGCGCTCTATTGGCTTTATTAACACAATCACTTTGCGTGCGGGCATGGCGCATGCGAGAGTCTTCGCACTTACCTTAATTGCCAATCGTCATGAGCATCGCGTCGCCCTGCATCGACATCTGCAAGTTCGACAGCAAAACCGGCTTCTGCATCGGCTGCATGCGCACGCGCGACGAATGCAAAAGCTGGAAGAAGATGAAAGACAAGCATCGCCGGAAAATCATCGAGGACCGCTCGCGGCGCGAGCACAAGCTGAGCAAGTAAGCGGCCGTTTCTGCGCGGTCCAGGCCAAGCGGCGTCAAGGCGCGCAGCTGACGCGCGCCTCCAGCCGGAATCAGTCCAGCGAAAGCCGCAACGCAAAGCCGATCAACGCGGCCGAGAAGGTCCAGCGCTGCAGCGTCTGCGCAAGCGGATGGGCGCGCATCCAGCCGGCGATCCGCGCGGCGCCGATCGCGTACAGCACGTCGAAACAGGCGCCGATCGCGAGCAGCACCAGACCGAGTTCGACCATCTGCAAGGCCACCGGCCCCGCCTCCGGGCGCACGAACTGCGGCAGCAGCACCGAGCAGAACAGCAACGCTTTCGGGTTCAGCAAGTTGGTCAGCAGGCCTTTGACAAAAGCGGCCCGCAGCGGGCGTGACTCGACGCTCGCCGCAGCATCCGCGTTGGCACCCGCGGCGGTAGCGCCAGGCAGCGCAAACACCGGCGAACGAAAAATCTGAATCCCCACCCACGCGAGATAAACCGCGCCGCCGTAGCGCACCGCTTCGTACAACCACGGCGCGCTGCGCAACAGCGCGGCCACGCCGCATGCCGAGAGCGTGACATGCGTGGCGCGCGCGAGACCGAGGCCGCCGGCAGCCGCGAAGCCGCTGCGCACGCCGCGTCCGATACTGGTTTGCAGCACCAGCGCCATGTCCGGTCCCGGCACGGCATACACGACGAAAAGCGCCGCGATATACACGGCCAGCAGATGTGCGGAAATCATCGAATTCTCCTGTTTTCAAGGCTCTATCTTGCTATCGTCGGCGGAGGGTTTGCTGGCGAATTGCTGAGCAGGAGAGCGCACCCTTGGAGGAATGCGCTAATATTGCGGCCCGAGCATTGGCTTTCCTCCAATTCGTCATCAGCATCACTGAGCCATGACAACCGACCTCGATAAAACGGACCGCGCGATCCTCGCCGCGCTGCAGAAAGATGGCCGCATGTCCAACGCGCGGCTGGCCGAAACGGTCGGCCTGAGCGAAACACCCTGCGCGCGCCGCCTCAAGCGCCTCGAAAACGACGGCTACATCGACCAGTACCGCGCAATGCTGTCGCGCTCCGCGCTCGGCTTCGGTGTGGTCGCCTTCGTCTACGTGCGCTTTGCCGTGCACGACCGGGCGGTGGCGACACGTTTCGAGCGCGAGGTGCAGGCCATCCCGCGCATCCTGGCATGTCACAACGTATCGGGCAGCGCGGATTACATCCTGCAGGTGGTGGCGCGCGATCTCGACGACTACGGTACGTTCATGCGCGACGAGATGCGCAGCCTGCCGGGCGTGACGTCGGTAGAATCGGCGCTGTCGTTGCGCGAAGTGAAGGCCAACGGCGGCTTGCCGCTGTCCTGATCGCTGACGTGGCATAGTCACCCCTTTGAAACGGCGCGAGCCGAGAGTTGAATACGGAGTTTTCATGGATCACGAACAGGCGCGAGCCGAAGAAACCGCGGCAATGCAGCGCGTCTTGACCGCGACGCAGCGCGTGCAATCGGCGTTCGCGTCGCTGCAATCGCAATTCCCGCCGGCCGGCAGCGGCAAGCCTTCGCAGTTCGCGCTGCAAACATTCGACGCCGCGCTGCAGGAACTCGAAGACGCGCAAGCCGCGTTCGACGAACTGCTCGGCGATCTGCTCGACGGCAATCGTTGAGACGCCTCGGAGCGTGCTTCGCGGTGTAGCGGACAGCGAAGCGCGACCGAAAATCGACGCCATCGCCCAGGCTCGCTCGCGTGTATTCGCGCGTCACCAACGCGCGCCAAGCGCCTCGTGTTTTCGTCAGTCCGGGCGTCCCATCGAGACAAGTTGCACACGGACTCGCAGCCGTAAAATTCTGGCTAAGCCTCTTCTCCGGCAGCGGCAAAAAACACCCTTCATTAGCCTTTCTTTCCTGTCGCGCCTGAAAGACAAGACGCCTCCCACAACCACAACGTGGCCTAACCCACGCCCCATCGCAGAATATTTGCTTCGTTTAACGAAGCATGTTGACTTCCGCTGGCGGCAGTGCCTAAAATTCGCCGTCTTCACAAACGGGGCCCATGCCTTGGACACCAGCAGTAGTCGACTTTCGAACAGTTTCGCTGCCTGACCGGCCCGACGCCCGCGCTCCCTTTTACTAGCCGCCGTCTTGCCAGCAGGCAGACGGTGCGCGCCGCAGTAACCCTTTCCGTGCACCTTGATTAGCGCCATCCGGTCGCGCCGTGCTTGCGCACGTGCGTTTCGCCGAATGGCATCGCGTCGCGAGCCTGCGCTCGCGGCAGCGTTCGCTCGCGCCGTTTCGATTCGTTCGAAACGCGGCGCGTCCGAACGCGTGGACAAACACGTGCGTACTGAACGCCGATAAGGAGCCGCCATGGACAGTGACAGTTATCCCATATGCCGCCTGGTTGCCGTTCAATTGCCGCTCAGTCACGACCGAGCGGGCCGGCAAACAATCATTTGCAAAAGGAAAGCAGGTAGACCTGATTCGCCGCGCGCCTGATGCGCCGCGCTCCGTGTCTGCCGGCTTTCCGCAATCCGCGTCAAGCCATACGCCCGGAGAAAAAAACATGTACCTCGCTATCCTCGTACCGACACTGCAGCAAACCCACACCCACAGCGACGCCGCTCTCGCATTGCACGGCATCAAGCCGCATTGGCTCACCGTTGCCTGGCACCGAGCCAGGGCGCTCGCTTCGCGTCCTGTCCCGCGGCCCGCTTCGTAAACACACACGCTCAGCGCGTCTTCGCGTTTCCGCCGCAGCGCCGCCGTGTTCGGCCGCGCACACCGGCAGATCCAGAAGACACCCCGCTCAATCCAATCAAACCTACTCAGGCGGCTAGCATGTCCACTCCAATCAACGTCTCACCACCCCGCAGCGCGGTTCTCGACGACGCGCATCTCGGCGACATCAAGGGCGCGCTCGGCACCATCGCCCATCACGACACGGGGGCGCGCAACAGCTGGTGGGCCCGCGTGCGCACGCTGCTCGCGATTCTCGGGCCCGGCCTCATCGTGATGGTCGGCGATAACGATGCCGGCGCCTTCGGCACCTACACGCAAGCGGGACAGAACTACGGCACCACGTTGCTGTGGACCATGCTGCTGCTCGTGCCCGTGCTGTTCGTCAATCAGGAGATGGTGCTGCGTCTTGGCGCGGTGACCGGCGTCGGCCATGCGCGGTTGATCTTCGAGCGCTTCGGCAAGTTCTGGGGCGCCTTCAGCGTCGTGGACCTGTTCATCCTGAACGCATTGACGATCGTGACCGAGTTCATCGGCATTACCTTCGTGCTGCAGTTCTTCGGCATTTCGAAAGTGGCCGGCGTCTGCATCGCCGCGGCGGTGACCATGGCCGCGGTCAGCACGGGCAATTTCCGGCGCTTCGAACGCTTCGCCGTGGTGCTGTGCCTGATGAGCCTGTTGCTGGTGCCCGTGCTGGTGTCGATCCACCCGCCAGTCAGCCAGATGGCGCACGATTTTCTGATTCCGGGCTGGCCCGCCCACTCGAAACTCAGCGACGTGATGCTGCTCGTGATCGGCATTGTCGGCACCACCGTCGCGCCGTGGCAGTTGTTCTTCCAGCAGAGCTACATCGTCGATAAACGCATCACGCCGCGCTTCATGAAGTACGAAAAGGCCGACCTCTGGATCGGGATCGTCTTCGTGATGATCGGCGCCGTGGCCATGATCTCGTTCTGCGCGGCGCTCTACGCGGGCAAGCCCGAATCCGGTCATTTCATCGATGCGGGCGGCGTGATCGCCGACCTCGAAAGTTATGCCGGCCGCACGCCCGCCGTGCTGTTCGCCGTGGCGCTGCTCGACGCGTGCATCATCGGCGCGGCGGCGGTGTCGCTGTCCACCGCCTACGCGATCGGCGACGTTTTCAAGATTCGCCACTCGCTGCATCGCGGCGTGTCGGATGCGAAGGGCTTTTACCTCGTCTACTTCGGCATCGTGGCGGCCGCGGCGACGCTGGTGCTGATTCCGGGCAGCCCGCTCGGCCTGCTGACGGAAGCGGTGCAGACGCTCGCCGGCGTGCTGCTGCCGAGCGCGACCGTGTTTCTGCTGTTGTTGTGCAACGACCGCGCGGTGCTCGGGCCGTGGGTGAACTCGAAGAAGCTCAACGTCTTCACAGGCGCAGTGGTCTGGGTGCTCGTCATGCTGTCCATCATTCTCACGGCTTCCGTCATGTATCCGGACATCACCGGCGAAGCGATGCTCGAAGTGCTCGCTGGCGGCACGCTGATGGCCGTGGCCGGCTATGCGGCGACCGTCGTGGTCCGCAAGCTGCGGCGGGAATCGGGGAACCCGGTGGCTCATGAAAGCGAGCTCAGGCTGTCGAAGGAAACGCGCGCGGCCTGGCGCATGCCGCCTCTGGACGAGTTGCCGGCCCCGCAACTGACGATGTCCAAGCGGGTCTGGATGGGCGTGCTGCGCGGTTATCTGATCGTGGCGGTCGCGCTGGTGATCGTGAAGGTCGTGCAGATGGCGCTGATGCATTGAATGGATAGCACCCGGCCACCGCCCGCGTCTTCGGCAAGTGGCGGCCGGGCCGTGCGTCGCTCAATCAGCAGCCGTTTCAATGACCGGCTCGCACAGAATCGGAAAATTGACCGAGTTCGCGATATAGCACTTCTCATGCGCCACGTGATGCAAGTGCGCGGCGAGTTCGACGTCGCCGCCCGCGCGAATCACGACGCGCGGGCGCAGCACGAACTGTGAAAAACGGCCTTGCCTGGGATCGTCGAGCATGGTGCCTTCGGCGTCGTCGCGATACGCAGTCACCGTGATGCCGGCTTCCGCGCACAGATGCAGATACCAGAGTTTGTGACAGGCGCTGGCCGAGGCGACCAGCAGATCTTCGGGATTCCAGCGGTTGGCGTCGCCGAGAAAGGCCGCGTCCGATGAGCCTGGAATCTCGGGCTTGTTGCCCGCCGCTATCACATGATCGCGCCCGTAATCGCGATAGCCGGAAGTGCCGCTTCCGCGATTGCCGGTCCATTGCACCGATACCTTGTATTTGTGCTCGCCGTACGCCATGCCAATCTCCTTGCTGTCGAATTGGTTCTGCCTGCTGAGGCGTGCATTTTATCCGCGGCGATCATGCGATGGACGCACCTACCTTGCTGACTAATTCCGCGGCGCCGCCATGCCCTTGCCGGCGAAATTCGGCACGCGCGGGTCTGGGTTCGCGTTCAGGCTCGTGCCGTTCGCCCGCATGGTGTTGAGTGCGGGACCCGCCCTTACGCCGCCCACCGTTCCCGCGCCCGGCGCCATCGGGCTCATGCCGGCGGCCGTTCCGGGGCCCGTTCCCGCTGTGGCGCCCGCGTTGTTGGTCATGCCGGAAGGCGCACCATTGACGGCGGCCGCACCGGTGGTGCCCCGCTGCGTGAGCGACTGCCCATTCGCTATGGCGACGGCGCCGATCATCAGTGCCGACGCCACGATACTGCCCCTTGCGATCTTCATAGCCCACTCCGTTACGTCGTCGAATTGCGCGACCGCGAGGTCCGAGTTGCCGGCCGCTCAAATAGTAAGACGACGCGCGGCCCGCTTCGTTCGCCGCCGCCAAGCCGAAGCTCGACGGACGATGCGCGATAATCGACGGCTTTCTTCACAGGCCGCACCGATGACCCAAGCCGCTTTCGCCCCCTTTCAGGACCTTGCCCGCACCCTCCTGCCGCACGCGTACGACGACAACGGCGACGGTTCGCACGACACCTCGCATCTGCAACGCGTCTGGAAAAACGCCGCGGCCATTCAGGCGCAGGAAGGCGGCGACGCGCAGGTGCTGTTCGCCGCCACGCTGCTGCACGATTGCGTAGCGGTCGAAAAGAATTCGCCGCTGCGCGCGCAGGCGTCGCGGCTGTCGGCGGAAAAGGCGGCACGCGTGCTGACCTCGCTTGGCTGGCCGCAAGCGCAAGTCGAAGCCACCGCGCACGCAATCGAGGCGCACAGTTTTTCCGCCAACGTCACGCCGACCACGCTCGAAGCGAAAACGCTGCAGGACGCCGACCGGCTCGACGCGCTCGGCATGCTGGGCGTGGCGCGCTGCTTCTACGTCGCCGGACGCATGGGCCGCGCCTTGTACGATCCGGCCGATCCGCACGCAACCCGGCGTCCATTGGACGACACGCGCTACACCCTCGATCATTTCCGCACCAAGCTGCTGAAACTATCCGCAGGTTTTCAAACGACGGCCGGCGCACGTCTGGCCAGCATCCGCCACGACCGTCTGCAACGTTTCCTCGACGAATTCAGCGACGAAATCTGAACGTGTAACCGCCCGCGCGAAGTCGTACAAATCCTTACAAAGCAGCACGCGACCCGTGTCCACCGGGCGCACTTTGGCGGCGTTATTGCAGGCATCTACCCGCGGAGTCCGCCATGAACACGAACCTCACTTCCAGCCAACCGCAACGCAGCCGTATTCATCCGCTGGTCGCCGGCGCGGCTGTCGCTGTCATCCTGGCGAGCGCAACCGGCATCGCCGCGATGACCGGTCTCCTGCCGGTTTCGCATGCCGTCACCGAACCCGCGCCGCCGGTTACGGCAACGGCGGCACCGGTCGCCAACGCGCCGGTCGCGGCCCCGCAACCGGCTCCGGTCCAGCAGACGGCACAGCAAGCCGCTCCCGCCAGGCCGCCGGTTCATCATCCGCACCGTGCAACCCCGGCGGCCGCGCCGAACTACGCGAACAATCAGGGCTACCAGGCACCTTATGAAGCCGCGCCGCCGCGGCCGGTCGCCGCCGACCCGTACGCGGGCGAAGTCGTCGCCATCAATACGGTGCAGGCTCCCGAACCGACCACGGGACTCGGCGCGCTGGGCGGAGCGGTGGCGGGCGGGCTGGTCGGCAATCAGATCGGCGGCGGCCGCGGCAAGATTCTCACGACCATTGCGGGCGCCGTCGGCGGCGGCCTCGCCGGTAACGGCATCGAGCACGCGGTGCGCAAGCAGACCACCTACCAGGTGCAGGTCCGCATGCAGGACGGCAGCTACCGCAACTTCAGCTACCCGACGCAACCGGCCGTGCAGATCGGCGAACGCGTTCACGTGTCCGGCGATTCGCTTAGCGCTTCGTGAACCCGCGGCCGGCATCCAAAAAGGAATAAGACTGCTCCCTCGCGCGTTATGATCAATCGTTACGCCAGAACGGCTGATCGCGCACGATGGAGCACGCCTACATCCACCTATTGCACCAGTTAGCCGGCCATCCCGGCTGGACGCTCACGGTCATCTTCCTGGCGGCGTTTCTGGAGTCCCTCGCCGTCATCGGCACTTTCATTCCGGGCAGCACCGCCATGTTCCTCGCCGGCGCGCTGATCGGCACGGGTTCGCTGAGCCTCGGCTGGGCACTCGTGTGGGCGATCGCGGGCGCCATCGCCGGCGACGGCATGAGCTTCTGGATCGGCAGCCGCTACAAGGACCGGATCGTCCAGTTCTGGCCGTTCTCCAAACATCCCGAGGTGCTCGAGGCAGGCCACCGCTTCTTCCGCAAACATGGCGCGAAGAGCGTCGTGCTGGCGCGCTTCATCGGCCCCTTGCGGGCGATCGTGCCGGTGGTGGCGGGCATGCTCGGCATGCCGCCGCTGCGCTTTTACGCGATGAACGTGCTGTCGGCGCTGCTCTGGGCGCCCGCCCATATCCTGCCGGGCATGATCTTCGGCGCCTCGGTGCTGCTGGCTGGCGCGGTGTCGTTCCGGCTCGTCGTGATCATCGCGCTGCTGGTGGGCATCGTCTGGCTGAGCTTTCGCGCCGCGCGCTTTCTGCTCTCGCATGCCAATGCGTGGTCGAGCGCGGCGGGTCAGCAATTGGGAAGTTGGGCCTGCCGGCATCCGGGCCCGTTCGGCCGTTTCGCGCGCAAGATGCTCGACCCCAATACACCGGACGCCGGCAGCCTCTTGCTGACGTCGCTGCTGGTGCTCGTGTCGGGCGCGCTGTTTTTCGGCGTGCTCGACGACGTCGCCAGCGGCGATCCGCTGACGCGCGTGGACGCCTCCGTCTATCACTTCCTGCAATCGGTGCGCACGCCCTGGAGCGATACCGTTCTCGCCGGTCTCTCGACGCTCGGCAGCAGCTTCACACTCGCGGTGCTGGTCGTGACGGTCACGGTGTGGATGCTGCTGGAGCGGCGCTGGCGCACCGTCGGCTACTGGCTCGCCGCGGTGGTGTTTTCCCAATTGCTGATCTACGTGCTGCAGTTCGCGATGCGCCGCGCGCCGCCCAATACGTCGATGATCGGCGCCTACGTGTTTCCGAGCAATCACGTCGCCGCAACCGTCATTGTGTACGGCTTCCTGGCATTTCTGCTGGCGCGCCGGGTCGGCAGACTGGAAGGGGTGCTGGTCGCGGCCGCGAGTGCGATCGTGGTGATCCTGGTCGCGCTCGCGGGGCTGTACTTCGGCAGGTACTGGGTGTCCGACGCGATCGGCGGCGCCGCGCTCGCGTACATCTGGGTAGCGATCGTTGCGTTGACAGCGATGTGGCGGCACCCGGAGACGCCGCCCGAACGCGCGTTCATGCCCGTCGTGGTGCTGGTGGTCATGCTGGTCAGCGTGGGCGTGCAGGTCGGCTTCAACATGCCCACGCCGCCGCCGGACAGCGCGTTGCGTCCGCCTCCCGTGCTGGTCTCGCAATCGCAGTGGACGCTCTCCGTATGGAAGCGCCTGCCGTGCTATCGCTCGGACATGGGCGGCGACCGCAAGGAGCCGCTCACCCTGCAGTGGGTCTCGAACCTCGATTCGATCCGCGGACAGTTGCGCGCCCAAGGCTGGGTGGAAGGCACGGACGTCTCGGCGCACAGCCTGCTCTCGCTAGCCTCGCCCAATGTGGCGGCGGTGTCGCTGCCGGTCTTGCCGAAGCTCAACAACGGCGTGCCGTCCTCGGTGGTGTTCATGCGTCCGGGCGATACGCGCGACGAACGCGACGTGCTGCGGTTCTGGCCCAGCGGCTACGCGGTGGGCAACGGCACATCCGTCACGCCGCTGTGGGTCGGCGCTTTCGCGCACGAACGGCTGTCCCGTGCGTCGTGGCCGATCAATATTCTGCGGGTCGACCGGGAGATGACGTCGTTCGATGCGCACGAGAAAACGAGTGCGGGGCTGGGCGCGGCGCTCGTCGCCCGGGTCAGTTGCCGTGGTGTGCCGGTGTCGTTGCTCGCCTCGCCGACGGAGTGAGCGCGTTCGCTGCTCCAGCGAAGAATTCCTACTGCGCTCAATCAGTTATGCCGCTTGGCCGAGAGTTGTCCACAGGGATGTGAACAATTTCTGTGGATAAGGTGGGCACCCGCGACGGGCCGCTCGGCGCGACCCGCCGCCGGAACCATCGCCGGCGAAAGATCAGGCTTTCCCCCGCTCATTGCCATCCGCCGTTCGGCAGGCGCCCGTGATACGGCGTGTCGCGGCAATGACCCCACGGGCCCAGCCAGTAGCCCGGCGGGCACGCATAGGTCGAGACCGGCGGCGGTGCGTAAATCACCGGACGCGGCGCGACATAGACCGGCGGCGCGTAATGGCAATGGCCCCAGGTCCCGCGCCAGCCGTTCGGGCCACAGCCGTCGGCGGCGTGAGCGGTACTCACCGCAAGAGCGGACGCGGCCATCACGGCGCCGGCCAAAGCTGTACGAAGTGTCGACATGATGATTCTCCTTCACCCTGGTTGTTGTCGATTAAGAGTCGTTTCGCGTGCTGCAGGCCACATGATCGGCTCCGACAGTTAGCTGGAAGTGAGCACGGCGACGACGCTCGAATGGCATTACCCCCCTATCGTTTCCCTTGACTCGCGCTGAAAATATAGGCAATATCTTTCCAATGTAAACATTTTGGCACCTGGCTTCGCATGGGCCGCCGTCCGTAGTCCGCGTTTCGCGAAACGCACTGCCGGCCGCCACCACGCGAATCTGCCGCTACTCTGGAGTCCACCATGAACCTCTTGCTGAGCTTTGCCCCATTTCTGGCTTTTGCCGTGATCGAACGCCTTGCCGGTGCGCAGGCCGGACTGATTGCCGGTGCGCTCGTCGCCGCCGCACTGCTCGCGCGCGATATCGTCAGTCCGGCTCGCCACGTCAAGCTGTTGGAGGCGGGCACCGTCCTGCTATTCGGGGCGCTGGCCGTTTATGCGCTGACCAGTGACGTGCACTGGTCGATCGCCGCAGTGCGCCTGCGTGTCGATGCAGGGCTTGCGCTGATCGTGCTGACATCGATCGCCTTGCGCCGGCCGTTCACCCTGCAATACGCACGCGAGAGCGTCGGCCGCGAGCACTGGGACAGCGCGCGCTTCATCCACGTCAACTACGTGATCAGCGCAGCCTGGGCGCTCGCGTTCGGCATGCTGGTGCTGGCCGACATCGCGATGGTTTATGCGCCGGCGCTGCCTCATTCGGTGGGTGTGATGGCGACCGTGGCCACGCTGGTCGCCGCGGTGAAGTTCACGGCGTGGTATCCCGAGCAGCACGCGGTGGCGCGGACATCGCGCTGACAATCGTGTTTCCGAACCCTGCGCCTGGCCATCGCAGGGTTTGGAATACCGGCTAATTTCGCGCTAATTCACGAGGATCACGATGACTCTGTACCGCACGGAAGGACCCTCCGGGATCTCCGCAGATGCGGTCCGATCATCACGAGGATTAGCATCATGGACACGCAAACCGCTCTCTGCACCGAGCTCGATGACACGGCCGACGCAACCGCCGGCGCATCCGCAGCAGCGCTGGAGCCGCCGCCATCGAACGAGGATCTGCTGCCGGTCTATCTGCTCGCCATGGCCGGCGCCTATTGACGGCACCGCAAACCACCCGCATCGCGTGACGTGGCGGCTCGATCCGCCCCATGCGCCAGCGGGATGCCGGCACGCCGCAAGTCCCGGCCACCACCCAGTGCTTCGCGCGCAGCGAAGTTCTCGAATCGTTCCGCGTCCACGCTTGCGTCGGCACGCACAAGACCTCTCATCCGTTCGACCAGATCGGCACGCCGGATCATGCCGCCGCGCGTGCGTCGGTTATCATTCAAACGCTCGCTTGGCGTGGTTCGGCCGCGCGTTCGCGAGCTGCGAGTCAGGCGCAACCCGACTGTTGCCGACAGGACGATCATGAGAATTCTCCTCGTTGAAGACGACCTGCAGATTGGTCAAAGTCTGCTGCGCGCCCTCAAAGACGCCGACTATAGCGTCGACTGGGTGAGGGACGGCGTCGCTGGGCGCGACGCGATGGCCAATGCCGAATACACCGTCGTGCTGCTCGATCTGGGCTTGCCCGGCTTGAGCGGCATCGAGTTGCTGAAGTCGTCGCGCGCGGCGGGCAACGCGGTCCCGGTGCTGATCCTGACCGCACGCGACGATCTCGATTCGCGCGTACAGGGCCTCGATGTCGGCGCCGACGACTACCTGCTCAAACCTTTCGATGTCCCCGAACTGCTCGCCCGCATCCGCGCCGTACTACGGCGCAAAGCGGGCTACGCATCGTCGCGTCTCGGCGACGAATCGCTCAGCCTCGATCTCGACAAGCGCACGCTGACCTGCAACGGCGCAACGACCGTGCTGTCCGCACGCGAATTTGCGCTGATGCTCGCGTTTCTCGAACGCCCCGGCACGATCCTGTCGCGCGAACAGCTCGAAGACCGTTTGTACGGCTGGGGCAAAGAGGTGGAAAGCAACGCGGTGGACGTGCTGATTCATTCGGTGCGCAAGAAATTCGGCCTCTCGGTGATTCGCAATGTGCGCGGACTCGGCTGGACCGTCATGCTCGGCGAAGCCGGCAAGGGACCGACGTCATGACGCGCCTGCGGGCTCTCGTCGGAACGGGTTCACTGGCCGCGCTGGCCGCGCTGTTCAGCGCCACGCAGCCCGCGCCCGTCGAAGCGAAAACCGTCCACTACGCGAACGAGCAGGCCTGCCCTGTCGTTGCCGATCGTCCGGACCACAAGCCGTCGATTCGCGAGCAGATCGCGCATACGGTGAACGGCGACATCGCGTACTTCCGTTTCGGCCGCGGCACGCCGATCGTGCTGCAAACCGGTTTTCGCGCGACGCTCGCCGAATGGGACACGGCCTTTCTGACCGATCTCGCCAAACGCCACGAAGTGATCGTCTTCGACAACCGCGGTATCGGCCGCTCGGAGCCGGCGGCGTCGAGCTTCACGGCGCGGGACATGACGCTCGACGCGGCCGCGCTGATCGACACACTGCGGCTCTCCGACGTCACCTTCGTCGGCTGGTCGATGGGCGGCGCAATTGCCCAGCAACTCGCGCTCGATGCGCCGCTCGCCGTGCGGCGCATCGTCCTCATGAGCGCGCCCGCGCCGGGATCGCTCGGCGTGCCGGTACCGCCCGACGTCGAAGCCACCCTGTCCGGCAATGCGGGCACGACCTTCATGGATGTCATGCGGGTCCTGTTTCCGACCAACGCAGTGGACGCCGCGCAGCGCTGCTTCCGTCAGAATATGTTCCAGCCGGCCGGCTATCGGTCGCCCGCCATTTCGGCGACGGTGACCGAAGGCCAGTCGGCGCTCCTGCACGACTGGTCCAGCGACGAGGCCGCGGTAGCAGCGCTGAAAAACGTGCGCCTCGCCACCCTGATCCTGACGGGCGCCGACGATCAGGTCTTGCCGAAGCAGAACTCGGAAGCGCTCGCCGGGCAGATTCCGCACGCGCAACTGCTCGTGGTGCGCTCGGCGGGCCACGCGATGATGTATCAGTATCCACACGCGCTGGCCACCGCGATCAACACATTCATTGCAACATCGCGACCGCCCGGCGGCGCCGAATAAATCCCTAGCCTCGGCCAGCGCGCTCGTTCAGATGGCCGACGCGCTCAACGCGTCGCCATTTCGGCCGAGGCCTGCATTTCGGCGCGAGCTTCCTGCATCAAGGCAATCGCCCGGCCTGCGTGGCCGCCCATGTCGTAGCCGTTGGCGCGCTGCGCGGCGCGCATCCGCCCGATGGCCTGCTGCGCGTTGAAGTCCGCCGCTTCGATGTTCGGATGACGGCTCATGTAGTAGCCGTAGGTGTAGCCATCGTCGGCGACGGCGCAGCCGGATACGAGTGAAAGCGCCAGCGCGGTAGCGGCGACCAAAGCCAGTTGACGTTGCTTCATGACCGATGATCCTCTTGATCTTTAATCGTTAATTTGATGTTGGTTCGGGGTACTGCCGTTTCGAACCGGCGCCTCAACGGCGCCAGTAGCCATAGCCGTAACCCCAGCCGCCGTAATAGCGCGGATACTGCGGATGCCCGTAGTACCCGATCACGACCGGCGCCGTATACACCGGAGGCGGTGGCGGCGGTGCGTAGTAGACCGGCGGCGGCACGTAAGCGGGCACCACCGGAAACACGGGCCCGCCTACTCCAACCCCGACACCGACGAAGACATGCGCCTGGGCGCAGCTCACCAGGCCGGCGCCGAGCGCCGCGGCGACTATTAGATGGCGAATGACTTTCATGTTCTGTTCCCCTTGTCGATCGGTGCGAGTCGGTTGGCTGCATCGAATGACTGCATTGTGGTCACGCAGAATGAGGGGGAAATTAGCCGCGTGCCAGTCCGGAATTCGCGCAGGGCCAAGGTGTGATTCGCCGCTTTCGAGCGCTCATTTCCGGCTCATTCTTCGCGCCTAAGCTTCATTCCATCGACGGGCAACGCCGGCTCCCGCAGCCGGATCGAAGCACTCGTCGCAACACGGACTGGAGAAAATCATGTTCACCGAACTTGCGAAGAAACTGAGCGCCTTGCTGATCACCACCGAAGACCATGAACGCGAAGCCTATCTGGCGTCGTCGGTCGATCTGGTCGATCTGGAACACCGCATTAACGTTGCCGAAACGCATGCGGATCCGGTCCGCTGGTATGGAGCCAGCACGCCGCATGAAGGGAGGATGTGAAGCACGTCTTGCCGCCCACGCTTTAACGCGTGCTTCACTCAAACGTGTCCACGAGGTGCGGACCGGCTGGCTCACCCTTAAGCCATCGCGTCCGCCTAGCCGAACAACAGCGGCTGGCCGGTACTCCATGCACGTTCAAACGTTCGTCCACACGACCACGTAAGATTTTCCATCGGAAAGATTTCGCCCTCACCGCCCCGTTTGACCAGCACATCTTCTCGCTGGAAAAATCTACCGGACCCGCTCGTCGAAGGTGCCCATTCTCGGCAATGCGAAACAACAGACGCGCACACCGCATCAGTTTTCTCTAGAGTTGAAGGGTCGACCATCTAACACGCCAGTCGACTTTGTCGCGCTGACTGTCCAACGCGAGTTTCAATCAAAGGGAAAATCAAATGAGAACTTCTGTTCACCACGAAGTGAAGACCTATTCCGACGGGCAACGCGGGGTTCGTCAACTTCAAACGGGCGCCTTAAAACTTAAACACACCATCCCCCCGGACGAGATCCGGGATAACCTGCCGGCCGGTCAAGGCGGCGTCGGGTTTCTATTTCACGCTACCGACTGGGAAACACTTTCGTTTTCATTTCACAATGTGAAGCAACGAAATGCGTCATTCGAAGAAGAGCTTTGGAACACCAAGCCTTTCATTGCCTCACCGATCTATTCCGGCTCCCAGATCATCGGCGCCAATATTGCCTGTCCGGTGCCGCTGGAAATGTGGCTCGGCAGCCCGCGCGGCATCAAGCGATTCCGCGAGACGCAGTTTTTCCCGGCCCTGGAGCTGGCAAGACAGGCCGGCCTGAACATGGTGGCAATGGGCGCCTCCACGCCTTACGCGTGCAACTACGGGGCACTGCCGCGCGATACCAAACCGCCGCATATCACCACGGGCCACGCCGCCACCGCCGCGATGCTGAAAGACTGGGCCATGCATTGCTGCAATGAGCTCGACCTCGAATTCGGCAAGACCAGGCTTGCTCTATTCGGCGCGGCCGGCCGGCTCGGCACGACCGTGGCCAAATACGCGCTCTATAAAGATGCACCGCGCGAGCTTGTTCTGATCGATCTGCCGGACAAGGTGAACCTGCTCACGGAGCAAGCCAGGGAGTTGATGGCATCGGACCTGCTCGGTAAAACGCGGGTCTCCGTGCACACCTTCAGCCCGAACACGCCGTTGCCGGACTTCGACGGCGCGATTCTGGCGAGCAGCACCAGCGTGCCCTACCTCACCGCGGCCGATCTCAAGCGCGCGCAGTTCTGGATCGACGACTCCCATCCGCGGGCGGCAAGCGTCGAGGCTGAACTCGCATCACGCGGTCATACGCTATATATTGAGTGCTTCGCCCGTGGCCCTGCCGGACTCGACACCGCGTTCCCGTTCCGGCTGCCGACCACGCGCGATTGCTATACCTGTTTCGCCGAAGGCTACTCCGCCTGGCAGGAAGGCATTGCGTCCGACTTCATCATCGGCAGCCCGCCCGTGTGGTCCGTCTCGTACACGCACAGCCTGCTAAAGAAGTACGGCTTCACGGTCGGCCCTTTCCACGGGAAAGACGGTTCGCCGATCGAGCTGGCGGACGCGCAACTTCGCGGCAAGCAAGAATTGATGGGGTCGTAGAACGTCACTGGAGGCCTGATGTTAATGCCGCGCGAGAGCATGCGGGACGTGCTGGAACGAAGCCGGTTTGCAATACGATGGGGCGGCGCACTCGGCCTCCTGTGCCACCCCATCTACTACGTAGTCTGGACCTATGTCCTGCCGCAGCCTTACGACAATCTCGCCCTTCGGCTGAGCGCGGCGTTCGTTTGCATTCCATTGATTTTCCAGGCACGCTGGCCAAAGCGGTTCAATCATTACCTGCTGATCTACTGGCATTGCTGCCTGATCTACGTCCTGCCATTCGTTTGCACATTTCTCACGATCAGAAATTCATTCTCCACCATGTGGATGATGACCGAGGTCATGATGATCTTCATCATGGCGCTGTGCATCGACAATCCGCTTTTGCTGATGGGTTGCATCGGCATTGGCGTTTTTTCCGGGGCGCTTGCCGCAGTGATCAGTTCGCCGGTGCCGATCGTCGTGACCGCGGCCGATCAGTCGAATCTCGCCTTGCTGCCGGTCGTCGTCCTGTGCAGCATGGCGTTCAGCCATGCGATCAGCAAAGGACGCATCTTCGTCGAAAAGAACCGCGCGTTGCAGGCTCTCGCCGGTTCGATCGCGCATGAAATGCGCAATCCTCTCAGCCAGTTGCGCTACGTGCTGGATCGCGTGGAAGAAGCCCTGCCCGCGACGATGGGACCCAACCGCCCGCTCGCACTCACATACGACAAACACGACCGGCACGACAGGAACGAGAGCGCCGCGGTGCTGTATCGTCATCTCGCCCAAGGGCAGTTGTCGATCGAGCGCGGCCTGCGCATCATTGCCATGACGCTGGACGAGGTCAGCGCCAAACCGATTCGCCCGGACTACCTCACCTATCTGAGCGCGACGGGCACCACGCGTAAGGCGCTGGAAGAATACGGCTTCGGCGACGAAAAGGAACGCAGCAAGGTCAGGCTGGTGGTGCGGGAAGACTTTACCTTCAAGGTCGACGAAACCGTCTATCTGTTCACGCTGTTCAATCTGATCAAGAACGCGCTGCATCACATCGCCACACACCCGGCGGCCACGCTCACACTGACGATCGAACAGCAGTCGGTCATGGTTCGCGACACGGGGCCCGGCATTGCGCCCGAGATGGTGTCGCATCTGTTCGAGCCCTTCCGTACCGCGGGCACTTCGGGCGGCACGGGACTTGGACTCGCCTACTGCCAGCGCGCGATGCGCGCCTTCGGCGGCAGCATCACTTGCCGCTCGGAAGTCGGCAAGTTCACGGAATTCACGCTGCAATTTCCCGTCGTGCCGAAGAGCGAGATCGTTGAACACGAGCAGCGGATTTTTGAACGCGCCACGCCGGTGTTCAAAGACCGGCGCATTCTCGTCGTGGACGACGACGCCGCTCAGCGCGCGCGCGCCTGTCGTGCATTGTCGAAAGTGGGCGCGCACGTGAGCGAAGCGGAGAACGGCGCGCTTGCGTTGACCATGCTCCGCGACGCGGCCCCGTATGACCTCGTGTTGATGGACATCAACATGCCGGTTCTTGACGGCTACACGACCGCCGAGAGAATTCGCGCCGGTCACGACCATCCAGGCTGGAATGTCCTGATTGCCGCCTATACCGCCGAGCCCGGGAGCGTGGTGCGCGTGCTCGCCCGGCGCGCCGGCATGGACGGAATCATCAGCAAATCCTGCAGCGTGATCGAATTGATCACCACGCTGCAGGCGCTCCTCGAAAACGGCAACCGCCACCATCTGAGCCAGAAGTCCGACACGTTCTCCGGCAAATCGATCCTCGTCGCGGACGACGACACCTACAGCCGGCTGGTGGCCAAAGCCTATCTGGAGCGATGCGGCGCGAGCGTCGTGGAGGCCGAGCACGGGCAGGCCGTGCTTGCGCATCTGCAGGCGGACGGTGTGATCGACGCTATCGTCATGGACATGAATATGCCGGGCATGGGCGGCCTGGAAACGACCGCGTCGATTCGCGCGCGCGCCGACTCGTATGCCACCGTGCCGATCATCGCGCTCACCAGCCAATCGGATATCAAGGCCGTGCAGACCTGTCTCGCCGTGGGCATGAACGAAGTCATGATCAAACCGGTGCAAGCCGGTTCGCTATACGCGTGCCTTGCTCGGCAGTTTGCCCAGCAACGCGGCTCGAGCGTGCCGGCAGAAGCCGAACTATCGCCGACGCCGGCCGGCAAACTGCCCATCGTGACGGAGAGCGAACTGCTCGACGAGAAGCATCTTGAAGAGCTTGCATCGCTCGATCTGCTCGACGAATCGTTCCTCAAAGGCATCGAGCAGATTCGCCAGCTGGTGACGCGGCTTGCGAGCAGCGTCGCGGCCGGCGACCTCGAATCGACACACGGCGCGTTGCATGTCCTGCTTGGCGTGAGCGGCAATATCGGCGCTAGGGCGCTGCATCAGTTCGCGCGGCAAATCTATCCGCGCGTGGTGGAAGGCCAATGGCCGGTGGAAGCCGAATGGCTTGCGCGCATCGGCATCCTGAGCGAACGCTCGACCGATGCGTTGCAGACGTATTTCGTTACGGCGAGAGCAAGCCACGAACAGCGGGATTTTTGAGCGATTAGGGGTGGTCCACGTTGCAATGCAGTCCATCTAGTTCATCTCAAAGCCGCCTGACTAGCGGACGGCTCCTCATCATCAGCGCTGTGCATGCGGCTATTGAAACCCGGAAAGCCCATAGTCACCGTAGTCCCCGCGCCGACCGTGGATTCGATCCGCAGGCATCCACCGAACGACTGCATGATGCGGTTGCAAAAGATCATCCCCATGCCGTGCCCGCCGGCGCCCGCGTACGTGGTGACCGGATCCTGCAGCAGACGCGCCTTGACCTCCGGCGCGATCCCCGGGCCATTGTCGCGGATGCGGATCTCGGGCTCAGGGAATGCCACCACTTCGAGCCGCAACACGGGCGCGCTGCCGCCGTCGAGCGCGCGCAGCGCATTGGACAACAGCGAAGACAGCACGAGCGCCACGCAATTGGGCATCGCGTGGACGACGAAATCCTCTTCCACGTCGACCTTCACCCAGTCGCGCTGTGACGCGACAAACGGATAGGTGTCGAGCAGCGTGGCGATCAGGCGCGTCGCCCTGACCGCGCGGGTGCCGCCGCCCGAGGCGGACTTCTGGCCGCCGCTTTTGTGCACGGTCGCCCAGAACGACGAGATCAGCGTCAGGCAATACTGCGCGTTGTTCAACATGGACTTCGCCGCGAGGCCGATCTCCCGCTGGCGCTCGGGATCGTATTGCTCGGCCACGTCGTTCTCGACGGAGCGCGCGAACAGCGAGATCGTGGCCAGCGGCGTGTTCAGTTCGTGAGCGAGGAAGGCGAGCGTCTCGTCCATGGCGAGCAGCCGCTGCTGACGCGTTTCCCGTTCGGTGTAACGCGCGGTGGCGAGGTGCAGCACCTCGCGCACCATGTCCGTTCGCAGCGGCTTTTCGATGATGCGGAACACGTCGCCGGTATTGACCGTTTGCAGCAGCATGTCCTTGTCGGCATAGGCGGTCACGAGAATGCGCACGATTTGCGGATACTCGTGCGCCACCTCGCGCAGCAGATCGTCGCCGTCGCGGCCGGGCATGCGAAAGTCGGTCACCAGCACGGCAATCTCGGAGGCGTGCCTGGCGAGCACCGTTATTGCCTCGTCGGCGCTTTGTGCGACATACACTTTGTAATCGGCGCTCATCGCGCGCGCGAAGTGATTGCGCGACATCTCGTCGTCGTCGACGAAGAGAATGGAAAACGGCGGCTGCATAGGGTCACTCATCGCATTCCCAGGCGGATGGCGGCGGCTCGACATTGAACGAAGCCCGCGTTGCGGATGATAAAAATGGCTTGCCGCGCGGCAAGCACTGGATCGTTTTGGCGTTTGGAAGTATAGGGTATCGCGTCTCTCGAAAAATGGGGAATCACCGCACAGCCTTATCCAATATGCATGAGATCAAACCAGCCCGGTTCGCCGCGTGCAGCGGCACGGTGCTTGCGAGCGGACAAAGCCGGACTGATCCGCTGTCGCCTGCGCCGCGGGATCGCACAGCATGAACGCCCGACACTTCCACTAGGGAAAGCGGTGTCATGGAACTGACCAACGATGGCGATGCAGGCCGGGCCGGGCGCGTGCGCAGACGGCGGCAGTCCCGCGTGCTGTCGCGATACGCCGGGCGGCCGATCCGGCTGATCTGGCGTTACGTGGCGCGCCGCAAGCTGGCGCACGCCGTTGTGCTGGCCAGCGTCGTGGCCGCCGTCGGCTGCGCGCTGGGGTCGCAATACGGGATCCGCAATCTGGTCGACGCGTTGCCGGGCGGCCGCGCGCATCCGCAACACGTGATTCATGCGTTTGCCGTACTGGTCGCGCTGATCGTCGCCGACAATCTGTTCTGGCGCATCGCCGGCTGGGTCTCGGCGCGCGCGTTCGTGGCCGTGACGGGCGACATCCGGCGCGAGATGTTCGACTATCTCACGGTGCACGCCCCCACCTTCTTCTCCGACAAGCAGCCCGGCGTACTGTCCAGCCGGATCTCGGCGACGGCCAACGCGGTGTACGTGATCGAAAACACGGTCGCGTGGACGGCCTTGCCGCCGTGTCTGACCGTGATCGGGGCCATCGTCATGGTCGGCGCGGTCAGCGTTCCCATGAGCCTCACGCTGGTCGGCATTTCGGCCGGACTGGCTTTCTGCCTGTTCCTGCTGGCCCGCAAAGGCACCTCCCGGCACGAGGCGTTCGCCGCGCAGGCTGCCTCGGTCGACGGCGAACTGGTGGACGTGATCGGCAATATGGGGCTGGTCCGCGCGTTCTGCGCGCTGGTGCTCGAGCGGCGCCGCTTCGACACCCTGCTCGCCGCCGAAGGCGATGCCCGCAAGCGCAGCCTGCTTTACCTCGAGAAGCTGCGCCTGTTGCACGCCTTCGCCATCTGCATTCTGTCGGCTGGCGTGCTGGGGTGGACCGTCTGGCTGTGGAGCGTCGGGCGCGCGACGACCGGCGACGTCGTTCTGGTCGGCTCGCTCGGTTTCTCGATCCTGCACGGTTCGCGCGACATTGCCGTGGCGTTCGTCGATCTGACGCAGTATGTCGCCCGGCTCGGCGAAGCCTCGCAGACACTGCTGATCCCGCACGCCATGCCGGAGCCGACCAAAGCGACGCCGCTCGAAGTCCGGCAAGCCACCGTCGACTTCGAAACCGTGACGTTCGCTTATCCGGGCCGCCGCCCGGTGTTGACCGGTCTGAACCTGCATATCGGCGCGGGCGAGCGCGTCGGTCTGATCGGGCCTTCGGGCGCGGGGAAATCGACCATCCTCGCGCTCCTTCAACACTTCTACGAGCCGGACTCCGGCTGCGTGCGCATTTCAGGCCAGAATATCGCGCATGTCACGCTGCAGAGCTTGCAAGGCGCCATCTCGGTCGTGCCGCAGGACGCGTCGCTGTTTCACCGTTCGCTGCTGGACAACATCCGCTACGGTTGCCCCGACGCTACCGAGGCCGACGTGCGCCGCGCGTGCGAGGACGCCTACTGCCTCGATTTCATCAACGCGATGCCCGAAGGGCTCAACACCATCGCGGGCGATCGCGGCGCCAAGCTTTCCGGCGGACAACGGCAGCGCATCGCGATCGCCCGGGCCATTCTGAAAGACTCGCCCATCCTGCTGCTCGACGAAGCGACCTCCGCGCTCGACACGGCATCGGAGATCGCCATTCAGGCCGCGCTCGAACGGCTCATGCAGCACCGCACCGTGGTCGCGATCGCGCACCGGCTGTCGACCTTGCAGTCGTTCGACCGGATCGTGGTGCTCAACCGCGGCCGCGTCGTTCAGCAAGGCACGCCGGCCGAGCTGGCCGCCGTGCCGGGCATCTATCGCGACACGCTGGCGCGGCAGATCAGACGCACGCCCGCACCGCGCCCCGATCTGATGTGAGCGAGACGCCGGCGACGGCGCAAGCTCTTTCCTTCATGCGCCACCACCCTCGCCAAACAGACGGCGCACGAGTTCACGGCCGCGGTTCGTCAGCCGCAGCGTCGACGTGCCGCTCACTATCACGCCCTCCTCGCGCCGGTCTATTTCGATCAGCTCGTATCGGCTCAGCGCGAGCACATCGGAATCGATGGCCTCCGCACGCCGACCCGTGTCGGCGAGACGCAGCAGTGTCGCGAGTTCATGATGGCTCAGCATCGGTCACCTCGTCGGTTGAGACTGGACAATGCCGTCATGCTAGTTCGCGAGCCCGACATTCAGGCTACGGTTCTGTTGCGCCTAGTTACGCGGTTACACGTCGGCAGCAAGCGTATGCCGCTCTTGTTCCCCCGTCACGGCCCGCGTCGTTGCTACTTTTTTCCGCATGACCGCGCTCGCGCCTGGGCGGACGGCACGGCGCCACGCCCGCCCGGTCGTAACAAATCGAAACGCCCGTCAAGGCACGGTCGTGAGAATTAGCTCCACACTCGGATAGACTCTGGTCGTGATTGTCTGGATTCCTGTCGCCGGCAACGGCGATGCCCCATCCTGGGAGTTCTTATGACGCTCTTCGACAGCAATTGGCCGGGCCGTCCATCGACGCCGTTCGCCGGATGCCACGGGTCCGGCGGGAGACCGTCATGAGCGAAGCGCCGGCAATCCAGGTCAAGCATCCGCGGCGCGGCCGCATCGTGCTCGCAATCGTGGTGCTGGCGCTGATCGCGCTGGCGGCGTTTCATGTGCTGCGCTCGAAGCCGGCCAAGCCCGCCGTGGCGCCCCAGGTCGTGACGGTCGCCGCCGCCACCACGGGACCGATGCCGGAGACGCTCAGCGAACTGGGCACCGTGACGCCCGTCGCCACCGTCACCGTACTGCCGCAACTGAGCGGCTACCTGACCGCCGTCGGCTATCGCGAAGGCCAGGACGTGCAGAAAGGCCAGTTCCTCGCGCAGATCGACCCGCGCCAGTACGAAATCAGCAAGCGGCAAGCGGAGGCGCAACTCGCCAAGGACAAGGCGGCGCTCGCCCAGGCGCGTGCCGATCTCGCGCGCTATACGCAACTGAACGAGCATAAGTCGATCGCCGAGCAGACCTACGCGGACCAGAAGTTTCTCGTCCAGCAGGATGAGGCGGCCATCAAGGCCGACGAAGCCAACATCGCCCAATTCGATCTCGACCTGATCTACTGCCACATCACCGCGCCGGTATCGGGCCGGGTCGGGCTGCGTCTCGTCGACCCGGGCAACTACGTGACGGCGTCGAGTCAACCCGGCATCGCGGTCATCACGACGATGAAGCCGACCACCGTCCAGTTCACGGTTCCGCAAACCGCGCTCGATAAGGTGCTGCAGCGCGTCAACGCCGGCGCGCAATTGCCGGTCACGGTGTTCAGCAGCGACAACTCGCGGCAGATCGCGACCGGCACGCTGTACGCGATCAACAACCAGATGGCGACCGCGACCGGCACCGTCACGCTGCGCGCGACCGTCCCCAACGACGACGAGGCGCTCTTTCCCAACGAGTTCGTCAACGTCAGGTTGCTGGTCGACACGCTGCAAAACGCGGTGCTGGTGCCGACGCCCGCGGTGCAGAGCGGCGCGCCCGGCGATTACGTGTATCTGGTCAACGCCGACAATACGGTATCGGTGCGCAAGGTCACGCTGGGGCCGGGCGACGGCCGGCATACGGTGATCACGGCGGGGCTCGCCGCGGGCAACGTGGTCGTCACCGACGGCATGGATCGCTTGAGCGACGGCGTGAAGATCAAGGCGTCGGCGGCGCGGCCGGCTGCAGGTGCTGCGGCTGCTTCGGGTGCAACGCCGGCGGCGCCGTCCGGGTCCGCGTCCGCGGCTAACGCGGCATCCACAGCCTCATAGCACGCCGCCCTGTCGATGAACTTCTCCCGCCTGTTCATCCTGAGACCCGTGGCGACGTCGCTGCTGATGATCGCGCTCGTGCTCGTGGGTCTGGTCGCGGTGCGCTTCCTGCCGGTCTCGTCGCTGCCCGATGTCGATTATCCGACCATCCAGGTCCAGACGTTCTACCCGGGCGCGAGTCCAAACGTGATGGCGACCACCGTCACCGCGCCGCTCGAAGTCCAGCTCGGCGAGATTCCGGGCTTGCAGCAGATGGTGTCTTACAGTTCGGAAGGCGCGTCGGTGATCACGCTGCAATTCGATCTCTCGCTGAATCTGGACATCGCCGAACAGAACGTGCAGCAGGCGATCAACGCCGCCAACAGTTTTCTGCCGGCCGGCCTGCCCGCGCCGCCGACCTACGCGAAGGTCAATCCGGCCGATCAGCCGATCCTCACGCTGGCGGTCACGTCGAAGTCCATGTCGTTGACGCAGTTGCAGGACACCGCCAACAATCGCCTCGCCACCAAGATTTCCGAAGTGCCCGGCGTGGGTCTCGTCACGACTGCCGGCGGCAACGTGCCGGCCGTGCGCGTCGAAGCGGACCCGCAGAAGCTCGCCGCCTACGGCCTGAATCTCGACGATCTGCGCACGCTGCTCGCGAACGTCAACGTCAGCCAGCCGAAAGGCAACTTCGACGGTCCGGAGCTCGACTACACGATCAACGCGAACGATCAGATCGTCGACCCGCAAGATTATCTGGCCACGGTGATCGCGTATCAGAACGGCGCGCCGGTGTATCTGCGCGACGTCGCGCGCGTGAGCCAGGCCGCGCAGGACGTGGAACGCGGCGCGTGGTACAACCGCACGCCGGCCATCGTGCTGAACGTGCAGCGTCAGCCGGGCGCGAACGTGATCGCCACCGTCAACCAGATCATGAAGCAGTTGCCCGCGCTCGAATCGACGCTGCCCGCCGGCCTGCAAGTCACCGTGGTGGCGAACACCACGGGCGTGATCCGCTCCTCAGTCTCGGACGCGGCGTTCGAACTGGTGCTCGCCGTCGTGCTGGTCGTGCTGGTGATTTTCGTGTTCCTGCGCAACGTGCCCGCCACCATCATTCCGAGCATCTCCGTGCCGGTCTCGCTGATCGGCACGCTCGCCGTGATGTACCAGTTCAACTATTCGATCGACAACCTCTCGCTGATGGCGCTGATCATCGCCACGGGTTTCGTCGTGGACGATTCGATCGTGATGATCGAGAACATCGTGCGCTATCTGGAGGAAGGCAAGACGCCGCTCGAAGCCGCGCTCGAAGGCGCCGGCCAGATCGGCTTCACGATCCTCTCGCTGACGGTTTCGCTGATCGCCGTGCTGATTCCGCTGCTGTTCATGGGCGGCGTGATCGGCCGGCTCTTCAGCGAATTCGCCATCACGCTCGCGGTGACCATCGTGATCTCGGCGGTGGTCTCGCTGACCGTCGTGCCGATGCTATGCGCGCGGCTGTTGCGCGCCCAGGCGCAACGTCATCCGAGCCGCTTCGAGCGCATCAGCGAAGGGCTGTTCGACAAAACGCTTGCCGCCTACGGGCGCGGCCTCGTCTGGGTGCTGGATCACCAGTTGCTGACGCTGGTGGTCGCGCTGATTACCGTCGCGCTCACCGCGATCCTGTACATCGTGATTCCAAAGGGACTGTTCCCGGTGCAGGACGTCGGCGTGATTCAGGGCATCAGCGTGGCCGACAACTCGGTGTCGTACACGGCCATGGTCCAGCGTCAAAGCGCCCTCGCCGACGCGATTCTGAAGGATCCCGACGTGGTGTCGCTGACTTCGTACGTCGGCATCGACGGGACCAATCCGACGCTGAACAACGGCCGCTTCCTGATCAATCTGCGCCCGCGCGACGACCGCTCGATCACCGCCGACGAAATCGGCCGCCGCATCCAGCAGGAAGTCGCCGACGTGCCCGGCATTCGCCTCTATCTGCAGCCCGAGCAGGACCTGACGCTCGACACCTCGATCTCGCGCAACCAGTACAACTTCGTGCTGCGCGGGCCGAACCAGCAGGCTTTCAATCAATACGTGCCCGCGCTGATCGCGCGCATGAAGCAGATTTCCGCGATCACGGACGTCACGAGCGATCTGAACACCAACGGCCTGAGCGTGAACGTCGAAGTGAACCGTCAGCTTGCCGCGCGCTACGGCATCACGGCGGCCACGATCGACAACGCGCTGTACGACGCGCTCGGCCAGCGCATCGTCTCGACCATCTTCCAGCAGTCCGATCAGTACCGCGTGATTCTGGTGGCGAAACCCGAGACGATTCCCACGGTGCAATCGATCGGCAATCTGTATTTGCCGAGTCAAACCAGCAGCACCGGGCAGGTGCCGTTGTCGGGCATCGCGAAGATCAGCATCACGCAATCGCCGCTGTTGATCAGCCACCTCGCGCAGTTCCCTTCCGTCACGATCTCGTTCAACCTCGCGCAGGACGCGTCGCTCAGCGCCGCCGTGGCGCAAATCCGCGACGCCGAGAAAGCGGTGCAGTTGCCGCCGTCCATCACGACCTCGTTCCAGGGCGCGGCCCAGGCGTTCGAAGATTCGCTTTCCAGCGAGGTGTATCTGCTGATCGCCGCGCTGGTCGCCGTGTATATCGTGCTCGGCGTGCTGTACGAAAGCTACATTCACCCGGTGACGATTCTCTCGACCCTGCCCTCGGCCGGCATCGGCGCTTTGCTCGCGTTGATGATCGCGGGCAGCGATCTCGACGTGATCGGCATCATCGGTATCGTGCTGCTGATCGGCATCGTCAAGAAGAACGCAATCATGATGGTCGACTTCGCGCTCGAAGCGGAGCGCGTGCACGGCAAGCCGCCTCGCGAAGCGATCTTCGAAGCGTCGCTGCTGCGCTTCCGGCCGATCCTGATGACCACGCTCGCCGCCATGCTCGGCGCGCTGCCGATGCTGCTCGGCACCGGCACCGGCTCCGAACTGCGCCGGCCGCTGGGCCTTGCGATTATCGGCGGGCTCACGCTCAGCCAGGTGCTGACGCTGTTCACGACGCCGGTGATCTATCTGTTCTTCGACCGCCTCGCGCAGCGTGTGAAGAACCGCCGCCACGCCGCGAATGACGGCGCCGCCGCGCCGCCGGAGAACGCGCCGTGAACATCTCGGCGCTCTTCATCCGGCGCCCGGTCGCGACCGCGCTGCTGGCGTTCGCGATCCTGATATCCGGCGCGCTTGCCTATTTCCGCCTGCCGGTGGCGCCGCTGCCGAACATCGCCTTTCCGGTGATCGCGCTGCAGGCGAACATGGCCGGCGCGAGTCCGGAAATCATGGCCGCCACGGTTGCCGAACCGTTGGAGCGGCGCCTCGCCACCATCGCCGACGTGAACCAGCTCACCTCGATCAGCTACGTGGGCTCGTCGCTGATCATCGTGGTATTCGGCCTGAACCGCGACATCAACGGCGCGGCGCGCGACGTGCAGGCCGCCATTCAGGCCGCGCGCGCCGATCTGCCGACCACGCTGCGCAGCAATCCGACGTATCGCCAGTACAACCCGGCCGGCGCGCCGATCATGGTGCTCTCGCTGACCTCCGACACGCTGACCAAAGCCCAGCTCTACGACTCCGCCGATTCCGTGATCCAGCAGCAGTTGTCGCAAATCACCGGCGTCGGGCAGATCACGCTCGGCGGCGGCGCATTGCCCTCGGTGCGCGTCGAGCTGGAGCCGGGCAAGCTGAACAGCTACGGCATCGGCCTCGAAGACGTGCGCGCGGCGATCGGCGCGGCCAATGCGAACAGCGCGAAAGGCCATGTCGATCAGGGCGAACAGCGCTATGTCGTCACGTCGAACGATCAGATCAGCAAGGCCGCGCCGTATCGCGACGTGGTGATCGCCTATCGTGACGGCGCACCCGTGCTGCTGCGCGACGTCGCGCAGGTGCGCGATTCGAATGAAAACATCCGCAATGCCGGGCTCTATAACGGCAAGTCGGCGGTGCTCGTGATCGTTTATCCGACGCCGGGCAGCAACGTCGTGCAGACAGTCGGGCAAATCCGCGCACGTT
The DNA here is from genome assembly GCF_042680985.1 of Paraburkholderia dipogonis. Classification (NCBI taxonomy): domain Bacteria; kingdom Pseudomonadati; phylum Pseudomonadota; class Betaproteobacteria; order Burkholderiales; family Burkholderiaceae; genus Paraburkholderia; species Paraburkholderia dipogonis. The sequence continues at coordinate 861,345 of NZ_JBHUFR010000006.1, read as the reverse complement.
TGCCGATCATCGAGGCCGCGTTGCCGAGCGCGATTCATGTGAACGTCGCCATCGACCGCTCGGAGTCCGTGAACTCCTCTGTGGCCGATACCGAGCGCACGCTGTTCATCGCGGTGCTGCTGGTAGTGGGCGTGGTGTTCGTGTTCCTGCTGTCGCCGCGCGCCACGCTGATTCCGGCGGTCGCGCTGCCGCTGTCCATCGTCGGCGCGTTCGGACCGATGTATCTGCTCGGCTATAGCATCGACAATCTCTCGCTGATGGCGCTGACCATCGGGACCGGCTTCGTGGTCGACGACGCCGTGGTGGTGCTGGAAAACATCGTGCGTCATCTCGAAGCTGGCCTTGAGCCGAAAGAAGCCGCGCTGCGCGGCAGCGCCGAGGTCGGTTTCACCGTGATCTCGATGAGCCTCTCGCTGATCGCGGTATTCCTGCCGATCCTGTTGATGCCCGGCATTGTCGGGCTGCTGTTCCACGAGTTCGCGGTCACGCTATCCATCGCGATCATTTTGTCGCTGATCATCTCGCTGACCATCACGCCGGTCATGTGCGCCTACCTGCTCAGCCACGAACGCGCGATGCATTCAAAGGCGCGCTGGGCCCGCTGGATCGAGGCGCAGTTCGAGCGCTTCAAGCAGGCCTATTCCCGCTCGCTCGCGACGGCGCTCGACCATGCGCTCGCGGTCGTCCTGCTGCTGATCGGCCTGCTCGTGGCCAACGTGTTTCTGGCGCGGCTTCTGTCCGGGACGTTCTTTCCGGAGCAGGACACCGGCATTCTGATCGGGCAGATCATCGCCGATCAAAGCGTCTCGTTCAGCGCCATGGAAAAAAAGCTCGCGCAATTGCAGTCGATCGTGAAGCAGGATCCGGCGGTGGCCTCGGTCGCGGGCTTCACCGGCGGTCGTGCGCTGAATACCGCGAACGTGTTCATCGAACTCAAGCCGCTCGCGCAACGCCATCTATCGGCGACCGAAGTGGTCAACCGCTTGCGGCCAAAGCTCAACGCCGTTTCCGGAGCACGGCTCTTCCTGCAGGCGCAGCAGGATCTGCAAATCGGCGGACGCCAGGCCGCAGCCGAATATCAGTACACGCTCACCAGTGACGACGCGAACGCGCTCTTCACGTGGGTGCCGAAACTCGTGACCGAACTGGGCAAATATCGCAGCAAGATGGAAGACGTGAACTCGGACCTGCAACAGAACGGCTTGCAGACCTATGTGAACTTCAGCCGCGCGACCGCCACGCGCTATGGCTTTCAGCCGAACCAGATCGACAACGTGCTGTACGACGCTTTCGGCCAGCGCACCGTGTCGACCATTTACAACCCGCTCAATCAGTACTTCGTGGTGATGGAAGTCGCGCCGGCCTATTGGCAGTATCCACAAGCGCTCAATCAGATCTACCTGAGCGCCGCCGCCGGCAATGCGAACGGCACGCAGCAGACGCAGATGTCGCGCGCTACCGTCAAAGCCGTGCAGCAGCCGGCGGCGCTCAGCAGCGCGTCGAGCGCCAGCGCGAACACGAATTCGCTGAACGCCGATGCCGAAGCGAACCAGCAGACCAACAGCATCTCCAACAGCAAGGGCGGCAATTCGAGCGGCAGCGCGGACAGTACCGCGGCCGAAACCATGGTGCCGCTCGCCGCGCTAATGACCTTCTCGAACAGCCACACCGCGACGCAGGTGAACCACCAGAGCGGACTCGTCGCCGGCACCGTCTCGTTCAATCTGCCCGCGGGCGGATCGCTGAGCGAAGCCGGCCAGATCATTACGCAGGCCGAGCGCGACATCGGCATGCCCGCATCGGTGCATGGCGCGTTCGCGGGCGCCGCGCAAGCGTATGCGCAGTCGATGGGCGCCGTGCCGCTACTGATTCTCGCCGCGCTGGTCGTGGTGTATCTCGTGCTCGGCGTACTGTACGAGAACACGGTGCACCCGCTCACGATCCTGTCGACGCTGCCGTCGGCGGGCATCGGCGCAACGCTGGCCTTGCTGATCTTCGGCACGCCCTTTTCGGTGATCGCGATGATCGGCATCATTCTGCTGATCGGCATCGTCAAGAAAAACGGCATCATGATGGTCGATGTCGCGATCCAGTTGCAGCGCCACGAAGGCATGAACGCGCGCGATGCGATTCACGAGGCCGCGGTCGTGCGTCTGCGCCCGATCATGATGACGACGGCCGCCGCTGTGCTGGGCGCCGTGCCGCTCGCGATCGGCATCGGCCAGGGCGCGTCGCTGCGCCAGCCGCTCGGCGTGACGGTCATGGGCGGCCTGCTGGTCAGCCAGGTTTTTACGTTGTACACGACGCCGGTGATTTATCTGTATCTCGACCGGCTGCGCGCAAGACTGGCAAGATGGTCCGCGCGCCTGCCGTGGAATCGCCGCGGCGAAGCACCGGATACGAGCGCATGATGAAGACGATCTCCCCCACCCGACTGGCCGGCGCGACGCTGGTGTTATCGACTGTGTTAGCGGCTGTGTTGACAGGCGGCTGCACGGTCGGCCCCGACTATCATCGCCCGCCCGTCGCGACGCCGGCCGCGTGGAAAGAACTGCCCGGCTGGACCGAGGCGCAGCCCGCCGCCGAGGCGCCAAAAGGCGACTGGTGGACAGGCTTCAACGATCCGCTCATGGATGAGTTCGAACCGCTCGTGTCGGTCTCGAACCAGACCGTGCGCCAAAGCTATGCGAACTACCAGCAGGCACTGGCCGAAGTGCGGCTTGCGCGCAGCGCCCTGTTTCCGACGATCGGCGTGACCGGATCGGCGACCCGCTCACGTTCGTCGACCGGCAATTTCAGCAACTCGCTTGGCGGCCTTGCGGGCGCGAGCAGTTTTCAGCGCATCAACAACGCCGGCTCGCTCGAAGCCAACGCCAGCTGGGCGCCCGACCTGTGGGGCCTCGTGCGCCGCAATATCGAGGAGAGCGCCGCCACCGCGCAAGCGAGTCAGGCGACGCTCGCGAACGCCACGCTCTCGGAACAGATCGCGCTGGCGAACGCGATCATCGATCTGCGCGTGACGGATGCGAATATCGATCTGCTCACTCACACGGTCGACGCGTTCCAGCAATCGCTGCGCGTCGTCGCCGAACAGGACCGAGCCGGCACGGTGCCGCCGTCCGATCTGGTGAGCGCGCAGACACAACTGGAGTCGGCGCAATCGAGTCTGATCGCGCTGGGCGTCGCGCGCGCGCAGAACGTTCATGCGATCGCCGTGCTGGTCGGCAAGAATCCGGAAGAGCTCGACATCGCCCAGAACACCACGCTGCCGACGCTGCCGTCCATTCCGGTCAGCGTGCCGTCCACGCTGCTGCAGCGCCGGCCCGACATTGCCGCCGCCGAGCGCCAGATGGCGGCGCAGAACGCCGCGATCGGCGTGGCCGTCGCCGCCTATTACCCGACGATTTCGCTGTCGGCGCTCGACGGCTTCACGCAGTCGCCGTTGGCCGGCCTGCTGCATATCGGCAACTATGTGTGGTCGTTGGGCGGCCAGGCGAGCGAGACGCTGTTCGATGGCGGGCAGCGCAGCGCGCAGGTCGATGCGGCAAAAGCTTCGTATGAAGCGGCAGTGGCCAGTTATCGCGGCACTGTTTTGACGGCGTTTCAGGGCGTGGAGAACGACCTGGCCGGCTTGCGCATCCTCGCGCAGCAATCCGAGGTGCTGGAGCGCGCGGTGCGCGACGCGACGCGCGGCACCGAGATCGCGCGCAATGAATATCAGGCGGGGACGGTGGACTTTACGACGGTCGCGACTGCGCAAGCCACTCAACTGAATCTCCAGCAAACCGCGTTGAACGTGCAGCAAACGCGCTTGCTCGATGCGGCGTCGTTGATCGGCGATCTGGGAGGCGGCTGGTCGGACAGCGAATTGAAAGACCCACGCAAGCCGGGGCAACAGAATGCATCGCCCTAAGCCCTGATTCGCCGATCTGTTCGCTTGCGACGCTAGTCGTTTTCTTTCGCCACCACCGCGCCGGCGATCTGATGCCGCGCCAGCGACGCCGCGACGAAGCCGGACGCCTTCATGTCGTCGACGAATTTCGACAGGTACGCCGCGGCGTCATCGCCTTTTGCTTTGGGCACGCCCATCGCCTGACGGATCACCATGAAGCGCTGATCCAGTATGCGCAGCCCGTTTTCGCCAGCCGCGTCTTTCTCGAGTTGTTGCTTGACGCCGGCGGCTACGTCCAGATGCTGGTCTAGAAAGCCCTGCACGACCGCGGGTGAAGTCGGAATGCGGACCAGTGTCGCGTGGTGCAACTCGCGCGTCAGAAACAGATCGTAGGCACTGCCCTTGCCGACCGCGACCGTCACGCCGGTTTGATCGACCTGCTCGTTCGTGGTGATGGGTGAACCGTCGCGCACGAGATAAAAGCCTTCTATCAGCACGTACGGCTTCGTGAAAGCGATTTCCTGTCCACGCTTCGGATCGACGGCGAAGAAGCCGATGTCGGCCTTGCCCTGCTCGACATTCTCAACCGATGCGCCCGCCGATTTCACCGCCACCAGTTGCAGCGGCACGCCGAGCCGTTTGGCGAATTCGGTGGCGAGATCGACGGATACGCCGACGGGTTGGCCCGTCGCCGGATCGAGCGCGGCCAGCACGGGGTTGCCGAGATTGATCGACGCGCGCAGTGTGCCGCTTGGAGCGAATACGGCGGCCATCGATGCGCCGGCGGGTTTTGACGTGGCGGCTTGCACGGCGTTCGTGTCGATGGGTCGCGCGAATGCGGGCAAGACCGCACTGGATACCAGGAGGGATGTGAGTAGTCTAAGCATGCTGCTGTGTCGCTCCGTACTTTAGAAGTTTGTTATAGGGCATGCAGGCATTCCCGGACCATCCCCCGTCTCCTCAGGATAGCGAAGCAAGCATATTCGACAGCCGTCTGATGTGAGCCTTGAACGCGTCGCTCGCCTCGCGGTCGGTGGTGGGATTCAGATGCGAGGTCTCTGCGAGTTGCGCCTGCTCGTGGAAATCGTTGGCGACCGCGCGTCGCACGTCCGGTGGCAACGCTCGCACGATGGAGACCAGCAATGCCTCTTCGGCGTGGATCATGCCCAGAATCGAATGCGTATCCATGGCAACAACTCCGTTGATGGCGCGATAAGTTCAATCTAGCACGCTGTGCGCCGAATATTCCGGTTACTTCCGCATACCTCTCGTTACAAAACGCCGGCGGGCTGTTGGTTATCATGTGCGATCGCATCGCTTCGAGCACCCGTTGGCTAATTATGAGGAATATCGGAAAAGCATTGGTAGTCGGTCTGGTGCTGGCAGAAGTCGCATTCGCCGTTTACCTACTGTCCCCCAAAAGTGATCCGTCGACCCGCGATCCCGCAGCCGTTGCGGACGGCTCCGCCGCGCTGGCTTCGGACAAGGTTCAGTCCGGCACGCTGCAGGTGAATGCCAGCAATGCAAACGGCGCGCCGTCTCCGGGTGCAAACGCGGATGACACCGCGCGCGTCGCCGCGCAAATCCCCGCTCAATCCGCGCAGGGACACATCACGTCTGCACCTGCCTCCGCACCAGCACCTGCACCAGCGCCCGAACCGTCGACGCAGCGCGTCGCGCAATTACCGCAGCAGCCGGCGCAACCAGCACAACCGCGCCCGCAAACCGTGCAAACGCCCGCAGTGGCCACCGTCCTGGCCGGCAACGATTCAAAAACAGCCACCGTCGTGCAACCCACTCGCGGCAGTGACAGTCTGCACCGTCGCGATTCGAGTTCGGTCTCGTCCCCGGCAACGGACGAACTCGTCAGGGAATCCGCCAAGCTCGATCCGGCGCTGCCACCGCCCGGTCCCCAGGCTTTCGTGCACGACGATCAGCCGCATCGCGGCTCGAACGCGGTCGGGGCCGCGATGACGGAACAACTCGTGAGAGAGTCCGCCAAGCTCGATCCGGCATTGCCGCCGCCGAATCCGTCGGGCGTGCACTAAACGGGTGAATCGCCACTCGTTCGCGCACGATGATCGTCGTGCTCACGCGCGCGTTCCATCCTGACGCTATCATGATGCGTTCGATTGCGCCGTAGTCTACGATGTAGTGCACATCCATGCGCTCTAGCAGCAGAACGACCTCTATCCCGGCGCAGACTTGGACGCAATCCCATCGCAGCGACCCTTGATGGAGGACGAGCATGGCCAACGACTCCCCCGACATGGCAGAACGCGGCACCGGCTGGATCGACCAGCCCGACAATGCTCAGGCGATCGCACTGCTCGTCGAAAAAATCAAGGCACAGCAGGCGACGATTGCCGCGAGCAGCGCGACTCATCTTGACGGACGCATCGACCGCGGCCAGCATCAGAAGCAAACGCTCGGCGCCTTCGGCACGCTGCGCATCTTCGAAACGATACCCACTGCGCTCAAGCATGGCCCTTTCGCGAAACAGGATGAGTTGGAACGCTCGCTTTGCTATCGGGTCGCCTGCCGTTTTTCGAACGGACAGCCTTGTCCTTTTTCCGACCAGGCCGCCGACGTTCGCGGCGTCGCCATCAAGTTCTTCACCGCCCAAGGCATTGAAACCGACCTCCTCATGACCAACGAGGGCGGCCGCTCGCACGCGCGAAACGCGGTGCAGTTCATGGATTTCGCCGATATCCTCGTCGCCCAGATCGCGAGGGGCGCGTTTGGGGCTCTGGAGCAGGCGTCGATCGAACTGTTGAGCGGCAAGCTGGGCCCCGTCGAAACGGCGCGTATCGTTGCGATCCTGGCGAAGGAAACGACGCTGCACTCCGTCGAAAGCCTGACGACCGAGCGCTTCTGGGGCTCGGTCGTGAAGCTCGGACCCGCGGCCATCAAGTACTCGCTGCAACCCGAAGACGCGACGCCGCCAGGCACCGAGGGCGAACGTCACGGCGACGACTATCTGCGCGAAGACCTGCTGAACCGCCTGAAAAAAGCGCCGCTCAAGTGGCAACTCTGCGCGCAGTTTTTCGTGGATGAAGAAAGCACGCCGGTCAACGATGCATCGGTGGTATGGGCGGGGACGCCGATTGCGATCGGCGTGCTGGAGATTGCGTCGCTGCCTTCCGCCGACGACGAAGCGCGCATCAACCAGATGGCATTCAACCCGGCCAACGGCTTCGAACCGCTCGGCATCACGCACGCCCGCAAGGACGTCTACGCGGCCAGCGCCGCGAATCGCAAGGACCGCGGCGTCTTGTCGAGCGAGGAAGCGCGCCGGTGCATCGGGCCGGTGTGAAAGCCGCAAGCAACGAAGTGGACCATCGCGAAGCTTCGCGACAAGACCGCGCGCCGCTGCCTTGTCAAAAGCTCGTACGCAAACCAATGCGCGCAAGCGTCTGCGACAGGTTGCTCGCCGCGCCTTCCGGTTGCAGCAACCCGTTGATCCATGCCCGCGTCACAGTTGCGTCGCCACTGGCGCGCTGATAGATCGTCCACGACGCGCCGGGCAATATTGCCAACGCCGCGGCGAAAGCACGCAACCGGTCGCTGTCGCGCCCGCCGCCGCCAACGCATGGGTTATGCCAGGCCGGATGCGCTTACGCTCTCAGCGCTCCTAACCATGTGAAAATAAACTGGCTTTGATCTTTAACACGAAAGTGTTTAGTGAAATCGATGAGCGGCGATGTCTGACTGTATCGAACACTTTTTCGGGTCTTTGTTCGCCGTGATCCAACAAGACAAGATCGCTCGTCGAGCAGCGTGCACAACCCGCCTTTGCAATGAAACAGCTGCAGAATTTTTACGGGATGTTTTTGTGCACACGCATACGCTCTCGATTTGATCCTGGAGCAAAATCCGTGCGCAAAAAAGTGTCAGAATTTCGCGACAAACTTTTCGTTTTTGCTTCGGTATCCGAAGGTGTGGGGTTACGCTCAGTTTCGCAACGGCACACTAATCGTCTGCGTGGAGAAATCGATGAAACGAATCGCTCTATCTACCTTCTCGCTTGCACTGCTCAGCGCAACCGGCGCAGTACATGCACAAAGCAGCGTTACCCTCTACGGCGTCATCGACGAGGCGTTCCAGTTCGTGCACAACGCCAATCCTCAGGGCAAGAACCTGTACCAGTTGGCCGGCGGCAACCTGCAGGGCAACCGCTGGGGCTTAAAGGGTACGGAAGATCTCGGTGGCGGCCTGAAGGCGATCTTCCAGTTGGAAAACGGCTTTGACATCAACAACGGCACCCTGGGTCAGGGCGGCCGCATGTTCGGCCGTCAGGCGTACGTCGGCCTGGCGCATCAAGCTTACGGTACCGTGACGCTTGGCCGTCAATATGACCCGCTCGTCGATCTGGTTCAGCCCCTAACGGCTGACAACTACTTTGGCAGCACATTCACGACTCCGGGCGACGTCGACAACAACGACAACAGTTCGCGCACGAATAGCGCGGTCAAGTACACCTCGCCGACGTGGTCGGGTTTCCAGTTCGAAGGCATGTACGCGTTCGGCGGCGTGGCAGGCCAGACGGGTTCGCAGCAAACGTGGTCCGGCGCGGCAACTTACGGAACGGGTCCGTTCAGCGTGGCAGCAGGCTACATCCGCATGAACAACGCCAACTCGGGCGTCATACGGCCGAACAATTCCTTCACGAGCACGTCTGACGGCACGATCGATTCCATCGTCAACGGCGCATACGCAACGGCGAAGTCGATCGGCATCGCTTCGGTTGCCGTGCAATTCGTCACCGGCCCGTTCACGGCGAGCGCGCGTTACAGCAATGCGCAATACAAACCGGACGGCGCGTCGACCTTCGCCTCCACCGAGCGCTACAACGTAGCCGGCGGCTATTTGGGCTACCAGGTGACACCGGCTGCATTGCTAGGTCTCGGCTATACCTATACGCACGGCTCGGGCGACACGTCCGCATCGTATAACCAGGTTTCGCTGGGCGGAGACTACAACCTGTCGAAGCGCACGGACCTCTACCTGGTCGGTGCCTGGCAGCGCGCGAGCGGCACGCAGCGCAATCCGCGCAGTTCGCCGCCGCAGCAGCTGCAACCCGCGGTGGCGTCGGTGGCTGACTACGGCTTCACGGGAGATTCGCGCACGCAGGAAATCGTCAGCCTCGGCATTCGTCATAAGTTCTAGCGTGACGAACACCAGCGTGATCGCCAGCGGCCCGGCGCCGAACAGATAGCTCGATGGAATGAAGCGCGCGTTCGTGAAACGCGCCACCATCGAGATACAGGACGGCGCCACCCGCCAAACAGCATGACCGAGGTGTTATACGAATCGCCGTGCCGGTGGAACGGCCCTGCACGGTGAATTTCTTGGTCAACGTCCCGAATGCGCGGCGCCTTGCAGCGTCACGAACAGCGTACCGATCATGAAACGGCTGACAGTGGGCTCAGCCGGCAAATACCTGAACGGCGCAAACACACACCTCTGGCTCGTATGAATTCGAGCGGCAGCCACTGGCCGCCGCGATCGCTAAGAATCAATTACGCGCGGCACTGGCCAAACAACGCCCACCCACTCGCACCCACACCCGCTAATTCTCCGCTCATTCTGCAAACGCACAATCCGTCACAGCACAGCCTGATTCGCATATCGAATCACGCATCACTGGAACGGAGCAATCATGCAAAACGACGGAAAATCAGCGTTTCGGCCCTATGTCGACGCCTTGCTCGATCAACTGGAAACACAATCCGATCGGGCGGTACTGCGCTATTTCGACCATGACGTAACGGGCAGGACCCTGCGAACGGCAATATTCCGCTATGCGCGGGCGCTTGCGGTGCTTGGCATCGGCAGGGGCTCTCTGGTCGCGCTGCTCGCCCCCAATTGTCCGGACGCGCTTGCGATTCGCTACGCCGCAAACCTGCTCGGTTCGGCTGCGATGTTCATGCCTGCATCGACGAACGCGGAACGGCGCGCAGCCTTGCTGGCCCGCGTCCAACCGACGCTTCTCGTAGCCTTCCCGGAAACCCTTCACCATCTCCCCGTTGCGGTCGAGAGCCACGTGCTCTTCGTCGGCGTCGGTCCCGTGTCTACACGCCTGGACAAGCTCGCGCAAACGCAGTCGGATTTGCCGTTGCGCGGACAACTGAGCGCCGACGATCTCGCGGTCCTCGTCTCGTCGGGCGGCACGACGGGTGTGCCGAAATGCAGCCGACGGTCCTTCGCGGCTTATTCGGCGATGGTCTGCGCGGCGGACGATAAAGACCGGCGTCAGCTTATCAACGGCCCGCTCGCCTACCTGTCGCAAGTGCTCGTCGACACCACGCTCATCGGCGGCGGTACGGTCGTGCTGAAGCGCCGATACGATCCCGCGGAGACGCTCGCGACGATCGAATCGGAACGTATCACCGACGTGCTTCTCGTCGAGCCTCAACTGTTCGAGACAATGGACCACCCGGACGTGGGCCGGCGCAACCTGTCGTCGTTGCGCTCCATTGCGCACATCGGCGGGTCAGCGCCCGCGGTACTGCGGCAACGCGCGATCGCGCGTCTGGGTCCCGTGCTCACGCATCTTTACGGCGCAAGCGAAACCGGTGTCGTCAGCATTCTGCCGCCATCCACCTACGAGGCAAATCCGCAACTGTTGGCCTGCGCGGGCCCTGTTCGACCCGGCGTCGAGGTACGTTTGCGCCGCGCCGACGGAACGCTGGCGCATGCGGGACAGTGCGGAAACATCGAAGTGAAGTCGGCCGCTGTGGCGGATGGTTACTACCATCAGCCGGTCGAAGAGACACACAAGTTTCAGCATGGCTGGTGTCTGACCGGCGACGTCGGTTTCATCGACAAAGCAGCGAATCTGCATGTTCTCGGCCGCGCGGCCGACGTCGCGGAAATCGATGGACTGACGATTGGCCCAACCCTGATCGAAGACGTCTTGTGCCGCTTACCGGACGTTCGCTACGCGGTGGCGCTGGCCGCAAACGAGACTGCCCTCGAACACCGATGGAATGCGTTGATCGAACCATGGCTCGCCGGGCAGGTGGACGTCGCGCGGTGCATGCGCAGACTGGAAATCGTATTAGGCCGTTCGGTTGCGAGGCGGATTCGTATCGTCGTGGCCGATCGCGTGCCGCTGACTGAACAGGGAAAAGCAGACCGCACCGCGATCGAAATGGTCATGCAAGGCGACTCGCAGTCGAGCCATGCCTCGCGCCAACTGGCCGGCAATGTCGTCGCTGACCGGCGCACGGACGGCCGCCGCAATGCCCCAGCCAACGCCAACCCGCCACATGACACACCCCTCATTCGTTTTCCTCAGCAAGTAAGTGCGTGAGGTAAACCGAATCGTCACGGCGATTAGCCCGCCTCATCTCAGGGTTCATTTCGCCGCCCCGTTCTTGCCGATATGGAAAGGAGTAGCAAATGCGTCACTATCAATGCAACAGTCCCGAGGCGGCAGGCCGCATCCTGGCGGCTTGCCTGCTAGTCGATGGACACCTCAGCCTCACCGAACTCGACGCGCTCGATCGCGGCGGCATGGAAAGGCGCCTGTTGTTGAACCGACACCGATTGCTCTCGATCGTGCAAACGCTGTACGAAGACCTGACGCGCTCAGGCTATCTGAACTGGAGCGACATGTGTCAGGTCGATTCCACGACGCTTGCCTGGCTCGCGGCTGACGTGCAGGACCGGCAACTGCGTCGCGACATCCTGGAGTTGTGCAGCGAAGCCGTCATGGCGGACCGTGGCCACTGCGATCGTGAAGCCGAGTTCCTGAGACTGCTGCGCGACGCGTGGCAACTCCCGGCCCGTCCTGTTCGGCAAGTTGCGCTTGCGGGCACGCCCGCTTCGTAACGCGTGGCCTCTCGCGCCTCAGACATATAATCTGCAGCATGGCTGCGAGGATGACTCGACATAAGTGTCATAGCGCGCGCGATAAAAGGAGACCCGCTCGATATGGATCACTCTGTCTTTTCCGCCATCGTGCCTGGGCCCTTCGTTTCGAGTGCGGCGGCGTAGATGACGCTCGCCGGCACGCTTGCTCAACTCTGCCGCACGGCCGTCTTCGGGCTCGGGCGTGAACTGGCGGCCTGGAAGGCTTCCCGAGCGCGCACGACATTCGCGGCTCAGGCGATGCTCTCGGTCGCGCTCTCTGTCGCGCTTGCCAACGCGTTGGGCCTATCGGACACGTGGTGGGCCGCAATCAGCGGCTTCGCGGTCATGCAGACGAGTTTTGCCGGCTCCGTGCAGCGTGCCGCACACCGCATCATCGGCACGGTGACAGGCGCCGCGCTGGGAGGCGTCGCCGGGCCCTGGATCGGTGACCGACCATGGGTGTTTGTGCCCGCGCTGGGGGCGATCGGCGCTGTCGCGGTATATCGGGCCAATGGATCGAAAGCCACCTACGCCTGGGTTCTGGGCGGCGTGACGGCCCTGATGGTGACGTACGAAGCGCACAAGTTCGCATCCTTCCGGGCGACCGCTCTATTCGCGGCGTTGCGCGTCGCCGAAGTCGCGGTTGGAACACTTGCCTGCCTGCTGGTGGCGAGTGTGTTTCATTTCGGGCCGAAGTGGTATCGAAGAAACAGAACGCCATCGGATGCCACAACCGCTCACGCGGCGGGTGAGTCTGCGGGTCTGCCTGGCGCTGCGGAATTGACGCCGCCACTGGAGTCGGCGCGCTCGACTCGCATGCTGTTGTGCTTGCAGGCCGCGCTGTCCATCACAATCCTTGCATCCCTGACCTATGTTCTGCATCTGCCGGGTTTCGCGCAAGCAATGGTCACGGCGGTCGCGGTGCTGGTCGTACCGCCGGCTTTGACAGCGGACAGAACGCGGCAGCCGGTCATGGAAAAGATGGTGCAGCGGGTGGCCGGCTGCCTGCTGGCCGGTGTGATCGGTGTGGCGCTGCTTCCTCTGATGCAAGGGCAAGCAATCCTGTGCATGCTCGCGCTTTCCATCGGCGTGTGGGCAGGATGTCACGTGCAAACAGGACGGCAAGGCGCAAGCTACGTGGGCCGCCAATTCACCATCGCGTTCATCATGGTGTTTGTCCAGGACCACCATTGGTCGTCCGATCCAATACCTGCGCTCATGCGGCTATCCGGCATTCTCACCGGGATTGTCGTGTTGGCGGTGGTAATGGTCGTGACCAGCCGGCTGTATATGCCGCCCGTGCCTCAGGATGCGAGTCGTTAAGACAGGCAGGCACTTGGCACTATCACTGCGGTTCTTTTCGACTGCGGTCGTTTACCTAGTGGTGAATCAGCGAGGCATAAGCGGCACCGCAATAGATGGTCATGCCGCGAACAAAGACTGCGCCGGGAATAAAGTCACCCCGTACCCGCCAGGAAACCATGAATCTGCCCCACCACGGCCGCGCCCTCACCCACCGCCGACGCGACACGCTTGGTCGATCCTGATCGCACGTCGCCGATCGCAAAGATACCCTCGACGCTCGTCTGCAGCGGCATCGAATGGACGCCCGCTTCCCTGAGGTCGGTGCCCGTCAGGACGAACCCTTTGCTGTCGAGCGACACACTGCATGTCTTGAGCCATTCCGTATTCGGTTCCGCACCGATGAATACGAACAGATGATGTGCCGTCATGCTTCCTTCAATGCCGCCGGCACCGCGGTAGTGCACGCGCTCGAGGCGCGCCGCCCCTTCGAGTGCGGTTAGTTCGATATGCGTATGAAGCGTCACATTCGGCAGCGACGCGACACGCTCCGCCAGATAATGCGACATGCTGCGCGCGAGGCTCGCGCCGCGAATGAACATATGCACATGCTCGGCATGTGAAGCGAGAAACACCGCCGCCTGCCCCGCGGAATTGCCCCCGCCGAGCAGCAACACCGGCTCCTTGCGGCACAGTCTCGCCTCGATCGGCGTCGCCCAGTAATAGACGCCACAGCGTTCGAAGCGCGGCAGGTCCTCGACGACAGGCCGCCGATACTCCGCACCGCTGGCGATAACCACAGTGCGCGTCGTAATGCGGCGGCCATCGGCAAGCTCCAGGACCGGCGGCTGCTTGTGGCAATACAACGCCTTGACCTCGCACGGGATGCCGATATGCGCGCCGAACTTCTGCGCCTGGACGAACGCGCGGCCCGCAAGCGCCTGCCCGGTAATGCCGGTAGGAAAGCCCAGATAGTTTTCGATGCGCGCGCTCGTACCGGCCTGGCCGCCGGGTGCGCGGCAGTCGAGCGCCGCCACCGACAGTCCCTCGGATGCCGCGTAGACAGCCGCGGCGAGTCCTGCGGGACCCGCGCCGACGATCGCCACATCGTAGACGTGCGCCGGATCGAACTCGGGAATCAGTCCTAGGCACGATGCGAGTTGCCCCTCGTCGGGATTTCTCAACACAGTGCCGTTCGGACAAACGACAAGCGGGAAGTCATTGGGCTGCGGCGTCAGGAGTTGGAGCAAAGCAATGGCTTCAGGGTCTCGCTGCGCATCGAGCGTCATATTCGGAAAAGCATTACGGCGCAGGAAATTCTGCAAAGAGAGCAGTTGTGGGTGATTGGACGAGCCCACGAGAATGACCCCTTGGCCGCGCTCGATCACGAGGACACGCCGCAGAATCAGTGCGCGCATGATCTTTTCGCCGAGATCGGCTTCACTGATCATCATGGCGCTGAGTTCGTCGGGCCGCACCAATACCGCTTCGACATCTTCGACGACATGCGCGTCGACAACCGCGGGCTTGCTGGAGAGCTGGGTGACATCCGAGGTGAACTCGCCGCGCTGCGTATAGGTGTGAATGATCCGTTCGTGGCCGAGGCCATCACGGCCGACTATCCGGACTTTGCCCGACAGCAGAACGAACATGCCGGGGCAGAGACTTCCCGCGCGATAGAGCAATTCGCCTTTGACGTAGCGGGACAAGCTGCCGAAGCGGCGCACCCGGTCGACTTCAGCATCCGTGAGGACCGGAAACATCTGCTGGTAACGCGGATGATCGCGCACCGCCGGGTCATCGGCGAGCGCGCCGTCGATACGGCTTTCATCCGCCGGCGGCAGAAGAGCGGGCGTATCGCCTTGCGGCCCTGACTCGTTGCTCATCGCGGCCCCTCCTTCAATGCAAAGTTTGCGGCGCCGTCGCGTGGCCGGCGGCCTACGCGATTGCAATGAAAAGAGTAATCGAGTTGTAGCCGCCGCCCAAGATTTCTTCTGTTTGTTCTTCGGGTCCGCGCCGGACTCGAGCGATGCGCGCCAGGCGTAAACCAGGATGGCGGGCCGCTACGCCCGCGCGTTGGTTAAGGAAGACTATTGAACGCTCAGCGGCTATACATTGCATTCCAGTCCGCAGCCGACACGCCGCCACCTGATTGTGACGTGCTCGATGCGCCGCCGTAGTTGCTCGTCGATGCGTCGCGCGCCGCCAGCTTCGCTTCGGCGGCCTGGATTGCATCTGGATAGTGCGTCGGATCGCCGTCACCGACGTGATAACCCACGCTCTCCAGCTGCACGAGTTCCGCGCGAACCTGCGCACGTGTCGTGTGTTCGGTCGACTGAGCGAACGACGCAACGGGAATCACGAGCGCGCTGGCAATAAGTACTCCACGGATAATCGATTTCATGGCAAAAACCTCGATAAATAATGGACCTGCGTGCAACAAACTCACTTGTCTGCATCCACATTGCTTTTCTGCGGTAGCATCACCACCACAACCCGGAGGTTCGAAATGACTGCGAAACCGCTGACACTTGGCATCGATCACATCGGCTTGACCGTTCGCGATCTGAATCTCACTCGCGACTTTTTCATCAATTGTTTGGGATGGACGCAAGTTGGCGAGAAGCCAGACTATCCGGCTGCGTTCGTGTCCGACGGACAGGTCGTGCTGACGCTGTGGGAAGTCCAGAATCAAGCGGGCCGCGTGGAATTCGACCGCAAAACGAACGTGGGCCTGCACCACCTCGCGCTGCGCGTCGGCAGTGAAGCCGCGCTCGACGACGTGTTCTCGAAAGTGTCCAAATGGCACGGCGTCGAGGTTCAATTTGCACCAGAGACCTTGGGTGCCGGCCCGAAGCGGCACACGATGATTTTCGAACCGGGCGGCATCCGGCTCGAGTTCGACTTCGATCCGCGAGTCGCGGCTGCCTGAGCACCTAGTCCGCTACCGGAAGCAGACTCAGTGCGGCAAGCGATCCGCGACTTTCGCTACGCCCGCCGCCGCGCACACTTCGTCCTTGTCGCCGCCGGGTGCGCCACCAATACCGAGTGCGCCCACCATCTCTCCATTCACCTTGAACGCAACCGCGCCCGGCAACGCCATGACGTTGTGCACGGTCGCGAGTTGCGGTGCGTATGGACTCGTCTTCATCAATTCGAAAAATCCACTCGACCGGTCGAAGCCGAATTCCGGCCCCAGTGTCACAACGGTGAAGGCTTTACGCATGCTCGATTCGGCGGTGTGGACCGTGCTCCTGTCTCCGCGCAGTACCACCTGCGGCACGCCATCCATGTCGAGCACCGTAGCGGTGACCCAGTAATGCTTCGCTTCGCACACGCGAATCGCTTCTTTCGCCGCGTCGAGCGCGACGTCGAGCGGCAAGGTGTAGTGGTAGCCGGACGGCTGCGGTTCTTGCGCCTGACTCGCCGGCGACATGAGCGACGCAATGCATAGCGACGCGGTCAGACTGAAACGTTTCATGATTACACCGTGCGGGCGCCGCCATGCCGCCGTTGGAACAGATCGTTAAAGGGCAGTAGTGCGCACATAAAGTCCCGGCGCATGTCGACTGATAAGACCGGCTTGCGGTCCAAGCGAACTATAGGAGTCGCGGCGGCTATTTGGCACGGCCTGTCGTTGAACAACAGTTTTTCTCCGATGGAATAAGTGCTTTCGGGAATGTATTGGTTGGTTTGCGTACGCCACGCGTTGCCAATATCGGCGCACTTTCTTGACTCCATGTATCAAGTGTTGTTTGTACGACTGCGTTCTTCACCGACGAGAAAGTGCGTAATCTCGTGCCACGCTCTGAGGAAACGCCATGGATATGTCCGTCACGCTTGCCCCCACCGACACAACCGCGAGCACGATTCGACTCGAATCGCATCCGGGGTACAACCGCGTATTCCGGCCGCGCGAACTCACTGTGGGACTGATTCTGCCGCTGGAAACGCACCCCGGCATGCCGTACCCCACCATGCGCGACCACATATCGATGGCGCAGCGCGCGGAGAGGCTTGGCGTCGCAGCATTATGGGCACGCGACATTCCATTTTTCGATCCCGCTTATGGCGACGCCGGGCAGATCTTCGAGCCGCTGATCTATATCGCGCAACTCGCTGCCGCAACGCGCAACATCACACTCGGCACGACGGGCATCGTGCTGCCGATGCGCGAACCGCTGCTGTTGGCGAAACAGGTCAATTCGCTGGATCAACTGACGAACGGCCGCGTGGTGATCGGCATGTCGAGCGGCGACCGGCCGTCGGAATATCCCGTCTTCGGCATCGACTTCGAAACACGCGGCGAACGGTTCAGAGACGTCTACGGTGTTTACCGGAATGTCAGCGAACGCGCGTTCCCGCAGTTCGCCTCTGCGCGCTTCGGACAGTCGCCCGGTGGGCTGGATATGCTTCCCAAGCCGCCGTATGGGCGAACGCCCGCCATTGCCGTCGGCCGTTCACAGCAGACCTTGCAGTGGATCGCCGAGAACATGGATGGTTATCTCGGGTTCGTTCCGGATCCATCCGGGTTGCGCAGCTTCGCAGACGAATGGCGAAGCCTCACACAGTCCGCCACCAATACGGCCGCATTCAAACCACTGGCCTTTGGTGGATTCCTTTATTTGCATCCGAAGCCCGATCATCCATTTACACGGATTCGCGGCGGGTTCGGCATGGGCAGCCGTGCGTTGAGGGACTTCCTCGAGCAGGCGCGAGACGCCGGCGTCAATCACGTGGCGCTCAACCCTCGGGTCACGCCGCGCCCGTATGGCGAGATACTCGATGAACTCGGCTCGATCGTACTATCCGCTTTCCCTCCTCAATGAAGGCGGTGAGCCGATGCCTTCGTGCAATGCGGTTGCCATTGAATGGGACACATCGACCTTGAAGCGGGAGTTCTGCAGCGGGCTTGCGCAACCTCGACGAAAATCTTCATATTACGGAACGTATCCATATGCGCGACTCCGCCATGCACAAGTACGTTTCCAGTTTGCCATCTCATCGCCACACGCGCCGCTCTATAGACTGCTATTGATGTGCTACGCGATGTTTCACCGCTATTTTCCCGTCCGAACGTTGAGCAACATCTCACACTGAAAAGGATCGATCATGAAACTCATGCGTGTAGGTTCGCAACCGTCGGTGAAAGGCTCCGAAGCGAACTTCACCGGTACTGTTCGCATTGACCCGTTGAATATGCCGCCGGAGCCGGCGCGCGTTTCCGTGGTCAGCGTGACGTTTGAACCCGGTGCGCGGAGCGCCTGGCACACCCATCCTCTCGGACAGACGCTGATCGTCACAGCAGGCTGCGGATGGACTCAGTGCGAAGGTGAACCCATCGTCGAAATTCGGGCTGGCGACGTGATCTGGTGCCCGCCGGGTCACAAGCATTGGCATGGCGCATCCGCTACGACCTCGATGACCCACATTGGCGTTCAGGAAGCGCTGGACGGCGTAAGCGTCGTCTGGATGGAGAAGGTGACGGACGCGGAATATCAGGTCGGGCCTGCTGGCGGCGGGCACGGCCACGACCATTGATAGCGCGGCTTTGAAAGGGCATCTTCTAGATGCCCGATCTGGCCACGGGCGGCCGGGCGTTACTCCGGCTGCTATGTCCGCATCACTGTGTCGGGCGATTTTCCGACCCTACGCTGGCGAGTGACGCGCACCTTCACACCTGCGATGCAGGCGCCCGTGGTTGTTCATTGTGCGCTCATAGTCGCCGGCGTGGCAGGGACGCGGATTGCAAGCCGTTTCCGGGCAACGACGGGGCCAATGGCACGCAGCAGAAGTATCAGCGAACCAAGGCTCGCCTCATCTATCGCACTCACGCTCGACCCTTCGCGCTGCGTGATGAGCCGGTCGCGTCGACGCTTGTCGCCCAGCGGCGAGCCACGCTACTTGCCATCGCCGGCGCCAGACTCCCGCAAAGGCGCCGGTGGCACGACGGTCTCGATCCGGCCGGTCTTGGTGTCATAGACCAGACCCGACACGATCAACCCGTCGGGGAGGTCCCTGTTTGCTTTAAGCGCTGCGACATCGAGGGCCACCGCCTCGTAAGGCTCCGTAACTGCGAGCTTGTCGAGCTCCGCCGGCTCGACACCCAGATGCCTCGCGAGCAATCGAGGTGCGTGCTTATGGCAGCCAATGATCCCGCAATCCGTATGCTGTAGCAGGACGAGATTGCGCGCACCATCCGGGCGTCCCGCCGCTTTCGCGACGACGGCGAGGACCGCCAGCGTCTCGAGCAAAGACCGGTTGACGCGGCCACCGACGTTACGGATCACCGCCGCCTCACCTTGTTTCAATCCCAGCACGCTCGTGGGATCGACGCGGGGATCAACGCAGCCGACGACAATCGTTCCCGTCGACGGCATCATTTTCAGATAAGGTGTGAACCCGGTGCTGGCGAAGTCGGCGTTGCGCTCCAGCATGACATCATTGAAGTCCATTTTTTGCTCCAGCGTATTGAGGGGCAAAATTGCCCCATGAATTCCGTGGGTGAAATGACGATGACCGTATTGCCTGATACGACACGCCTTCAGGCAAGTACTTCGAGATCCCTTACTGCCTCTTCGCCTGGCGCGCGCAGCGTTCGCTCCAGTACGTGTGTTTTCGGCGTGCGGTCGATCACCAGCCCGAGGACGTCCGGTCGGCTGTAATGACCGCGCGAATCCATCATGCGTTTGCGCTTGTCGATCTGCCAGAAATCCAGGTCCGCAATGATCTCGCCCTCTCCTTCACGCAGCGGCTGGCCGCCCATGTACTCTCCCTCGGGCGAAACAATCGCGGTGAAACAGCCGCTGGAAATCGGGCCCACCTGGCTGGTATTCGTATCGTGCAGAATCTGCTGTTGCTGTTCGGGGGTCAGCCACGCGGTCGCGTTGACAACAAAGGCCCCAGCCTCCAGCGCGTGCTGCCGGATATTGACGGAGATCTGCTCCGAGAACAGGTCGCCCGCGAACGAGCCCGGGTACATCGCCGAATGGATTTCCTCGCCGTCAGCCATCAGCGCATAGCGCGCAAGCGGGTTGTAGTGCTCCCAGCAGGCCAGCTGACCGACACGGCCCACGGCGGTATCGACTGCGCGCAAGCCTGAGCCGTCGCCCATTCCCCAGACCATTCGCTCGTGATAAGTCGGCGAGAGTTTGCGGCGGCGCTGCACCAGCGTGCCGTCGGCGTCGAACAGAAGCTGGGTGTTGTAGATCGTGCCGCCATCGCGTTCGTTGACACCGATCGACACCACCGTGCCGGCCTGGCGCGCCGCCTCGCCAATCGCACGGGTAGCCTCCGACGGCACAGTGACTGCCTGATCGAGCAGCTTGTAATGCTCGGCTCCCATGGCGAATGGCGATTCGATGAACGAGAAGTACGGGTAATAGGGCACGACAGTCTCGGGGAAGGTCGCGAACTGAACGCCCTGCTTGCCGAGCTCCAGAATTTTCCTGACGACCTTGTCGACCGTGCCTTCCCGGCTGTAGAGGACGGGCGCGATCTGGACGGCTGCGGCACGAATGATTTTCGACATGACGGTGATCCTTTCGTTGACTGCGAGGCGGATGAGAGAAGTGCTTGTACCTTAACGTCTCGGGCCATTACGATGGATGTCGTTGTTGCCACCTTTCATGACATCTGTGATTCGAGCGCGGCAAACTCACTGATCGGGCTTATTGGCCCGACATCCGGGAATGCGACTTGAACAGCACGGGTTCACTTTCCATTGCAGACGGCAGGAACAGATATGCATCGGATCGGCTTCATCGTGCCGCCAAGATTTCAGCTAATGAGCCTCGCGGCCCTGACGGTGTTCGAGATCGCGAACATGCCCCCAACAGGCCGGTGCTACGACGTCCATTTGCTGTCCGAACATGGCGGTCCCGTCGAATCATCGGGTGGCATGACATTGCAAACCGAGGCATTCGGCGATACGGGATTCGACACCCTTATCGTGGGCTCGATCACCGAAATGAAAATGCCGTCGTCCGGTGCAACGATGATTGCGTTCGTGAAAGAAGCAGCCAAAGTCTCGCGACGAATAACCTCCATCTGCAGCGGCGCATTCGTGCTTGCCGAGGCCGGGCTTCTGGACGGCCGGCGCGCGACCATGCATTGGGTCCATGCAGCTGAATTCAGAGCGCGCTTTCCGAACGTCATAACGGAAGAAGATCGGATTTTCGTCAACGACGGTCCAATCTGGACTTCAGCGGGAATGACGGCCGGCATCGACCTTGCGCTGGCGCTGCTCGATAACGACCTCGGTCCCGATACCGCGAAAATGGTCGCGAGGCTTCTCGTCATGAATCAGCGTCGGCTAGGCGGGCAGAAGCAGCATTCCGCACTGCTCGACATGACGCCGAAGTCCGATCGGATCGAAGCGGTGCTCGCACATATCCGCCGAAATCTGCGCAATCCGCTGACCGTCGAGGAGCTTGCGGATGTGGCCAACCTCAGCCCTCGTCAGTTCAGCCGCGCCTTTGTGGCCGAGACCGGTCAGTCGCCGGCCAAGGCGGTGGAACAGCTTCGGCTGGAAGCAGCCCGCTTCATGATCGAGCAAGGCCGGCACACGATTAACGTGGTGGCGCAGGAAACGGGCTTTGCGGACCGCGAACGCATGCGCCGCGCGTTCCTCCGAACGTTCGGCGTGCCCGCCGATTTCCTGCGCAGGAGCGCCCGGCGGGAAGCGGTCGCCGGTGGCTGAAATGTGTCAGGCTGGCTCAATCACGAATCAATCCCCGCAACGAACCATGCAAAATCGCCGCCTTCAACCTGGAACCCTGTGGCCCGCCATGCTGCGCCAGGCAGAGCACGCGCTACGCTGCGGCGCGCTGCAACGGATCGAGACCTCCCAGACAGTGCTCGAAAGCGACGGCATCCGCTTTGTCGTGCGGCAGGTCTCGAGCCTGATCCGCAAGGAGCGGCAGCGCCGGCAAACGCAACAGCGTCATGATGAGGCGCGCCCATCGGCGAATCCATTCCTGCCCTACGAGCCGGATCTCTTCGTCGCGGATATCTCCGACACGCATCTGGCTTTGCTCAACAAGTTCAATGTCATCGACAATCATCTGCTGATCGTTACCCGTAACTTCCAATCGCAGAACGCGCTCCTCAACCTCGCGGACTTCGAGTCGCTGATTGTCTGCATGGCTGAATTCGACGGCATCGGTTTTTACAATGCGGGCGCTGCCGCGGGCGCGAGTCAGGCGCACAAGCATCTGCAAATCGTGCCGTTGCCGTTGGGCGTGTCTGAAACGCCGGTTCCCATCGAGCCGATTCTGACAACCACGCTCCTCGATGGTCTCGCGCAAGCCGTACCAGGCTTGCCATTCCGGCACGCGTTCGCGCGACTCGAGCCCGGCGCCGCGATCTTCGTGGATGCGGCGCAGTCGCTCCACTCCTGCTATCGCGCAATGCTCGAAGCCGTCGGCATCCAGCCAGTCGAGGTCGACGGTGAACTTCAGCAATCGGCGCCGTACAACCTGCTCGTTACACGTCGATGGATGCTGCTCGTGCCGA